>DESX01000084.1:15395-24958 GCA_002362065.1 Solobacterium sp. UBA3303
GCCGCAGATGCCGATGATACCGATCCTTTCCGGATCGACCTTTTCATTCAACGAAAGGAAATCGACAGCCGCCATAAAATCTTCGGTATTGATATCCGGAGAAGCCATATAACGGACATTGCCGCCGCTTTCGCCGGTAAAGGACGGATCAAAGGCAATGGTCAGAAATCCTCTTTCTGCCATCGTTTGTGCGTAGAGTCCGGAACACTGTTCCTTGACTGCGCCAAACGGACCGCAGACAGCGATGGCCGCAAGCTTTCCTTCCGCATTTTTCGGCGTATACATATCCGCAGCCAGCGTGATGCCATAGCGGTTAGTGAAAGTCACCTTGCAATGATCGACTTTCTCACTCTTTTCAAATGTCTTGTCCCACTTGTCAGTCAGTTTCAGTTCTTCTTTTTTCATATTTCCTCCTTTTTCCTTCTGATCAGATAATCAAGGCGATCGATCTTTCTTTGTTCCTCGTGAATCTTTTCCAGTTGAAGAGCTCTTTGTTTCTTCAGTTCGTTCAGCAGTTCTTTTCCTTCGAGTTTCAGAAACAGATCGATCTTTTCTTCATTGAGTCCTGCATTCAGAAGGTCTGTTTTCAGGTCATTCATATACCCTGTCCTTCTTTCACCTTCATCTTAACAAGTGGAAATAAATGACGCTAATAGTTATAATTTATATCATGATATAACTATTCTTTATATCTAGGAGAAAATTATGGAGATCCGTTCATTGCGTTATTTTCTTGCGGTCGCAAGAGAGGAAAACATGTCAAAAGCAGCCGCATCCTTACACATATCGCAGCCTGCCCTGTCCAAAACGATCCGCCTGCTGGAAGAGGAGCTAGGAAAGAAGCTTTTTATACGGCACAGCTTTTCGATCGAACTCACAGAGGAAGGTGTTCTTTTAAGAGACCGGGCAGAGGATCTGATCAGCATGGCTGACAAGATACAGCAGGAATTCCTGTTTCTTGATGATGCAACATCCGGTGATATCTACTTTGGCCTTGCGGAGTCCTATCAGGTCTCTTATCTTGCCAGAGAGATCGCCGCTTTCAAAAAGAAATATCCGGGCCTTCGCTATCACGTCAGCAGCGGTGACACGGAACAGGTCACCGAAAAACTCGACAAGGGACTTCTGGATTTTGCGCTGATCTGTGAGACACCGAACAGCCGCAAATATGAATACCTCGTCTTACCTGAAGCGGACAGCTTTGGCGTGGTGATGAAGGCTGATTCTCCCCTTGCACAAAAAAGGTCTCTCAATGCTGAGGACCTTAAGGGTCTGCCATTATTCTGTTCGGAACAGTCCTGGAAAAACGATATCGAACCATGGGCAAAAGATGCGTTCTCCGATTATATCCTCGAAGGATCCTTCCGTCTTTCCTACAACGGTTCTTTATTCGCGAAGGAAGGTCTTGGCTGCCTTCTGACCTTTGAGCATCTGATCGATACATCCGCTCAAAGCGGACTGACCTTCCGGCCTTTGACACCGGCCTTAAAGATCAGGCAATATCTCATCTACAACAAGTATCAGAGTTTTACGCCGATCGCCCAGCGTTTCCTTGAACAGATCAGAAGATCGTTTTTATGATCTTTACTCTTTGATGCTGATCTTGAAATCACATACATCATAGCCATAACCGATCGTCTTAGTCCTGTCCCAGGAAAGCTTTTGATGCATGTTTCCATAGCAGATGCCATCCGCATCGCAAAAGCCTCTTACGATCTCCGGACAGCCATAGTTCCTGCATTTTTCGTTATAAGGACATTTTGTCATGTTGAAGCTCATGGAAGTCTTACTGAGAGAGTGGTCTTTGGAAGAAAAGCCCGCCTTAGGACCAAAGCTTTTATTCGTCATATTCATAAAGAATTTCGGAACGATCTTATAAAGACCGGGGATCTTAAAAACAGTTTTCATGGCAGGTGCGAGTTTTGAAGAGCGCCATTTGTAATAGTCGATCAGGAAAGAAGCAGTCTCTTCCCTGCTGATCCCTTCTCCAGTCATCGCATCAAACATCGAGATCGCCGGATAGATCCTTTCGAGAGTATGCATATGGTATTCTTTTGGCTCATTCTTGTTTTCTTCAAGGATCTCATCGTATCTTTTCAAAGCCTTGTCCATGATGCGATCCGTCTTTTCGCTTCCATAACGTTCATTCAGATGGGAAACGATCTGTCTGAAATATCTGACCTGTTTTGCCATAAAGGCCTCCGATTCATTAAGTTAGCATTCACTAACTGACGTAACTATTTTAACATCAGATACGATCTTCATGTATTTTTTTTGAAGTATTGAAAAGACAGCAGATGCTGTCTTCGTTTCATATAATGAACTGTATTATTTCAGATCCGCAGGGACGCTTCCCTCTTTGATCTCCATCGTATAGGTGATGCCAAGCTCTTTTGCCCACTCGATGTACTGTTCGATCTGCTTGTCACTCAGCATATCGGAAGAGATCAGACCTTTCTGGTCGATCATGTCGTTGACAAAGAGTTTCGTATACAGGAAGGCACCCTGGCCGGTCAGATACATTTCAGAAGTCATTCTGGCTTTTTCATAGGATTCGACAAGGCCTGGCGCAGTCAGATGCAATTCGACTATGACATCTTTCCCGTCTTTTTTGCCATAGGCTTCGATGACGAATGCACCGCCGTCAGAGACAAGTCCTTCATCGATGATCTCTTTGATCTGTTCAGGATCTTTTGGTGCAAGCGGGACATGTTTCAGGATCACGTCGTGCGGTATGACTTCCTGTCCGTCGATCTCTTCTTCATTCCAGCTCAAGAGACCTGAACGGTATAGCGGTTCTGAGAATTCGATCCCGACACCGCCGTATTTGAAGTAGGCGTTTTTGCAGCCCTTGAAATATTTCTCGGAGTTGAATGCCACATAGACCGGCTCATCGTGGGCATGTTCACACATCATGACCGGCTTCATGTCGTACTCCGGCCAGTTTCGATAGATCTTGTGAGAGAACGGCTTCGTACGGACGATCTGTCCATCTTTTAAGGCGTATGCATCTTCCTGCATATCCGCCAGCGCCACGTCGGTGCTCCACCAAAACGGCAGGAAACGCTTGGCTTCCACACCTTCATAGACCATCATGTTTAATGTATCGCAGGAATCGAGTTCGCTCACGCATTTTCTCGCCATGACGCACATCACGCCCGGTGCTGAACCTGTACCGATGATCGCCGTCGTGCCGTTTTGTGCAAAGACCTTTCCATACTCGTTATACATATAGCGGATGCCTGCGATCCAGCGGTTGTATGGATCGACATCCATGCATTCCGGAACGTTTTCGATCGCAGCCAGGTCCTGATAACAGCAGCCAAGTTCCATTGCCGCTTTCAGCATATTGACGCCAAACTGTATCGGCATGACGTTGACCAGAAGCTCACAGCCCTGAGCCGCCTTTTTGATCTGTTCGATATCCGATGCATCAACTCTGACCGGTGTTCCTTTTTTCATTAAGGAACAGACTGCTTTTGCAGCTTCCAGATCATAATCCGCACAGATCACTTCTTCAATATTTTCTTCGAGATCCAGTTTTCTGCAGATCGTAGAACCTTGTACGCCGCAGCCGCAAACCATGACTTTTTTCATATCGATATCCTTTACCTGTCTTCTTTCGTTTTTCCTGTTTGCTGCATAAAAGAAAAACTCTGTACCTATAATAGCAGAGTCTTTCCATTTTGAATGATAAATTTTATCTCAGCTAAGAAAAATGTGTTTTCTGAGCTTTATTTCAGGAATTGATCACGACGTCACCGCCCAGATTTTCAGAGATCCAGGCAATGTAAGTCTTGCCACGGTTCAAAGCGATGATCTTTCCATCCGGATCTTTTATGACCAGTTTTCCTTTTTCAGCACTCCAGGTGATGTCCATGATCGTTCCCTGGCTTGCCAGCATGCCCGTACCGTTTTCAAGGCGATAGTTGCAATAAGAGAAATAGGCACCCGGCTTAGTGATATATTCGGTCTGATCGTAAAGGATGATGATATTTTTCCTGGACAGATCGTTTTCAAAATCAGTCGTGTGATACAACTGATCTGTTTTTGAATAGGTCCAGTGTTTGACCCAGCTGCGTGAAGATATGGTGATGGTCAGATCGTTGCATGGCGTATCGCTTACCGTCAAAGGCTCATCCGTAAATTCAAAGGCTGTGAAATGATCATTGTTCCTCTCTGTTCGATAACCGTATTCTTCGATCGCCTTCGGCAGGTTCTTCGTATAGACGACACCGGTATGTTCGATCGCCACATCTCTTTCCCTGTTCCTTCCGAACAGTTCCACCTGGCCGCGATATTGAAGCTGGTTGATGTTGTCGACACCATCCCTGGCTATGACATCACTTGCGCCGATATAAGTCCCGGCCGAATCGCTTTGTCCCCAGTGCACATAGATTGCATCAAAGAGTTCAGAGAAGCGCACATATGGAGGTCTCGCGCTGCGCATCGGTCCGATCAGCTCCGGCAGAGACGTCATATCCGCAAAAAGCCACATCGTACGGCTGATGCCGCCTTCAACTTCCGCTTCCAGAATGATATCAGGAGAATAGTTTTTGTCGTCCATGCCCCACTGCGGACGGGCAGGCGGTGTGTTTTCGACCATGAAGGCAACCGGCCGTTTGCCGATCGCTGTTTCTTTCATCGCAAGTCCGCTCAGAGGATTTCTTGTCCGCCTATCTTCTTCTGCCTTGCGTTTGGCTTCCTCGGCCGCCAGTCTGGCAGCTTCTTTTTCTGCCGCAATGCGCTCCGCTTCTTCTTTCGCCCGTAAAGTGGCTTCTTCTTCCTGCCTGCGAATGCGTTCTTTCTGAATAAAATCCGGCAGTACGAATGATGATATGCCAAGCATCGCCAGCAATACCGCTATCCCTATGATCTTGATCGTTTTCTTTTTCATTATTGCCCTTTTCTATTTAAATTCTAACGTAAAATTTCGCAAAGAAAAAACTTCATTTTCATGAAGCTTCTTCAAATGAATTTTTTAAAAACGACTAACAGCCTTTTCTGCCGTTTTTGTGATCTTCGATCGAACAGGAGATATTGCTTCCATATTCGATGAGTCCGGCATCCGCCGGATCGATCGAGACTCTGCCATCTTCAAATACAAAAGCCGGAACACCGACATCACCGATCTGCTTGCAATGGTCAAAGACCGGATCAGTATCCCTGAGTCTCATAAACACGGAAAGATTGCGGATGTTTTCTCCGATGTTGATGTATTCAAATTCATCTTCTCTGCCCTTGATCTGTTCGTGCACGTAATCGCAATACGGACAGGTCGGCATGCCATAGATCTTGATCATATTACCTCCATCGTCTTTTACAGACGTATCCTTTGTCTATATTATATTTCACGATTTAAAAAGCAGCTTCGATATTGCTTCTGTGTTACTTAAAAACGTCTTCCTCCATAAACGTTTCAAAAAAGGTACAATAAAGACAGATGACGGAAATAAATAATAGCAGTGCAAAAAGGATATACGACATCCATTGTATAAACTGCGGTGCAGCTGCCCGTTATGATATCCGAAAGCACCAGTACACCTGTTCCTATTGCAGCTCAAATGTCAGCGTTTCCCAAGCCATCGAAGAAAAGAAAGGCTTTAGAAAACTGCAGCACAAAAAGATACAGGATACGATCGGTGCTTATCCTTTGAAACAGGCGGTATGCAGTGGTTGTGGCGCAGAGCTCATCTTTGAAGAAGATGAGGCTTTAAGCAGCTGCCCTTTCTGTGAAAAAGCCCTGGTGAGAGAAGAATACGTCAAGGCACAGAATATCCCGGAAGCCATCATCGGCTTTGACATCACTAAAAAACAGGCGCAGGAACTTCTTTCCAGCTGGTGCAAGGAAAACAGAAATAAAAAAGAGGCAAAGGAGCTCTCAGCTCATATCAGTGAGCTTCAGGGCTACTATCTGCCTTACGAATTCCTGAAAGGTCCTATGGGCATGTCTGTGAGAAGGATCGACGGCGGAAAACTGTACAGCTGCATGGGTTACTTCGATGAGGCGTTCGTCAACTCTTCCGGGCAGTTTGACAATCTGCTTCTTGAAGGCATGGAACCCTATGATCTCAAGAAAATGGATGGCTTTGATTTTGGCTATATTGCCGGACAAAGAGTCAAAGTCGATAACGTCTCAAAAACAGAATTAAATAAGCGTATCAAAGAAGAAAGCGCAAAGATCTATACGCCGACACTGTCCAGAGTGCTCGAGACTAAGGCTCTTGATATAGATACCAATACCGGCGAACTGCTTGAAATGCCCGTCCTTCTTCCGGCCTACTATCTGCGTACCGGCAAGACTGCAGCGGCGATCAACGGGCAGACCGGAAGGATCGCAGTAAAGGCAGCAGATCCTTCGCATTTCTACTTCATCCCCTGGTGGGCAAAGGCGATCCTTTATACACTTTTGTTCACGCTTATTTCTTATTTAGGTTTTTCTTTGTTCAAAGTCGAAAGAACTATGGCACTTCTTTTCAGCGGCATACTCGGATTCTTCTTTCTGATCGTCTTTTTATGTGCGTATTCGGATACGACAAAAAATGCCTTCAGGATGGAAAGCGGCTATCAGATCTTTAACAGCGGTCCGCATATCGAGGCGGATCCTGCCGCCAGGGAACCGGTATTTTATCGGATGATCAACGGTAAACAAAGAGAAGTCGTCTATGAATTCTCTTCCTTGAGAAGGATGGTGCGGATGATCGTTTTAAGCCTGCTGGTGCTGTTTGCGCCGGTGATCATTGCTTTGCTGTTAAGAGGCTTTGATTTCAGATCGATACAGCTCAGCGGTTCTGCAGTCTGGTTCTGTATCTTTGTCCCGGTCATCCCGATCTATCTGATCAAGTTTGGAAGGATCGATATCTACGACAATCCATGGATCTATACCGTAGATGAAAACGGGAAACGAAGACGTTTTCATGAAGAAAGGACGAAGCGAAGTGCTCTGCAGCTGATCAAAAATATCCTTCGTTACCTCTTCGTACCGCCGATCTGCTTTGCGACCTGGTTTGTGATCGCATCCTTGCTGACGATGATCTATCTGACGGCAGGCCTTGGCTAATCCCGTAAAAACAACGAAAGCTCCTTTACGCAGGAGCTTTTTGAATACCTGAAATTGAATTTTTAATGTGTTGAAACGTAATCGGTATCGATGATGTTGATCAGATGTTCGCTGATCCTTTTTGTATCGTTGCAGATCTTGAGATACTCACCACTGCTCACCGATGTCAGTTCATGGTCATTGAGACGTTTGATGTATTTTTTGACCATGATATTTGATAAGGCGAGGACATTCTCAAAAAGATCCTTGATCTGCTTGCTGACCTTGTGCTTATCGTTTTTATAGGAAGACATGATCTCAAGGTAGAGCTTGTTGATGAGCGTACGCATGATCTCCATCTCGTTGACGATCACATCGTTGAACTTGTCTTCGCCAAGTTCTTTTGCGTAGACAGAGATGTTTTGCGCATAGTCACCGATCCTTTCGAGGTCTGCGATCGTCTTGTAAGTCGAAGAAAGATAACGGGTATCCTCTTTGTTCAGTTTCTTGCTCTGGCCGAGCTTTATGATCAGCTCCACGAGTTCGATATTTAAGAAGTTGAGCTGTTTTTCGTTGTCATCGAGTTCCTGCTGACGTTCGAAATTCAATGTCTTGATCATATCCATCGAGATATTGAAATTCTGAATGGCGATATTGGCCATATTGACGATCTCCTGCTTGATCTGTTCAACAGCGATCGAAGGCGTGGAGGTGATGATGTTTTCATCGACATAATAGAAGCGTTCCTTCTTCTCTTCCGGCGGTTCATCCTTGATCAGACTTTCGGTCAGTTCAACCAGTTTTTCCGTCAGAGGCAGGACGATAATAACAGACGCGATATTGAATATCGTATGGAACATCGCCAGCTGGGTATGCGGTACGCCTGGGAACATCCTTTCAAAGATGATACCGAAGCTTAAGCCGCCTCCCGTCACCATCTTCATGATCGTATCAATGATATAGACTAATACAACACCGCCGATATTGAAAATGAGCTGTATCAGGGAAGTTCGCTTCGCATTGACGCCATCCGATTTCATGCCGGCCAGAATACCGGTAAGACAGGTTCCGACGTTGGCACCTAAAGTCAGGTAGATACCCTGGGAGATCGTGATCAGTCCGACAGCGGCCATCGAAATGGAAATGGAGGTGATGGCGGTCGAACTTTGAATGATCGCCGTCAGAATCGCTCCGCATATGATCAGCAATAATGAAGAGTTCAAAGATGCGATCACTTCTTTCAAAGCCGGTGATTTCGCAAAACCGGTCATCGCACCCGACATCATATCGAGGCCGGCGAACAACAAGCCAAAGCCGGTCAGGACAAAGCCAAAGAGCTTGATCTTATCCTTTTTGGCAAACATCGTGACAAAAACACCGATGCCCGCAAGTGCTGAAAACAGGAAGTTCAGGTCAATGCCGTCATTTCCCATCATACCCAGCGCAACCAGCTGACCGGTCAGAGTCGTACCGATCTCGGCACCGAAGATGATCGTGGCTGCCTGCTTCAAAGAGATGATATGCGCATTGACAAAACCGATCGCCATGACAGTGGTTGCACCGGACGAGTTGATCGCAATCGTTGCGACCGTACCGATCAGTACACCGACGATCTTGTTATTGGACACTTTAGCCAGCAGTTCCCTGAGCTTGTCCGAACAGACGGCTTCCAGGTTGCTTGACATCATCTCACATCCGGTGAGGAAGATGCCGATACCGGCCATAAGCTGTAAGAATTCCAGAAAGAAATTTGTGTTTTCCAATGAAATACCTCTATATTTCTATGATAGAGTCTTCTTTCTTAAAACAAAAGCCCTATCAATTGTGTTTATATCATGCTTTTACATAAGGTTCTGTGAAAATAATCCGGCTTTTACAGGAATTTTACAATCATTTTATTACATTTTTAATCCTGAAAATAAGAAAAAGCTCTGTGTAAAGAGCTTTTGTGAAAAGAATTGAATCTCAAAAAGAAGATCAGGACTTCTTGACGATCTCGATCGTGATCGTACCTTTTGTCTCTCCGATCGTCGTCATCTGAAGCAGATAATCGCCCGGTTCAAGGCTCAGTTCCATCTTATCCTGCGGACTTAAGGTGATCGATTCAACGACGTCCCCGACGATATAATCATCAGACGTATCACTCGATCCGACTGCTGTAACTTCCGCGAAATCGATCTTCAGTTTTCCTTTTTCAAGGGCGGATTCGATCTGCAGTACTCTGTTTTTGCCAACTTCGATCGGGCTGGATTCGCCATAGGCATTATCTCCTGCATCGAGGACTTTGATCGTCGTCTTATCTAATACAGTCGTTATGTCGTAGTTGAAGACTTTGCCACACCCGCAAAAAATAAGTGAACAAATTAAAACAGATAAGAAAAACAGAACAGATTTTTTCATATTGATGACCTCCATATGCTTAACTCATCTTATATCTGTATTTATGGTCGCACATTTCAAAAAGATACACAAATAAATAAGGATCCGAATCTAAAAACATGCTCATTTTCCACAAAAAAACCTC
>DESX01000027.1 GCA_002362065.1 Solobacterium sp. UBA3303
CGGGGACTCGAACCCAGGACCGACCGGTTATGAGCCGGTAGCTCTGACCAACTGAGCTAAGGGTCCAAATAAGTGGTAGCGAGGGTGGGACTCGAACCCACGACCTACCGGGTATGAACCGATCGCTCTAGCCAACTAAGCTACCTCGCCATGCGCCTAAACAAATATGGTCGGGATGGCAGGATTCGAACCTGTGACATCTTGATCCCAAATCAAGCACTCTACCAAGCTGAGCTACATCCCGTTTACGAGAATCAAATGTTGGACACGGCTCAGCAGACGACCATACAGTATTGTACCCTGTTGAGCTATTTGGCGCAACACGATATCATTCGTGAAGTGGTGGGGATGGTGGGAGTTGAACCCACACGGTATTTCTACCAAGGGATTTTAAGTCCCTCGCGTCTACCATTCCGCCACATCCCCATTACTGGAGGTTCCTACCAGATTCGAACCGGTGATCACAGAGTTGCAGTCTATTGCCTTACCACTTGGCTAAGGAACCGTGTCGAATAATATTCCGTGCCTATTAATTCTAACAATAAAGATTTAAAAATGCAACACAAAAAATTGGATGCGTTTAATATTTCCCTTATCTTTGATATAATTTTTGTATAGTATGAATTTGGAGGTCTCCAATGAATTTTTTTGGCGGAAAAAAGATAGAAGATAATCAGAGCGCTTCTGCATTGAGTATTGAAGAGCTTGACAAGCTGATCGAAGATAAAAAGAAACAGATCGAAGAACTGAATGATTCGATCGATGAAGAAAACAGGCAGATCGAAAATGCCAGAGCCCAGTACGAAGATAAGGTTTCTGCACTGAACGCCAGACAGGACGCTTTTTATCAGGACCTTGAAAAGAAAAACAAAAAGACCGCCAGGGATTTGGAAAAACTCGAAAAGAAACAGCAGGAGCTCAAAGAGCTTCATGAAGCACAGAATGCTGAGATCCTCTCCAAGATCAATACATTGAAAACAAAAAAGAAAGACCTCATCGCCGCTGAAGAAAAAGAAGATGAAGAGGCCTTTTTACGCAAGAGAAACAATATCGAAAAACGTCTCAAAGACCTCAGAAACAAGAAGAAGGAAGAAGAAGAGACGTTCAATCAGCAGATGGAACAGATCAAATCTGCCCACGATGAACTGCTCGCAAAAAATTCCGAAGAAGGAAATGTATTAGAAGAAAAACTGCGCGATCTCAAACTCAGCGGTGAGAAGCAGCTTTCCGAGCTCGATGAAGAACTTCAGCAGATCAAGGCTGACCACGCCGCTGCGACCGATGAACTTTCTGCTTTGCAAAACGAAAGACTCAAAGCACAGAAGGCTCTTGAAGAAGCGATGATCGCTGACCGCAAGGAAAAACTCAATTCCTACAACAGCGAGATCAAATCGCTGATCGCTGAGAAAAATGACAAACTGCGCAAGCTCGATCAGGCAAAGGCAGATCATGACAGACAATATGAAGATCTGCTCAGAAGATATGAAGATGCCCAAACCAGGGGCCTTCAGGAAAACGAAGATCTGAACAACGACATCAGCAGAAGAAGCGAAGAGCTCGAAGCCGATTCTGCCGTAAAGAAAGAATCCTACGAATCCCAGAGCCAGATCCTCGACAAGCTGATCCGCTTGCTGAACAATACAAGAAATACCAAATACGATGTCTTGCGCAGCAAAGTGGAAGACCTCGACCAGCAGGCAAAGGATGCCTACCAGTTCTATCTTGGAAAGACAGATGAAGAATTCTCTGCTGCCAGGGACAAACGCAATAAGGAGCTTGAAGTCCTCAATTACAATCTGTCAAAAGAAGAGGAACTTTTAGCCGGCCGCCAGGAATTCCTGGATACCCGTTTCAAAAACCGCGATGAACAGTACCGTTCATCTGCGGCAAAGAGCGATGAATCCATCAAACAGCTCGAAGAGGAGATCTTTGCGCTGAATCATGAAAATGATGAAAAGATCAATTCCCTGAAGCAGAAGATCGCCGATGCCAGAAAAGCCAATGAGCAGGTCATCAAAAACATCAATCAGAAAAACGATGATGAGCTTTCTTCTCTCAAGAAGGATTACGCCTTGAAGATCGATGCGATCGAAGCACAGATCGTCCAGGCCAAAAATGAGATCGGCGATATGAACAAGCAGATCGCCCAGGTACAGAAACAGGCTGAAGATTACAACAGCGAATACGAAGACAGGAAACTGTCTCTTGACGATACACACGAAAAAGCGATGCTGCAGATCCAGGCTCAGAGGGCCAAGATCGATGACAAGCGCAAAGCTTTTGAAAAGCGCTTCGCAGAAAACGAAGACCTCAACAGGACCCATGACAGACAGATCGTCGAAAAGATCGACACGATCCTTTCGACAAAACAAAAACTCATTCAAAGAGAAGAAGAAAAAGAGCTCGCTTCCTATGAGACCAGCAAGAACGATATCGAGATCCGTCTGAGCCAGCTTCATCAGACCAAGAAAGACCAGAGCGATGATTTCAATCTGCGCATGGATCAGATGAAGGAAAGATATGAAAAACTGATCGAAGACAAGAACGGCGTCATCGATTCCTTGACCAAGAAGAAGGAAGAACTGATCGCTTCCGGCAATGAGGAAGTTGAAGAGCTGGAAACTTCATTGAGTACACTCCGCAGGGAACATGAAGACAAGCTTGAATCACTTGCCAGGAGACAGGAAAAGGATCTTAGTGAACTTAAGGCACAGGAAGAAGAAAAAGTTAACAGCATCAGCGATGTTTTAAACACTTGCCGCAATGACTTTGCCTCCCTCAGCGCTAAACGAGATGCGATCCTTTCTGATCTTGAAAGAAGCAGACAGGAAAGCGAAGATGCCTATAAAGCTTCACAGGCAGAATTTGAAAAAGAAAAAGACAGGCTCTTGAAAGAAAACGATGAGCTTGATCTTTCGATCGACAACAAGGAAAAACAGCTTGACGCTTCCATCGAAGCACAGCGCAAGGAATACGAAAGACAGAGCAAGGATCTTGAAGACCTTCAGAAGTTCCTCAACGATTCACAAAATGAAAGATACGACGATCTCAAGCGCAACCTTTCATCGCTCAAAGCCGATCTGAAGAACAAGTATCAGGAATACTCCGCTGATCTTGACAGAAAGCTTGAAGAGGAAAGGGCGAGAAGGAAAGCTGACCTCGATACACTTTCCGCAAGCCTGGAAGAAGAAGAAAAGCAGCTTGAAAACCGCAATGCCTTCTTAAGCGAACGTTTCAATAAGCGTGAAGAACTCTACCGTGGCAAGCTGAGTGAAAACGAGACGATGATCGACGGATTGAAATCTGAACTCGATTCCCTTGGCCGCAGATACGAAGAACGTACAGCACTTCTGAAGAAAGAGCTGGAACACAATATCGCTGACAATGAAGCTGAACTGAAAAACAAAAAGGAAAGCTACGATGTGCAGCTCGAAGAGACCCGCAAGGAATACGGGCAGATCCGTGACGGCATTGAAAACGATATTTCTTCGATCAAGAACCAGATCGGCACGATGAACAAGGAGATCCTCCGTATTCAGAAGGATGCCGAGAATTACTATAACGACTATCAGGCAAGGATCCTCAACTTCTCAAAAGACAAGGAAGCTTATCTGAAGAATATTGCTGAACGCAGACAGGAGCTTAACGGCAAGATGGCTGCGATCGAAGTGAAGATCTCTGAAAATGATGCGGCGTATAAGGCAAGGATCAAGGATGTTGAAACAAAACATCAGCAGGCCAATGATGCCTTCAATGCGAAAGTCAATGAATTCGAAAGCGAATTTGAAGCACAGAGACAATCCGCAAACAATGAACATGCCCTGAAGCTGGAAGAAGCTTTGAAAGCTCATGAAGAAGCTCTGAAACAGCTTGAAAGCGACTACGATACAAAGATCGAAGAAGCCAAGCAGGATTACGAAGCAAAGAAAGAAGAATACGAAAACGAAAAAACTTCGATCGATGCAAAGCTTGACGAGATCAATACCGACACCGCTGACAAGATCGCTTCCATGAAAGACGAACAGGAAAGGCTGAAAGAAACGATCAGCCGCATGAGAGTCGAAATGGAAAACAAGGAAACGCAGTTCAAAGAAGAGATCGCTGCTCTGGAAGACGAAAAGAACGAAAGAGCTGCGCAGATGGCTGAAAAGCAGGAAGCAGATCTGGTTCGCATCACAGAAGAATACGAAGCGATCCCGACCAGCCAGCTGCAGAAGATCCGTGATGAATATGCAGAAAAACAGCGTGAATACAACGAGACAGCTTCGCTCATCGCATCAAGGAAACGCACGATCGATGAAAAGGAAGCGGAAGTGGTCGCTGAAAACAATACGCAGAAGGCAGATGCCGACGCATTGTATCAGCAGACTGAAAATGAGTATCTGCAAAGCAAGAAGGAAGCAGAGGATCTCGAAAACGAACTCAGCAGCGAACTGCAGAGAAGAAGAGATGAACTTGAAGCCTTCAGGAATGATCTGTCCGCTCAGCTTGATCAGATCAAGGACACCAATGCAAGAGAACTGCAGAAGCTCAATGACAAGCTGAAAGACGAATACGACGAAACGGAAAGACAATACCGCGACAAGCAGTCCGAGACCGAAAAGCAGTACGAAGAAAAGATCCGGGCCTACAGACAGGAACTGCAGACCAAGAAGGATTCCCTGGATACGCTGATCAAGGAGATCGCGGCAAGGAAACAGAATACCGAGAAGGAATGCATCCTTCGCTACAACCAGGCTTCTGACAATACCAAGGCGATACAGCAGGAACTTGACGAACTGCTCAAGAGCAATGAATTCAAGCGCCAGGAACTCACACTTTCCTTAAGCAGAAAGAAAGAGATGATCGCTTCCGAACTTGAAAATCTCAGAAACGGCTATCAGAACGTCCTGAACGAAAAGAAGAACGCGTATGAATCCTACATCAGTGAAGTCAACGACAAGTGTGCTGATCTGAGAAAAGAGATCAACGATCTTGAAAACCAGCGCGCGATCGAACTTTCCAAGCTGGAAACATATGAAAACGAAAAGCAGACTTCACTGAACGACCTTGTACGCAGCACAAAGGATTACATCGAAAGCATTTCCGAGAAGATCGTCCAGCTGCAGGACAAGCAGCATGAACTTGAAGATGTCCACAACAAGCGCATCTACAACGTCAAGACGGAGATCGCTGCAACGATGTCGGAATATGATACGTTACTAAGAAGCAGACCGGAACTTGTCAAAGACAGTAAGGAAGCCGGTGAAGATGATCTTGCACAAAGAACGAGAGTCTTCAGAGAAAAACTCGATTCTCTCGAGAAAGCACACAATGAGATCCTGCATGGACTCGCCTTAAAGCGCAATGAAGCGATCGAAGAGATCTCCAAGCAGATCGGCGAACTCGAAGTCGGCAAGCAGAACAAGCTTGCGCAGTACGAAGAAGAGATCAAGGGTCTCAGTGAGGCTTACGAATCGATGCTGAAGGATGAAAGGGAAAGACAGACGCTCTTATCCGCTGATATCCGCAAGGCAAAGAGCGAGCAGGACAAGTTCATCGAGAACATGTACAATGAAGATCTCAGCGTGACTTCCGACTTCAAAGAAGAGAAGAAAGCCCTTGAAGATCACCATCGTGCTTCGATCGAAGAAAGCTCATCCAAGTTCAACGCGCAGTCCAGGGCTTTGAAAGAAGACTTTGACAAACTGATCGGTGAACGAAAGCTGCTCAACGGCGAGATCGCAAGGATCTTAAGCGACTACAAGCGTATCGATGACGACATCGCAAAACAGCAGCTCAAGCTCAGATACGAATGCAATGAAAAACTCCTGGAAGTCAGAAAACTTCTGGAAGAAGAACAGAACCGGCGTAAAGAGAAACTCAGCATCCTCGATATCATCAACGATGATGCCGGCAATATCATCAGCTGATCATACAGGTATCCTTCGGGATACCTTTTTATTTGAAGCGGATCGTCATACTGTTTTACAATAAAAGAAATTATGACAGGGGGAGATAATATGAAAAAAGAAAGCAGCAGGACTGTTGGTTTTCTTGAAAAACTCGGTTTCATGAGCTTTTCCACTTCAACGAATATCGTCTTCAATTTCAAAAGCACATATTACAAATACTTTCTGACCAGTATCCTTCTGATCGATCCGGTCGCCGTATCCAACATGGTTTTGATCGGCACGATCTGGGATATCGTCAACGATCCGTTGCTTGGGGTCTGGGCAAACAATGTAAAATTCAGATCCGGGGAAAAAGTGAGACCATGGCTTTTGTATATTGCCGTTCCATACGCGCTTGGAATGGTGCTCCTGTTTACGGATTTTGGTGTCAGCGAACGCTGGGACATCATCCTTGGCATTGCGGTCTTTTTCCTCTATGAGATCGCCAACACCTTCAGAGGCATTCCGTACAATGGCATGGGGGCACTGGCTTCAGGTGATGATTCCGACCGCAAATCGATCAATGCCTATCGTTCACTTGGTGCCTGCCTGGGATCGGGTATCGGTGCAGTTGCAGTACCGATGATCGTCAGAGCCTTTGGCGGTCTGAAAGGCCATAAAGTCATCAATTCATCCGATTCGCCAGCCATATTCCGTTCCGCACTGTTCATGGGCGTGCTGATCATGATCGGCTGTCTGATCCACTATTTCACGACCAAGGAAAGAGTAAAACAGATCAAGGAGAGTGAAGAAAAGATCGGTATCGTGGAGACCTATCGCATGCTGTTTAAATGCAAGTCCTGGGTCAGGAACATGTTCTATGTCATGAGCTATGGCATTTCGACCTGTCTTCTGACATCGTCGATCACTTACTATTGCGCTTACGTCCTGAATGATTCAGGCCAGTCAACACCGATCATGGCAGTGTATCTTGTTGCATCGGTCATCTTCTCGATCATCACGCCGCGCATCGATACGCTTTTGGGCAGAAAGAAAACGATGGCTCTGGCTGCGATCTTACAGGTCATCGGCAAGATCCCGTTCATCTTTGCGCCGACCAATGTCATCAACGCCTACATCAACGCCTTTTTCACCGGCATGGGTCTGACGATGACATTCATTCTGTTCAACACGAACCGCAATTCGATCTCGGATATCGTTGAGGTACAAAACGGAAGACGTCTGGATGCGATGGTCTCGACCGGCGATACGCTCGCTTCAAAGCTTGCGGAAGCTGCAGTCGACAAGCTCTTCCTGGTCGCTCTGGCGGCGGCAGGCTTCTCTGCAAAATTGGCAGATGAAGGTCTGATGCAGAATGCCGCAACACAAAATATGATCAATGCGCTCTTAGGCTGGATACCGGCACTTGTTGCGATCATGATGCTCTTCTTTGCGATCGGCATCGATACGCAAAAGGAAATGAGAGAATCGCTCGCCGCAAAGGAAGGAAAATGATCATGAATCCGCACGCATATTTAAAAGATGAAAAACAGATAGAAGCTGTTGAATCGATCAAAAGGGTGGATGAAAAAGGCTATCTCTATGAGATGAAAGCGGAATACGACTGGTATGATCTGCCGGATGCATTCAAGCAGGTCATCGATGCCGGCTGTTCGACTTTCGTGACGAAAAACAGGGAAGGAGAAGTCCTGTTTTGCCGCAACTATGACTATTCGCACTTTTATCTGAACCAGAGATCCAATCCGCGTACCGGCATCAATGTGATCGTCAAAGGAAACAATCCAAAGGCGAAATACAAGAGTCTTTCCGTGGCGGATGCGTTCTGGCTGGATTTCAAAAACGGCATATACATCGAAGGGGTGGCGGATGACGGAAAGAGCGATGTATCGCCATTTATCCTTTGCCCGATGATCTGTATGGACGGCATGAATGAAGAAGGGCTGGCGATCTCGATCCTGGCACTTGGTGTCAAAGCAGACTGGAATGAGACCGATTATGAAGGCTATGAAGGAAAGCTGAATCAAAACAAGACAAACTTTTTCCTGGAAAACGGCGGCGAAGTTCCCGATCCTTACTGGCTCAGCGCATCTGTGGGATCGATGGCCGTAAATCACGCCGATCAGAAAGCCTGGATCGCCTCAAGTGAACAGCCGCAAACAAAAGAACCTGGGAAACCGACGCTCTTACATCCGATACTCATGCGCATGGTTCTGGATAATTGCGCAAGTGTTAAAGAAGCGATCGCATACATGTCAGACTTCAATGTCAAGTCAGCGATCGCCGGTTCGGATTTCCACATCATGCTGGCAGACAAATCGGGTGATCACAAACTTGTCGAATGGTCTGATGGTCACATGGAATGTGTCGACATCGATCACGTCACTAACCACTACGTCACAAAAGAAGATCTGTTTTTCAAGGATGGCTGCGGCAGGGATGAGATACTGAAAGCCGGCCTGTTCCGCACAAGAGGGGTCGGCATGAGTCAGGACTATGCAGCGGATGTGCTGAAACTTGCAGTTCAGGATCCGCAAAACGGCATTGACCGCGGCAAGACGCAATACTCTGCGATCTACAATCTTGAAAAAAAGACGATGCGCATCTATTCATTTGGCGATATGTCAAAATACTGGGACTACCAGCTTTAATAAAACAAGAAAAAAGAAAAGGGAACGCGCTGGCGTTCCCTTCGTCATTAATGATTCAATGCCTTCAGCATCAGATCTGAGATCTGAAGGGCATACTTGGCAGGATCTTCAAGTTCAAGGCCAGCCATCAGAGAAGCCTGATCGTACAAGAGGCCGGCGTATTCGCTGATATCGCCGCCTTGTTCATCAAGTTTCTTCAGTGCCTTGAAGAGTTCATGATCCGGATTGATCTCCATGATCTTGTTGGCCTTTGCGCCTTCCTGGTTCATCTGTCTGAGGATCTTTTCCATTTCGATGGAGAGATTATCATCGGATACCAGGCAGACCGGATAGGTCTTCAATCTCGAAGACAGACGTACATCATTGACCTTGTCTTTGAGCAGGTCCTTGATCTTGGCAAGGATGTCCTTGTTTTCTTCGCTCTTTCTTTCGAGTTCGTCTTTCTCTTCCTTGCTGTCGAGATCGAGGTCACCCTTTAAGATCGATTTGAACTGCTTGCCGTCATATTCCATGATGATGGAAGTCAGGAATTCATCGACAGAATCGGTGAAGTAAAGTACTTCATAACCCTTATCGAGGACTTTTTCCATCTGCGGCAGTTGTTTGATCTTTTCAAGCGATTCGCCAGCCGCATAGTAGATCTCTTTCTGATCTTCCTTCATGCGGGAGACATATTCTTTCAATGTTACATATTTATCTTCTTTGGATGACTTGAACAGCAATAAATCGATCAATTCATCCTTGTTTGCGCCAAATCCGTCATAACATCCGTATTTCAGCTGTGAACCGAAGGCATCGAAGAACTTTTCGTAATCTTCTCTTTCCTTCTCCAGCATCTTTTCGAGAGTTGATTTGATCTTCTTGTCGACGGATTTTTTAAGGGCATTCATCTGATAATCCTGCTGCAGGATCTCACGGGAGATGTTCAGGTTCAGATCATCGGAATCCACGACACCTCTGATGAAACGGAAGTAATCGGAGACGATCTCCTTGGCCTCATCCTTGATGAAGACACCGCGGGAATACAGCTTGAGTCCGAGCTTGTAATCATTCGTGTAGTAATTGAATGGTCTTTGTGAAGGGATGAACAGCAAGGCGGTATAGGACGTATTGCCTTCGACCTTGTAGTGGATCGTCTTCAGCGGCTTGGAATAATCGTAGTATTCCTGCATGTAGAAGTTTTCGTAATCCTCATCCTTGATCTCTTTCTTGCTCTTCTTCCAGATCGGCTTCATGGAGTTGATTGTTTCAAGCTTATTGACTTTCTCGGACTTGCCGTCTTCTTTGTAGTCGTAGCTTTCGACCATCATCTCGATCGGATAGCGGATGAAATCGGAATACTTTTTGACGAGGTTTTTGATCTCAAATGTCTCAAGATACGGATCGTATTTCTTTTCCTTGGTGTTTTTCTTGATATGAAGGGTGATCGTCGTGCCGCATTCTTCTTTCTCAGCCGGCAGGATCTCATAGCCGTTCATATCCGAACGCCATTCGTAGGCCTTTTCTTCATTGATCTTTTTCGAAAGGACTTCGACTTTGTCGGCAACCATGAAGGCGGAATAGAAGCCTACACCGAATTGTCCGATGATATCTGCTTCACTTTTTTCATCAAGCTCTTTCTTGAATTCGAAGGAACCGGATTTTGCAATCGTTCCCAGGTTGTCTTCAAGCTCCTTTCTATCCATGCCGATGCCGTTATCCGAAATGGTGATGATCCTGTTTGGCTTATCGATGTCGATATGGATCTTCGGATCATCGAAGCTGATGCTCGTATCAGTCAAAGACAGGATGTGTCTCTTATCGAGGGCATCGGATGCGTTGGAGATCAGTTCTCTCAAGAAGATATCGGTATTGGTATAAATAGAGTTGGCCATCATGTCCAGCAAGCGCTTGGACTCTGTTTTAAATTCTTTAATTGCCATTTTTCTCCTCCTTTAGCATGTTGTTAGCACTCTATACTTCAGACTGCTAATTTAATATATCATTAATTAAGGTTCAAATCAAGTCATGTATAATGAAGGTATGCTGAATATTATAAACAAAACCAGATACACCGATCTGAAGGAATATTATCCTTTGCTGGAAGAGTACTACCAGAAGACTCTGGAGGTACTTGAGATCGAAGATAATTATGTACTTTCCCTTATAATCTGCGGTCCGGTCACGATCAAAAGGATCAACAGGGACTACCGGCAAAAGGATGCGGTGACGGATGTCATTTCTTTTGCGCTTCTTGACGACGATGATACGGTCGAATACGAAGACAGGGTGGAACTTGGTGACATCTTCATCAACCGCAATCGCGTCTTCTCACAGGCGGAAGAATACGGACATTCCGTCAAACGGGAATTCGTCTTCCTGTTTGTGCACGGTCTTTTGCATCTTCTCGGTTATGACCATATGAACAAGGAAGATGAAGAAAGGATGTTCTCTCTGCAGAAAAAGATCGTCGGAGATCTGAAGTGAAGAAAAAATTTGCGGATTCCTTTCGCGGTTTGAAATATGCACTGGGCCATAAAGCTGTAAGGATACAGTTTTTCCTCGGCTTGCTTGCCATACTTGGTGGTCTGATCATTCGCCTTGATCACTATGAGTGGCTGGCTTTCATCATCTGCATCACGATCGTCATCGCAAGTGAAGTCATGAACACGGCCGTTGAAAGGATCGGGGATTATCTCAATATGGAAAAAGATCCAAAGATCGCCATGATCAAGGATCTTTCATCAGCGGCGGTCCTGGTGAGCTCGTTTGGAGCTCTGATCGTCTGTATCTTATGTGTGATCAGGAGGTTAATCTGATGAGTCATGAAGAATTGATCAAAGAAGCGTTCAAGGCGATGGATAATGCCTATGCGCCATATTCCAATTATCATGTCGGTGCCTGCGTCTTATGCAAAGACGGAACGACATTCTATGGTGCCAATATTGAAAACGCGTCCTATGGCGGGACGAACTGCGGTGAAAGAAGCGCGATCTTTGCGGCTTATTCAAGAGGCTATCGCAAACAGGATATCGAAGCGATCGCCATCGTAACGGATGGCAAGCGCATCGGCACGCCTTGCGGCATCTGCAGACAGGTCTTGTCCGAACTTCTTGAACAGGACACACCGATCATCCTTTCCAATGGCAAAGATGTCATGGAAACCAATATTTACAAGCTTCTTCCGTATCAGTTTTCCAGTGAGGATCTAGACTAAATGAAATCCGGTTTTATCGCAATCATCGGCCGGCCGAATGCCGGCAAATCCACTCTGATCAATTCTTTGCTGAAAGAAAAGATTGCTATCACGACACAAAAAGCCCAGACGACCCGCAATGCGATCTTGGGCATCCTGAATGAAGAAGACAGCCAGATCGTTTTCATCGATACACCGGGCATCCATGATGCAAAGACGGCTTTGGGCACCTATATGAACAGGGAAGCCATGTCACAGGCAGAGGGTGTCGACATCATCTACTACATCGTTGACGGAAACAAGGGACTTCAGAATCAGGACAAAGAGATCCTCGAACGTCTGTTCAGCTATGAGGCGCCTGTCTTCCTGCTGGTCAACAAGATCGATGAGCTCAGTTCCGATCAGCTGATCAAAAGGCTCGCCTATGCGCAGCAGAATTACGATTTCGCAGAGATCATCCCGATCTCGGCATTGAATAAAGACAATCTCGACGAACTGCTTGAAACTTCGAAGAGCTACCTTCATGACTCGATACAGTATTATCCTGAAGACATGAAGACCAATATGAACCTGGAATTCAGGATCTCGGAGATCATCCGTGAAAAGATCATCCTCAATACCAGGGAAGAAGTTCCTCATCTGGTCGCCTGCCGCATTGAAGAGATCAGGGAGAAAAGCTCCAAGGTACAGATCGAAGCGACGATCATCTGCAACAAGGATACGCACAAGGCCATCATCATCGGCCGGGGCGGTTCGATGTTAAAGAAGATCAACGATCAGGCCAGCAGTGACATCGCGAAGCTGTTTGACAATAAGAAGATCATCCTTTCCTTATATGTCCGTGTGGAAGAAGACTGGCTGAATTCACAAAAGCAGCTCTTCGACCTGGGTTATTTCTCAGGTGACAGGGATGAATGACAAGATCACGGCCTTTGTTTTAGACCAGAGCGATTACAAGGAAGCGGATGTGCTGATGAAGGTCATCAGCAGGGAATACGGGATCCTTTCCTTAGTCGGCAAGGCTGCCAAAAAGCTTTCCAGCAAGAACCATTTCCTGCCGATGTGCCTGTATGAATTTGTGATCGACTACAAAGAAGGAAAAGACATCTTCTCAGTTCACGGCTATAAACTGCTGGAGAACTATTTCGAAGATAAAGATATACAGATGATGTCATTCAAAAACATGATCTGTGAACTCACGCTCAAAAACAGGGATATCGATCTCTATGAGCCCTTATGTTTCGTCTTTTCCCATATGAACAGGGAAAACCGCTATCTTTTGGGCAGCATGTTTGTTTCCTATGTCATCAAGCACTTCGGCATCATGCCAATCGTGGATGGCTGCGCGTTATGCGATTCCAAGAAAGTCGTCGCCTTGTCCAACAGACATGGCGGATTCCTTTGTATCGATCATATCGGCGGGGAGGAAGTACTTCCTGTTGAAACTCTGAAACGATTCCGGCTGATCATCAAGGGCGAATTCAAGGATTACGAGATCCTGAAACAGTTCACCTATGAATACCGGGATTTCTGCCTGCTGATGGATTTCTATCTGGCGAATGCGGACATGCGGATCCGCTCCTACGATTTTTACAAGACACTCAACTGATATGAAAAAGATCCTTTTGTTCATTCTGTTTCTTACCGCTTCCTGTTCCGGGAAGACTTTTGAAGTGGACACTTCCAGGATCAACGTCATGGATTATGAAACACAGGACTTTGAAGAAGAGCTTCATTCCGCTGAGTATCTGATCGTGGACATCTCGGACTGCGATTTTCTGTATTCAAAGGATTCTGACAGGCGCATGTTTCCCGCTTCTTTGACCAAGCTCGTCACGATGGATGCGGTGCTTCATTTGACCGATGATCTCTCTGACACTTCCTACGTGAGCTATGATCAGGTCGAGGCTCTGATCGAAGAAGATGCATCCTTAGCCTATATCTATCGCGACAGACAATACACGCTTCTCGACCTTTTATATGGACTCGTGCTTCCTTCCGGAGCTGATGCGGCAGTTGCTCTGGAAAACTATTTTTCGCAAAGAGGCATCGATCTTGTCGATGAGATGAACAAGCTGATGCAGGAACTTGGCTGCAAGGATACACACTTTGTCAATACGACGGGACTTCACGATGATGATCATTACACCTGTCTCGATGATCTGTATCTGTGTGTCATGGATATCTTAAAAAATGAGACGGGCAGAGAGATACTCAATGCGCATGAGTACACCCTTGAAGATGGCGTCAAAGTCTATACGACGATCGGACTCGCCAGAAGGGATCTTGACTTTACGGTCCTTGGCGGCAAGACCGGCTATACTCCGGAAGCCGGACAAAACATCATTGCCTTATGCAAGGACAAAGGCAAGTCTTACCTGGTCATGACGGGCAATGCCTATGGACAGTATTCCCTGAATCAATACTGGCACTATGACGATGTAGTCAGAATTATTGAATATATCAATCAAAAATAGTTATAATAGTTGATGTGGGGTGCCGTGAGGCTGAGATCATACCCGTAACCTGATCTGGATAATGCCAGCGTAGGGAAGGCACCTTTTGTATGGAGGTGTTTTTTTATGAAAAGAACTGAAACTAAAACGCTTGCCCTGATGGCAATGTACTGTGCGCTCTTCGTCGTCCTTGACAGAGTCTCTGATGTATTGAACCTGTTCAAGATGGCAAATGGCGGCAAGCTCAACTTCGGCCCGATCGCCTTGCTGATCTGTTCCTACCATCTCGGCTGGAAGAAAGGCACGATGGTTGCGGCTACTTCTGTTTTCCTGCAGCTGGTCATCGGCTCTGTAAGCTGGTATGGTATCGCGAGCTTCCTGCTGGATTATCTGATCGCTTATGCGGCATATGGTCTGGCTTCGCTGTTCCCGAACCGTTCCTATTTCTACAGCGGCATCCTGATCACCAGTGTGATCCGTCTGCTGTCTTCGACACTTGCCGGAACTTTCCTCTGGGAGACACCATTCTGGGCCTCACTTGCCTATAACGCATCCTATATGATCCCGACGACTTTATGTGCGATTATCCTTGTCCCATTATTGTGCGAACGTCTCAAAAAAATATGGTAAGATAGTTCCATGTGCGAGTTAAAGATAGGAGACAGTGTATTCGTTCAATCCTACAAGCATAACGGTTCTCTGCATCGGACCTGGTCAAAAGCTCTGGTCGTCGATGTACTGGATGACTGCTATGTCGTAGTCACCGACCATACCTGGGTCGTTGAATCCGACAAAAGGCGCTGGCTGACAAGAGAACCGGCGATCTGTTTTTACTACAAGGATAAATGGTTCAACATCATTTCGATGGTACGCAAGAGCGGTATCTATTATTACTGCAATGTCGCATCGCCGAGTTTATACGATGGGGAAGCGATCAAGAACATCGATTATGATCTGGATGTCAAAGTCTTTCCGGACGATACCTATATGGTACTGGATGAAAATGAGTTTGAATACCATTGCCATAAAATGAATTATCCGGATGAGGTCAAGCAGATCTGTCTGAATGCCAAGGATGAACTGATCGAAATGGTCAAAAAGAAACAGAAACCTTTTGAGTTCTCCTATATTAACGACTACATTATGAAGTACTTCGAACTGCTGTTTGAAAAGGAATAAGATCCTCGATCGAAGTCGGCAACAAGTCATTTAAAAAAATAAAACTTGCCAGATCCGTTTCCGCTCATAAAGAAACGGAAATCAGTCTGGCAAGTTTTATTTAAAAATCTTAAAAAATAAACCTTCATTTGCACAGATGTGCTGATAAATCCTTTATTTACTGCTTCTTTTTAAGGTAGTAATCTCTGAAAGCAATTCTTTTTGATGAATTTATGGCTTTGTCCAGCAGAATGCTTACCTTCTCCAGCTTGTTATGTGGCTTATTCATTATGAAGGAAAACAGATTCAGATAGTCCTGCAATTCATCTCTGTCAAAACCGGGATGGGAGTTAAG
This sequence comes from Solobacterium sp. UBA3303, assembly GCA_002362065.1. Classification (GTDB taxonomy): domain Bacteria; phylum Bacillota_I; class Bacilli_A; order Erysipelotrichales; family Erysipelotrichaceae; genus Colivicinus. Next base: position 15,687 of record DESX01000027.1, read on the forward strand.
AAACTTCTTGAGCAGGTCACAGTAGTGGTTAATCCTGTTCAAGGGATTGTGCATATCATCCAGAGTCTTGAGATAGGCGGATTTGTATGATTCACTTTTAAGTCCGAGAGTTTCGATCAGGATGCTATGGGATCTTTCATCATCGTGGATAATGAGTGAATCTTTCCTGATGTGTTCCCTAAAAGCCTTGAGTGTCTTGGATTGCGAAGTCTAGGCCTTTCCCTCAACGGCCAGGTATACCTGATCTTTGTCACAGACTATCTGGGCAAGGGAAGGCGGCTCTGATGGAAGCCAAACCTACACTCCGCCTAAGACTGGAATAGAGTAACAAAAAAATAACTGCCTTTACAGTATGTGAAGGCAGCTTTTACTTAATATGGTTTTTCGATCAGATCGACCAGAATGGTGTTATGCAGATCTCTGTAGATTTTTGGTGCTGATGAATCGGTGACGATGAAACCTTTGTCTATCGGCGCGAAAGTATAGGTGCAGATGACATTGAACTTGCTCTGATCGGCCAGGATGTAGGTCTCTGCACAATGCAGACAGGCTGTTCTTTTGATCTCGCCTTCTTCAGGGTCCGGAGTGGTGAATCCTTCCTGAATGCTGATGCCGTTGGTGCCAAAGAAACCGATGGTGAAGTTCATTCTTTCAAGATATTTCAATGTATCGGCTCCGATCAGGGCTTCGGTGGTCGTTTTTATCGTTCCGCCCGGCAGATAGACCTGATGGCCATAGGAAGCCAGAATACCTGCATGGGAGATGCAGTTGGTGATATAGGTAGCATTGATATTCCTTAAAAACGGCAGCATTTCCGCCGTGGTCGTTCCGGCGTCGAGATAGACGACATCGCTTTCCTTAACTAAGGAAGCGGCATACTGGGCTATCTCTTTTTTATATGCGGTATTGAGATCCTGGCGATGCAGAACCGTTTCATCCTTGGTGAGGATATTGTTTTTTAATGATATGGCACCGCCATGGACTTTCTTCAGCATTTTGGCATGATTGAGTTCGCTTAAGTCTCTTCTTATCGTTGATTGAGAAGCACCTAAGATCTCCATAAGCTCATTTATCGTTACACTTTTTCTTTCGTTAGTGATATCGACGATCTTTCTTTTTCTTTCTTCATTCAGCATAATATCTATATTCCTTTTTAATAATTGTAATTATTTATTCAAAAAATGTCAAAATCAGTCAAAAACAGTCAAAATATGATTGACAATGACTGAAATTGAATATAGTATATAGATAAACAAGCAAAAAAATGCATAAACGTTCAAAAATGATCTTTTTTGAACAGGAAAGGGGAGAGATATGATTTATACGATCACCTTTAATCCTTCGCTTGACTATATTGCCAACTGTGAAGATTTCCGTTTAGGTGAAACCAACAGGGTTTCAAAGGAGATCATCTTCCCGGGAGGCAAAGGGATCAACGTATCAATTGTCTTGTCGAACTTCGGCATGGATACGACAGCCCTGGGCTTTCTGGCCGGTTTTACAGGTGAAGAGATCAAAAGACTGATAGTAGAAAAAGGTATCAGAAACCAGATGATTCCGATCAGCCATGGCTTCTCCAGGATCAATGTCAAATTAAGATCCAAAGTGGAGAGTGAGCTCAATGGCATGGGACCTTCAATTGATGATGAGGCGATCGGCAAGCTCTATGAAAAGCTTGATGAGCTTACTGATCAGGATATCCTTTGTCTGGCAGGAAGCATTCCTTCCAGCATGCCTTCAACGATGTATTCGGACATCATGAAGCACCTTGAGGGAAGAGGAATCAGGATCGTGGTGGATGCGACAAAGGATCTGCTGATGAATGTACTGGAGTACAGACCGTTTCTGATCAAACCGAACAATCATGAAATAGGCGAACTGTTTAACGTAAAGCTCAATACCCGCGATGAAGTCATACCGTACGCAAGAAAGCTGCAGGAAAAAGGTGCAGTAAACGTACTGGTATCGATGGCCGGAGAAGGAGCAATCCTGGTCGATGAAAACGGCAACGTCCATAAGTCAGAAGCGCCGAAAGGAAAGGTTGTAAATTCCGTTGGGGCAGGCGATTCAATGGTAGCGGGATTCATCTATGGCTATCTAAAGTATCAGGATTATGATGAGGCCTTCAGATATGGCCTGGCAACAGGAAGCGCGAGCGCATTCAGCGAAGAACTGGCAACAAATGAGCAAGTCATTTCGTTATACAAAGAAACATGGGGAGAAAAACTATGAAAATCACTGATTTACTGTCAAAGGAAAGCATTGCCCTGAAACAGAAGGCTGCAAGCAAGAAAGACATCCTTAAGCAGATGGTCGATCTGATGGATGCCGGAGGCAAGATTTCCGACAAGGCACTCTATCTCCAGGCTGTTGAAGCCAGAGAAGAAGAAGGAACAACCGGCGTTGGTGGCGGTATCGCTATCCCGCACG
>DESX01000061.1 GCA_002362065.1 Solobacterium sp. UBA3303
GAACTGATCACCAATGTCTCCCACGACATCAAAACACCTTTAACTTCGATCATCAATTATGCCGATCTGATCTCCAAAGAAAATGTTTCCAGGAAACAGATCAAAGAATACTCCGATGTGCTTATACGCCAGTCCAATCGGCTGAAACGCCTGCTGGAAGATCTGGTGGAAGCATCCAAAGCCTCATCCGGTAATCTTGAAGTGAATCTGCAGCCGTGTGATGCGTCAATCTTTATCGACCAGTGTGCGGGTGAATACGAAGAAAAACTCAAAACATGCGATCTGACACTAATCACCGATAAGCCGGATCAGCAGCTGATGATCATGGCCGATCCAAGGCGTATGGCAAGGATCTTCGATAATCTGATGAACAACATCTGTAAGTATGCTTTGCCTGGTACAAGAGTATATCTGACACTGGAAGAAAAGGATAAGGAAGCCATCATTTCCTTCAAGAATACTTCAAGGGAACAATTGAATATGTCACCGGATGAGCTCATGCAAAGGTTCACAAGAGGCGATGCCTCAAGAAATTCGGAAGGAAACGGTTTGGGCCTGTCCATCGCAAAAAGCCTTGCAGAGCTTCAAAACGGTGTTCTGGATTTACAGATCGATGGAGATCTTTTCAAAGCGGTATTAAGCTTCAGATTGCTTTAAAAGTAAAACGGGTATTCAAACAGGCGCCCTTATGCAGATAACAGGATGCCTGTTTTTTGGTATAATCGATTATGCGGGTGAAACATGGAATATAACAGACTGCGACTCAATAAAGAAGAATATGAGCTGATCACAAGAAGATATCCGGATATCGACTATAAAGAGCTGATGTCTTTAGTGGAAGGCATGTCCACGATACGGAATATCGACATGCTGATATCATCTCTGGAATATGATATAGAACATAAAGATTTTGAAGAAGCCAAGGATGCATTAGAGAAACAGCATTACATACTCTTATGCAAGGACATCAAGGATAAGGCCATCTATTACAGAGACCACAACGGCAAGAACTATGTCAAAGGCTTCAATACCGATCTGTTTACAAGAAGGGCAGATGAGATCGCCAAAGTGGCGGTCAATGATGTCATCGGAAATGATATATATAAGATCGATCAGTCGATCAATTACATCAAAAGCATAGCTGATCGCATCGATTCCGATCAGAAACTATGGAACATAGCTGTATATCTTGGAACCAAGCTTGGCGAACTGATGCTGGATGGCGGGCTTTTGTCTTATGGCTTTGACTGGGATATCGTTAAACCGAAGAAGTATCCGATCATCATTGAACCAAATCACAATGAGACGATCGATCCGATCCGTTTCGTCTTTGACAAAATCAAGTATCAGTCCGAGAATCCGGATCCCAACGGGACCTGCAGCGATCTCTTTTATCGCTTTCTCGACCATCTCAGATCCTAGTCGAAAGGAGATCTATGAACTTTTCAGCTTTCACGACTAAAAACATACCATTGATCCTTTGCGGGATCTTTTATTCTGTCTTATGTGTCTTTTCGATCGTGACGGGTCTGATCTATGCGTCGGGCAAGCGAAAGCTCAATCCTCTGGAACTGCCGGATTCTTTTGTCAATAAGCTCGATGAAGAAGACAAACTGAAACGGTTTGCCATTCAAATGGGCTACGTGACCTTTGTCGTCGGCATCGTTCAGGGACTTACGGCATTTTCGTTATTTAAGGCAAAAGGTCTTTTGTTCTATCTGATCGCCTTTGGTTTCAATCTGTTTTCGATCGCTTCTGTCCTGTTCAAACTCAAAGGCAAGATCAATGCATTCCCGCTTCTGAAGCTTTGTGCCTATATAATGATCCTGATCGTTTTGCTGGTATACAGGAGGTCTTTCTTAGCTTTATGAGTGATAAGAAAAACTATGATGAACTGATCGAAAGCTTTCTTTCATCTTCATATAAGATCATCGATATCTTTCCGCAAAGAGTATCGGAAGAATATGGCAGGGAATATGATACTGCAGTCTCTTATTTTGAAGAAAAAGAGATGCTTTCTTCGATCTATAAGGAATACGGAGAACTGTTTCTGATCTTAAGCTGTTACTATGATCTTCTTTATTCGATCGATGAAGGTCCGTTTTTAAAGATCTCTGACGGACATCAATTCATCGAAAGCATCGCTCAGCTTTCCGAAACTTCATTCCTTCGTCTGCTTATAAACGATGAGATCATGATCGATCTTGATGCAGGGGATACGTATCTGACGGTTTATGGAAATGATGGAAGTATACTGGAATTGATAAAGAAACTGTTTGCCAGTAAAGGGTTCTATATCTGGTGATATGAAAGAAAACGACATTGCAAAAACAAAACAGTATTACGATGAACTGACGGAAGGAGATCTTTGTTCCTGTGCGTATTGCAGGAATTACATGAAACAGGTCAAAGATGCATATCCGTCTTTAAGTGATGCTTTGAAACAGATGGGCATCGATATCGAAAAACCGTTTGAGACCTGGCCACTGGAACCGGATGAAAAGGGGGAGATCATCTATCTTGCTGTTCAATATGTCGTCTATGGAAGCGAAAAGGAATTCAGGCCTTTTTCTGTTGAAGATGTAAAGATATATATTGCGGAATCTCACCCAATGACCGGGATCCTGGAAGATCATTATGTCATTGAATTAAATGAACTGAAACTTAAATGGGATCTATGACAGCAAAAATCAGAATGATGATTTAAAAAAATAACAAAAAAGTACGGAATCAACCGTACTTTTATTCTCGATATGGTCCCCAGAGTCGGGGTCGAACCGACACGGATTTCTCCTCACGATTTTGAGTCGTGCGCGTCTGCCAATTCCGCCATCCGGGGTACCTTATTATTCTAACACAAAAAATCCTGGTTTGATAAAATAATGTTTGTATGGATCTGAAGCAACTTAAACTGACACCAAAACGAAAAGAGATCTGTGAAAGACTGTCTTTGAACGACTCAGAAGCGATCCTTTCGTATTATCCGTTTCGCTATGAAATGTATGATTCCAGACACTACAAGGACTTTAAGATCAATGATCAGGTCTGTTTTGTTGGCGAGCTGGTATCTTATCCAAGTACATTTCGAAGAGGGAAACTTTCGACCAGCCGCTTCAAGGTCCTTTATGAAGATGAGATCATTGCGGTGACGATCTTTAATCGTCCCTGGATCCGCAATCTCAGGATGAATGAGACACTGACGATCATCGGTAAATACGATGGAAACAATAAAGTGACAGCTTCCAATTATTTTGCCGGAGATATGAGCGGCAGCATCATCCCATACTATCCTTTAAAAGAAGGGATCAGTCAGAATGACATTAAAAAACTCATTCAGGCGGTCATGAACAAATGTGAAGGTGAGCTTACTGATGATCTTCCTTTGCAACTCAGAGAAAAACATCGGCTCATCGATAAGAAAAGTGCTTTGATGAATATTCATAATCCTGTCAACAGGAATGAACTTGCCAAAGCGATCAGCCGTCTGAAATACGACGAATTTCTTCGCTTTTATCTGTCGCTGGATATATTGAAGGGAAGCAACACAAAAAACGAAAAAGCCAAGAAGATCTTCGATGATGAAAAGGTGAATGCGTTTATTGCATCTCTTGGTTTTGAGCTGACCACTGATCAGAAGGCTGCTGTCGATGATATATTGAAGGATCTGCATTCCTCAAAGATGATGTATCGACTCATACAGGGTGAAGTCGGATCTGGCAAGACGGCGGTGGCAATGATCGCTTTATATGCCAATTATCTTGCAGGCTATCAGGGTGCTTTGATGGCACCGACCGAGATCCTTGCCAAGCAGCATGCCCAGTCTTTACAAAAACAGCTTGGCCCTTTTGGCGTGAGTGTTGTGGCTTTATACAGTGCCATGGATGAAGAGAAAAAAGTCAAACAGATGATCTCCATGGGAGAAGCGGACATCATCGTTGGCACACACGCCTTGTTTTCCAAAGATGTGGAATATAAAAAGCTTGGTCTGGTCATTGCCGATGAGCAGCATCGCTTTGGTGTGCGCCAAAGACAGGCGTTGAAAGACAAAGGAGAGAATTGCGATTTCGCACTGATGTCAGCGACCCCAATCCCAAGAACGTTAGCTTCTTCGATCTATGGGGATATGGACATCTCGACGATCGCCACGCTTCCTGCCGGCAGAAAGGGCTGTAAGACCTGTCTGATCAAACAGAATTCGATCGTATCGATCCTGGATCAGGTCAAAGAAAAGCTCGACGAGGGAAGGCAGATCTACATCGTTGCGGCAGCCATTGAAGCTTCGGAAAACTACAATGCTAAAGACGTCAATGGCCTTTATGAATCACTCAAAGAAGAACTTAAGCCTTATAAGGCCGGACTTTTACATGGCAAACTGAGCACCGAAGAAAAGGATGCCATCATGGAGGCCTTCAATAAGAATGAGATACAGGTATTGATCTCCACGACGGTGGTTGAAGTTGGTGTCAATGTCAAGAATGCGACGATGATGATCATCTATGATGCAGACAAGTTTGGCCTGTCACAGCTGCACCAGCTTCGCGGCAGGGTACAAAGATCCGATTACGAGGGGACCTGTTTCCTGCTGACCGGAAACAAGGATGAAACTGTCTTAAAAAGACTTGGCATCTTATGCAAGACCAACGATGGCTTTGAGATCTCCTATGAGGACCTAAAGATCCGCGGACCCGGCGACATCCTGGGTACAAGACAAAGCGGTCTTCCGGCATTCGTATTAGGGAATCTGATCGAAGATACGCGTTTTATCGATGCGGCTAGGGCGGATGCGAAATACATTTCCGACAATAAGGACAAAGACGGATTTAAGGACTATTACATGAAAACTGCCAAAATGGCAAATCAAAACTTTATCAGCTAGAGTATAATTACGGTATGGATATTTTTGAATTTTTAGATGATCATGACATACATTACGAAGACAAAGACCTGATCCGACAGGCTTTTGTGCATTCTTCCTATGTCAACGAACATAAAGTATCTTTAGGAGACAATGAACGCCTGGAATTCATGGGTGATGCGGTATTGCAGGTGTATAGCGCAGAGCGTTTATACAAGATCGAACCGCCGCTTCCGGAGGGTTTAATGTCAACGAGACGTTCCAACCTTGTTTCCGAGAAAGCCCTGGCACAGATCGTCAGGGAAAATGAACTCAATCAGTTCCTTTTATTAGGCGCAGGTGAAGAAAAGACCGGCGGAAGAGAAAGGGATTCGATCATTTCCGATATGTTTGAAGCCTTCATCGGTGCGATCTATCTCGATCAGGGACAAAAGGAAGCTTACAAGCTTCTTGATCAGCTGATGATCGTCCACATCAGGGAAGTCGATGAAAAGACCTTCGATTACAAGACCAGACTTCAGGAGTACGTACAGGCCGATTCGCGCAAATCGATCGTCTATGAAACGATCTCTGTCTCGGGTCCGAACAACGCACCGGAATTTAAAGTCGCCGTCAAGATCGACGGACTGACCTATGGCTATGGCGTTGCTTCCAACAAGAAACAGGCGCAGAAGAATGCGGCAAAAGATGCCCTTGAAAAACTTGCACAGCTATGAGTTTCAATATCAAAGACATTATTGACAAATACGGATATACGGATGATAAAGCTGCTTATTTAGGCAGCTTTAAAGTCGTTGATGTACTTTTTCATAAACGAAACAATTTCGTCATCATCAAGGCGGAAAACGACAGGGTGCTTCCATACAGCATCTACATCGATGCGCTCAATTACTTCAAGGACTTAGGCTTCGACAAGACAAAGCTATACATCAAGGCCAGCGATCAGTGTCTGCCGATCCCGGAGATCAATCTTTATCTCGAAGAATACCGCAAGGAAAACAAGGGCTTTGAAGCCTGCGTGCCGGTCGTATCGGAAGAAGGCTTTGACCTATCCTATACCGATAAGGAAAGCTATCTGAGCGATCTAAGTGAGCTCGATGAGCTCAAGCTTTTCTTTTATGATCTGGGCTATCGCAAACAGATCACTTTGAAATACAAGGAAGAGCCGAAAGAAGAAGTCATTGAAGAAGTCGAAGCTTTGCCACAGCTTCCAAAACAGCAGAAGACCTATGACAACGGCTTTAAAAACAACGGCTACAGCAATGGCTATAACAATAACGGCAGTTTCAACAATAACGGCAATGGTTCCAAGGAAGGAAAACCGCAGTATTTCCGCAAAACCAAGGAATATACCGAATTAAAGATCGATGATCTCCTCGACACGATGTACAACGTCAAGTTTACCGGACAGATATTCAAGATCGATGAACGTTCAACACGTACCGGTATGATCATACAGACGGTCTATGTCAAGGATGATTCCAATGCGGTCGTCGTCAAATTCGTGGAAAGCAGACGTTTCACCAAGGAAGTCCTTGCCCAGAACAAGGAAGGACGCTATGCGATCTTCTATGGAAACTACCGTTTTGACAACTTTACCAATGACTACATCTTTGAACCGGATCAGGTCGAATTCATCGAAGTCGATGATAATCTGCATGATGACGAACCTGAAAAGCGCGTTGAATTACATATGCATACCAAGCTCTCCGAAATGGATGGCGTCTGTTCGCCAACGGAAGTCGTCAAGGCTGCCTATTCGATGGGACATCGGGCCGTTGCGATCACCGACCATCTTTGCCTGCAGGGCTTCCATGAAGCACAGATGGCCTATAAAGGCATTATGAAGTCCGCTGGCGAAGAAAAGCCGGATTTCAAGCTTCTGTATGGCTGTGAGATGAACATGGTGTCTCCGACCCTGAATATCGTCTATAACGCCACTGATGAATCTTTGGCAGATGCGGAATATGTCGTTTTCGACCTTGAGACCACAGGCCTTTCCACAAGGTATGACTACATCATCGAATTTGGTGCCGTCGTCATGCGAAGAGGCACGGTCGTTGAAGAACGTGACTTTTTCATCAAGCCTTTGATCGATCTTTCCAGCAACATCAAAAACCTGACACATATATCCGATGCGGACTTGAGAGATGCGCGAGTCTTTAAGGACTGCGCACAGGAGATCCTCGATTTTGTCAAAGGAAGAGTCCTGGTTGCCCATAACGCGTCGTTTGACTATGGTTTCCTGAATTCCGAATTTGAACGCATCGGCATGCCGAAGCTTCCTAACCCGGTCATCGATACCCTTGATCTTTCCAGATCCTTACTGAAAAACCGTAGGGCATACCGTTTGGGCAATATGTGCCGTGCCTATAACATCCCATACGATGAAGATATCGCCCACAGGGCGAACTACGATGCCGATGTCTTGGCGCAGGTCTTCAACTTCATGCTGAAGGATCTGGCCAAGGCTGGCGTCAATACGTTGAATGAACTCAAAAACTTCCAGGATGAAGAAGCGTTTGTCAAAAACAGGGCTTATCATACGACGATCTTATGCAAGAACAAGGCCGGTCTGAAAGACCTGTTTAAACTGGTTTCGATATCCAATACGCAGACTCTTGCCGTCTTTGGCAAGGCCAACACCAAGGACACGAGTTCGGAATTCATCGCCGAACCGCGTAT
>DESX01000007.1:0-54336 GCA_002362065.1 Solobacterium sp. UBA3303
TAGTCTTCCTTGTCGATGCCTTCCATCGACATCACCCATTCATGTCTGCCGATGATCGAATACAGTCCATAGTGGATGAACATGCCAAAGCGGGCTTCCCGCCACCAGGCCATGCGTTCATCTCTTGTTTCCGCGATCTTCTTCTCGTAGTCTTTTCTTCTTATGATCTCCATATCTTCCTCCTTTATATGACATCGATCACAAACGTGATCTTATGAAATGAACTTCTTCCTTCGTCATTCTGTGCTTCAAGTTCAAAGCGCAGTTTCTTTCCCTTATCCGTTTCTTTGATCTTGAAGAGGTTGTAGAACTCGTAGACGGATCTGCCGATCGAGGTCTCATCGATCCGCTCCATCAGCAGGCTCCGTTTCTCTTCCAGCGTCTTTTCCCCATCAAAGATCGTATAGTGTATCTTTGAAACTTCATGACGGATCGCATAGGTATTATCATCTTTTAAAATCACATCCTCTTTTTTCAGCTGCCATGGTTTCACGACACCGGAGATGGCGATCCTGGAACCGGCTTTGACCGATACCTGTTTTACATCATAATGGACATCAAGGATCGTTTCTTCCGACAGGTCAAAGATATTCTCTTTCGCTTTCTCATTGACCTCTTCAATGCGGTAAAGCCAGAGATCATCGTCCCCGAATTCACAGATCTTTCCGTTTCGCTCATAAGGCTTTCCTTTTCCCAGCAGCGCTTCGCCAATATCGTAGTGATAGGCTTTAAACATTTCCTTATCTTCGACCTGCCCTTTTGTCTGCAGGTAGGCCAGCTCGGTCTCGTAGGATGTCGAACCAGGATCGCAAAGATAGACGAACATGTGGACTTTCGCATCCGCGTAGACGGCAATGTCGTTGGAACGGTAATAGGGAAGGATCCCCATATGGTAGTACCAGTCTCCCAGATACGGCTCAAGATAGCCCGGCAGAGTGTCGTTGATGATGCTGAAACCTTCCCTTTCACACCACTCCGTCATCTTTTTTCGATGGCTTTTCGGGTTGAAGCGGACGATCACGACTTCTTTGCGCTTGCCGATCTTGATCTTCTTATCTGCAGAAGCGATCACATTTCCCTTTTCATCAGACAAAGAAACAAGGATCGTATAGTTTCCGCACGCCAGCGTCTCATATGGTCTTCCGTTTTCGTCCTTCAGATCCAGGCCGGTATTCATGATCCTTCCATGTTCGATATCGGTTCCCGAAACCAGGATCGCCTTGAATCCTTCGTCATTAAAAAAGCACTTGATGGTCGCATCATGGATCGATGATAAAGGATCTTTCAGGTCTTTGACCTGCAGTTCCGGGAAGCCGTATTCCTTCAGCTTTTCTTTTCCCGGATCGAGTTCCTCTTTATAGGAGGTCAATAACGGATGACCGATATAGAGGTTTCTGTCATCCTTTTTCTTTGAACAGGCATAACGGACACATTCATTATGTTCATCAATCAGTTCAACTTTCAGATAACTGTTTTCCGGTACTTTGCCTTCGAAGTTCCCCCATACGCCAATATCCCGCTTATATTCAATAAGCGGGTAGGCATCCTGGGGATTGTTTATGTTTATCTTCAGATCCATAGACTAATCAAGACTGTCAATGTCGATATCAAAACTGAAATAGGTGTTCGGATATGGCTCATCCTTCAAAGTGAAATGCCACCATTCTTCATTGAGTACTTTGAAGCCGTGTGCTTCCATCGCATCTTTGAGCTTCGCCCGGTTGGCAAGCTGCTGCTCACTCAGATCCGAATAATCGCTGTGCGAGATCTCGCCGAAGAAGTCAAAGGAAGAACCCATATCGAGCTCCTTGCCGGTGCTCATGTCGACCAGTGTCAGGTCGAGCGTACTGCCTCTGGAATGGGAGGACTTGTCGGCGATATAGCCCGACGGGATCAGATCCTTCTTGTCGACATCGGGATAGAAGACTTCCTTCATCCTCGTGTCATAGATCTCATTTGCCCATCTGACAAAATGATCGACCGCCTTCTGCGGACGGTAGGCGTCATAGATCTTCAAAAGATAGCCTTCCTTCTTAAGATCGGCGCTGACAAGCTTCAAAGCGTCGGCTGCTTCCTTGCTTAAAAATGCAAGCGGCATTTCATAGCCGTCGATCGGCTCGCCGACGAAGTTGTAGGAGCTGGCATAGCGGATCTCGAGAAGCAGATCCGGCAGATATTCGATAAGCGATACAAAGCCCGATGCATCATCGCTGTAGACACCATCCGGACTTAGAGTTCCTTCATGCTGTTTTTCCATTTCCTTCACATCCTTGTTCGTAACGTAATAGGTCACATCGTTGCTGCAGCTTTCATCATCAAGTACCGAAAGACGTGCGACAATATTAAAGCCTTCTTCGGTCACAACACCGGACTTGTCGCCTTTGACAATGTTGTATTGCGTGGTCGTCTTTTCTTTCCCGTCTGCATCCACGATGATCGTGCAGCTGCGGTATTCTTTCGTCTCATTGAGATGATTCTGTATCAGGGCGAAGACTTCATCTTCCTCTTCTTCCGGATCGAAGAAGAATTCCTTTTCGGACAGGACCTTCTTGTTTCCGTCTTCATAGGTCAGCGTCTCATTCTGAATGCTTTGAAGGACGCCGTTTTCATCGCAAAGCAGGCTCATCGATGCGGAAGTGACCTTCTCATCGTAGAAGTCTTTCAGTCTGTCTTTTTCCATATGGGCAGAGACGATATAGAAGGTATCGGTCTTTTCGACCTGTTCAAAGCTTAAGGCAGACAGATAATCATCGATCTTTGCCCAGGGATCGTCCATTTCCTTCAGTACGACAAGCTGGGAAAAATTGCCTTCCTCATCCATCGTGTACAGGAAGTCCTTTTCTTTGCGCTGCGCATTTTTGACTGCGCCGTTTTGATCATAAAAATCCGTAAAGGTCATCGTCTGATCATCGTATACGGAATAGGGATATTCCGCTTCATAGTCTTCATAATAAAAGACCTTGAAACGCTGTTTCAGTTTTTCAGCCGTATTGTTCGTCTTGATGAGTTCATAGACTTCTTCATCGCTCATGCCTTTGGCACAGCCGCTCAAAACAAGAAGAGTCATCAATATGCATAACGTTATCTTTTTCATACCGTTCACCACTTACCTATATCTATATTATAAATCCGTATCTCTCATCCGATCTTATTGAGTAAACTGTCCATTTCTTCTTCACTCATGCCATGTTTCGAAAGATAGGCCCTGGCATATACAGAAAGATCGGCATTTCTGAAGTCGACCGCATCATCACCGATGACTTTTTTAAGCATGCCATGCAGGTTCTTTTCTAAGATCGTCTGGTATTTGTCCGGCTGACTTTCTTCATCGATCTGATAGTAATTGGCATAGGTGATCATATAGTCATTCTTAATATCTTCATAAGCACAGCCTGCCAGCATCTCCAGCAGCATGCACACAAAGCCTGTCCTGTCTTTTCCTTCCGTGCAATGGATCAGGTAGGGTCCTTCATTTTCCGCAAGGACTTTGAAGCCCTGTGCCACGAGATCGCCGAATTCTTCCGAAAGATAATTCATGTTGAGTCCCAGCGGGCAGACCCTGTCACTTTCATATAGGGATAAGAAGTAAGGCGAAGAAAAGCCTTCCGCATGGATGTAGCGTTCGATCTTGACTTCGTTGTCCGCCAGATCGAGTATGAAGTTCACGCCGTTTTCCTTGATCAGCTCATCGACATAAGGTGCCCGCTTATGCTGATCATCGCATGGCGATGCAGAGCGGTAGACTTTTCCTTTGGCGATCTTGCCCGTTTCGACGTTTCGGAAATTGGTGAAGCTGATGACATCCGGATACTTTGTGATGTCATCGGAATAGCTGATGTCGCTCGCCTTCTGTATGTCGAGATACTTACCCTTTTCCCTTAACAGGACATCTGCCGTATCGTGCTCCTTCAGTTTCGCGTCTGTATATAAGGAAGGACCCTTTCCCGCCTTGAGACCGCCGGATTGCCAGATGTCTTCGCCGTAATTGACAGCCGCCTTGATGTATTCGTAGCCCGGATAGGCGATCAGTAAAGGTTTTCCCGCATCGACATAGTAACCGTTGTAATAAGGGATGTCTTCAAGCTTGTAGCCGTTGGAAAAGAGCACATCGACGCTGTCTCCGTAGTCAAAGCCCAGGGCATTGAATTCTTCGATCGGCATCTTCAGATAGACGCCGCCGAATTCTTCTTCATGCTCAAGCGAAAGCTCTCTGACTTCAAGTGCTGTCTCTTCCGGTGCTGGAATGATCTCTTCTTCCTTTTTCTGACAGCCGCTTAAAAGGATCAGCAGGAGCAGGATCAAAACCTTTATCTGTTTCATAGGTCCCTCCAATTAAAATGTTGTGAAGACTCACAACATCATAAGCACATAGGCGATGACAAGGCCGACGGCCATCGAACAGAAGTGCGATGTGCCATCCACCCCCGGCATCGATGAGATCATCACCAGGGATATGAGCGGCCTTAGAAGATATTCAAATGCCGAAAAGCCATAATAGCGCACGATCACCAGAAAGTAGGCTCCAAGAAGACCGGATATGGCACCCGATGCTCCAAGGGAAGCCGTATAGTCGTCGTGATTGTAATGACGGAGATACAAAGTCAGCAGTTTGCCGATGATCAGCGAGCCGAAATACAGCACGAACATCCCCAGATGTCCGAAATACGATTCCACGAATGTGCCTACATTGTATAGGGAGATCATGTTCATCAGCAGATGGACAGGATCTTCATGGGCAAAGCCGGCGCTTAAGATCCGGTAGTATTGCTGGCGATTGAAAACGATATGATACGAGGAACTCAATTCATCTGCATCAAGCTTTTCGGTGCGTATCATAAAGAAAACGATTACATTAGACAAAATCAGTAAAAACGTAAGAAAGCTGTTTGACATACCTCTATTATAATTTGATTTATGCCATTTTTTCATTATAATAAGTATTTGTGTTTATGATGAAAATCGAAAGTACTCAAAAAAGTATTGAGAAGGAATCAAAACTTTTACAGAAAAACGCAAAGCGCAGAGCGCTGAATTATATACTCGCAGTAGATGTTCTGTTACTCACGATCATAATGATCGCGCTTTTCTCACTGCCGAATATCATCCAGGCATATACCGTTTCCAAAAACAACAAAACGGATTTCTCGATAGATAAGGCAGAAAAGACACTTCTCAATTATAAGAACGCATCCCTGCTGCCGTTTGAGGAAGAAGATAAGGAATACACGATCGATGATTTCTTCAATATCTTCCCTGAACCGAGCTATCCGGAAAATGTCGCCTTCTGGCACGAATACAAGGGATGGTACTCACCGGGTTCCTATGCGGCGTATGACGCCTGGGGACATGCCTACGATCTCTACTATGCCGGCAAGATCCATGGCGCAACGGCCGGCCGCTGGTGTACCTTCTTCGCCCAGATGTGGTTCTACGATATGTATGGCTTCAATTCTTCCGGCTGGTCACCGACCGGTTCGGGTGCACAGTTTGCTTCAACGGTCTACAACACCGCTGTCTATTACGATGAGGAAGGAAACCTCTGCCACTACTTCGAGTATGGCGATCAGCCGATGACGATGGGCATCGTTTCCATCTATAACTCCTACAATCCGGAAGGTCATGTCCTTTGTGTCGATGAAGTTGATTACTTCAACGATACGATCACGATCTCCGAAGGAAATGCGAACGGCTATGGCGATGTGCGCATCCGTCAGACGATGAGCTTATCGACCTTCTATTACCTCAATCCGGGCTATCGGGTCTATGTGAATCCGACGCCGGAACTGATCAACATGATCAAAGGAAACTGACCGCAGGGTCAGTTTTTGTTATACTCTTAATTGTATGGAATACTATCTGATCAAAGAAACATTAAACAAGACAGAAAAACAGCCTGCATCCCTTCCTTACATCACATTGATGAACTCGGAAGAATGGAACAGCCATGCGGCGGCCATGAATTATAGGGGAGAGCTCCTTGAAAACTTCTACGACCAGTTTCTCTCCAAGGCGGATGTCGGCTATGACTACTTATGCGGATCGTTCTGCGTGCCTGATCGCAGCGACGTCAACGTCGACGATCATCGCTTCGGCTTCGTGCTTTTCGATGAACAGATCATCTTCATCGATGATGAAAACTTCGTCAAGCCCAAGATCGACTACATCGCTTCCAACAAAAAGTGGCTGGAGCCTTCGATCGGCCGCTTCCTCTACGATTTCATCGACCAGCTGATCAAGGACGATCTTCGCATCATGGAGGCCTATGAGATCGAACTCGAACAGATGGAGGAAAGACTGGTCAGCGACAAGGAACCATTTTCCAATAAGCGTCTTTACGAGATCCGTTCCACGACCCGCTATCTGATGATCCATTACGATCAGCTGATCGATCTGAGTGAAGAATTCAACGAAAACGAGAATGACTTCTTCAAGGAATCGGAACTTAATTACTTCCACAAGCTCACAAACCGTCTGGAAAGACAATACAACATCCTCTCTTCGATCCGTGATCACGCTCTGCAGCTGCAGGACATGGAAAAAGAAAAGATCGACTTCAAGCAGAACACCATCATGACGATCCTGACGGTGGTGACGACGATCTTCCTTCCATTGACGCTGATCACCGGCTGGTATGGCATGAACTTCAAATACATGCCGGAACTTGACTGGCCATATGCCTACCCAACACTGATGATCGTCTTCGTGTTGATCTCGATCGCGATGTTATACTACTTCAAAAGAAAGAAATGGCTGTAAAAAGGAAGCCCGCGGGCTTCCTTTGCTGTTTTATTGGTATAATGCGTAAACTTCCGATACCGGAGTGTGGCAGCTGACTGCCAGGATCAGCTTCGACAGCATCCAGCCGACAGAGAGGATCGTGATCTTGCCGGTCTTTGACAGTTCGGAATCGGCAGGAACGATCGTATTGGTGCAGACGATCTCCTTGATCGGTGAAGCTTCGATCTTCGATGCGGCATCGTTGGAGAAAAGTCCATGGGCGATGCAGACGTAGATGTCCTTGCATCCGCTTTCCTTTAAGATGTTGGAAGCAGCGATCAGCGAACCGCCGGTATCACAGATATCGTCGACGATGATGACATCCTTGTCACGGACATCGCCAATGACCGTGCAGGCCTCGACAACATTCGGACGCGGACGTCTCTTGTCGATGATGGCGATCTGTGAACCCAGCATTTCTGCCAGGTTCCTTGCCCTCTTGACACCGCCGTGGTCAGGTGAAACGACGACGACATCTTCCGGATTGGCGATCTTCCTGCGGAAGTACTGGCCCATCATCGGAACGGTGGTCAGATCATCGACCGGACAATGGAAGAAGCCCTGGATCTGGGCTGCGTGCAGATCGAATGTGACGACACGGTTGGCTCCGGCCTGTTCGAGCATCGAAGCGACCAGTTTCGCAGTGATCGGCTGTCTAGGCGAAGCCTTGCGGTCCTGTCTGGCGTAGCCGAAATATGGAAGGATGCAGGTGATCTCGGCAGCGGAGGAACGTCTCATCGCATCGATGCAGATGAGGACTTCCATCAGCGTGTCGTTGACCGGCTTGCAGGTGGATTGAATGATGTAGCAGCGCTTGCCTCTGACGGATTCGCCCAGTTCAACGAGCGTTTCGCCATCGGCAAAATGTCTGACATCAACTTTGCCCGGTTCAAGGTTGAGATAATTGCAGATCTCATTGACCAGGGTCTTGGAAGAAGTCAGTCCGAAGACGACGACGTCATCGAGACTTTCTTCCTTCAGGCCGAGGGCATCTTCTGCCGTGACCTTTTTGACTTTTTTATTCTTGATCTCGACCGGAACGTAGCTCAGGGACGAGAAATCTTTCAGCTTATCATTTGTGATCGCGATCGCCTCAAGTACTTCGCCATCACAGGTCAGTGCAGCCCCATCTGCATCTTTGTTCAACAGTTTCTCCAGATCTTTATTGCCCAATTCCGGATATAAAGGCGATACCAGCAATGTCTTTCCTTCGCCATTTATCTTCGAGATGACATCGGAGACATCTTTTTCATTCAGACAGCCGGGGACTTCCGTATCCGTACCCACGATATAGATGTTTTTCAGATCAGAGGTCTTGCGGATCTCTTTGACCAGATGAAGCAAGAGGTTCCCACCGAGATACGGAGCCTTGGATAATTGCTTCTCTTCTTCGTTTCGGATAAAAATGATCGCGTTGTTCATGAAGCTCTCCTTTTTGACATAACTATTATACTATTTTAGTTCCAAAGTTTTTGTAAAACGTAAATAGAGATCATTGCCTTTTAATGCATCAAATAATGCGGCGATCTTCGACCTGTCTTCACTGATGCAAAAGACGGTGGAACCAGATCCCGACATCAGCACTTCGCCGCTGTCAAAGCTCTTTAAAAGCTCTTTGACTTTCAATATATTTTTGTTCAGAAGGAAGGCCGGCTGTTCAAGTGAATTGCCTAAAAGTCCTTTGATCGGATCGCCGTTTTCCAGGGCTTTCCTTAAAGCCTGAATATCGGGATGATCACAGATTTTCATATCAAGATTGTCATAGGCTTCCTTGGTCGAGACACCGCTTCTTGGCTTTGCCAGAAGGATGTAATACGGCTTCTTCAGTCTGAACGGTTCGATGCCGTCCCCGATCCCGGAAACGACGGCCGGCACATTGAAATAGTTGAACGGCACATCCGCCCCGACCTTTGCGCAGATCGAAATGATCTCATCCCTGGATGGTTTTAGCCCATAGAGACGTTCAAAGATGCGAAGCGTCGCTGCCGCATCCGCCGTACCGCCTCCTAAACCAGCCTGCGTCGGGACCATCTTTTTCAAAGTGATCCGGTAATGGTCGTGGATATCATATTTCTCTTTCAAAAGCGAGATCATCTTGTAGATGGAATTCTTTTCGTTCCAGCGGATGAAACGGCGGTTGCAGTCAAAGGAATCTTCATCCGCGATATCGATCTCCAGCTCATCATAAAACTCGATCGGCAGCATGATCGATGACAGTTCATGGTAACCATCCTCCCGGATGTTGAAGACATCCAGGGAGAGGTTGATCTTGGCATAGGCACGTTCCTTCATTTTCTGATCACCTCATAGATCTTTAAGAATGCGTCCAGATCAAGTTCCTGTGCCCTGACCTGTTCCTTTAGTCCGCAGTCTTCATAGACCCTTTCGATCGTTTCTTTATCGTATAAGTCCTTCAGATTGTTGTGCAGGGTTTTGCGGCGCATCCGGAAGCAGTTTTTGACGAATTCAAAAAAGCCTCTTTCAAAATCATAGTCCCGTTCCCGTTTCGGTGTAAATGAGATCACAGCCGAATCGACATTCGGCATCGGGTAAAAGACTTTTCTCGAGACATTCATCTCAAGTTTCACATCATATAAATACTGCACTTCCACGCTCAAAGCGGAATAGTCTTCACTGCCCACCTTCGCATTGAGGCGATCGCCGACTTCCTTCTGCACCATGACGGAGATCTTTTTGATATCCAGACCCGATTCAAAGAGCTTGAACAGGATCGGTGTCGTCACGTAATACGGAAGATTGGCGCACACGTTCACGCTTTCCTGATAGATGCTCAGATCGACATCGAGAAAATCGCCCAGATAGACACTGAGGCGTTCATCATCGATGCCCTGTTTCAGCAGTTCATACATATCCCTGTCGATCTCATAGGCATCAACGCTTTTCGAATATTTCAATAACATTTCCGTCAAAGCACCAAGGCCCGGACCGATCTCGATGGTTTTCAATTCACTGCTGCAGGCATCCCTGGCGATCTTGTCGACCGTGTTGGCATCGATCAGAAAATTCTGGCCGAACTTCTTCTTCGCCTTGAGATCACCCAGCACTTCTTTGACATATGTGATACTTGCGATCATAGGATCTCCTTTATCTGGTCATAATTGATGCCCAACAGATTGATGCGCTTGAAAAGAGTCTTGGCATTGCATTTGCCAAGATGAAACTGCGCCGATACTTTTTCTCTTCTGAAAGAAGAATCATCCATGCCGCTCAAACCAAGCTCATAGAATTCTTCCATGCTTAAGGAATCACGGACTTCCGCATAACTGACGAGGTTGTCCAAAGCTTCCTTCAGTGTATTCTCATCGGCATGTTCGATACCGACTTTCTTTTTCGTTCTCGCATCTTCCTTCATCACGAAGGCATTCTTCAATCCGGGTATTTCGTCATTGAGTCGCTTGCGGATCTTTTCACCCGGCGCATCCGGATCAAGGAAGAGTATGACACCCCGCTTCTCGTTGACTTTTCTTACCAGTTCGATGGTCGCTCTGCTCAAGCCCATGCCATGGGTCTCGATCGTTTCCACATCAAAAAAAGATTTCAGTCTCTTCGTATCGTTTTTTCCTTCTACAACGATGATTTCCTTGATCATAAGTTCCTGAAATCCTCTTCTTTTGTCAGTTTGCGGTTGTCATACGGGTCAGCAACGATGCTGACTTTATAGCCTAAAGATTCTGCCAGTGAGGCATCATCGGTAAATAAGACATCTTCACATCTTTCGTAGCAGTCCTTGATGAGACTCGTCTTAAAAGCCTGCGGGGTCTCGGCAAGAAAGACGCTGTTTCGATCGATCGTTTTTTCGATGTATCCGTCCCTGACGATCTTGATCGTATCGATCGCAAAACGGCCTAAACACACGGCGTCGCTTTTTACGACTTCGTTTTTCAATTCTTCCAGGATCTCTTTTCTTAAGAAAGGTCTTGCCCCGTCATGGATAAAGACATAATCGCTTTGCGCATATTTCAGACCATTGTATACGGAATCCTTGCGTTCCTTGCCGCCCGTCGTAAGGACGATCTTTTCATTCTTTTCGATCTGTTCAAAGTATTCTTCGTTGGTCACAACGATCACTTTTTTACAATCCGGGTCAGCTGAAAACAGGTCCACACTGTGCATGACGACATTCTTGCCATCCTTCATCACATAGTAGTCCTTGTTGTAGCCAAGATTGGCCCTTTGTCCCTTGCCGGAAGCCACGATCAGAGCATCATAGTTCATCTTTGACCACATCTCCCGTCTTTGCGTTCAGGTATTTCAAAAGCGCATCTCTTTTGACTTTAAGTCCGAGCCCATAAGCACCGGCTGAGATCTCGATGATCTCGTGATTCAAAACTTCATCATCGAAAAAGATCCCTTTGTTCTTTTTGACGCCGACCGGCGTAACGGAACCTCTTTCGTAGCCCACATCTTTCAGAAGATCTTTGACGTGGACCATCTCCAGGTTTTTGACACCGCAGACTTTTGCGCATTTCTTCAGATCGAGCTCATCCTTGACCGAGATCACGCAGATATAGATGTCGTGTTCATGTCTTAAAGCAAGTGTCTTGTAACATTGCGCGTATTCCAGTCCCAGCAGGTCGGATACCGCCTCGCCGGAAAACAGGTCTTTATCCAGATCGTATTCAAGGACCTCATAGGAGATCTTTGCACGGTCAAGCATGCGCATCGCATTAGTCTTGTTCATCAACGAAGTCCTTCCATATACAGTTTATTGAGATCTTTCGGAAGCGGTGTTTCAACTTCCATCATCTCTTCCTTCAAAGGATGGTAAAGCTCGATGCTTTCGGCAAACAAGCCCATCCTTATGCATAAGTCACTGCTGTGGCCATAGAGGTCATCATTCAAGATCGGGTGGCCGATCGATGAGAGGTGTACACGGATCTGATGGGTACGGCCAGTCTCAAGGGTGCACAAAAGCACCGAATAATCCTTCGACCGGTTGCAGGCAACGCATCTCACCTTGGTCAGCGCACTCTGCCCGTTTTTGTGGATGATGCGCTTGTTCGGATTGTGGCGATCCTTGCCGATCGGCTTGTCGATCGTCAGGATGCTTCCTTCCTTCATCTTTCCTTCCACGAAGGCCAGGTAGCTGCGTCTGATCTGCTTGTTTGAAAGAAGCTGATCCAGAAGCGGCTGAAAGACTTCCGACTTGGAAAAGACGACCAGACCGCTTGTCTGCTTATCTAGACGATGGATCGGATAGGCCGAAATATAGTTTCGATCATAGAAATAAGAGCCGACCATTTTGGCCAGTGTCAACTCATCACTTCCGTCGGAATGGACCAGAACACCTTTCGGCTTGTTGACGATCAGAAGGATCTCATCTTCATAGATGATATCCGGCTGATTGTCCGTTTTCTCGTATTCGTAAGTCTGAGGATAGATCATCAGATCCAGATGCAGACCGACGATATCATCTTCCCGCTTGACGGGATTGCCATCCAATAGGATCTGTTTGTTTTGTATCAGCAAATGCTGTATTTTCTTTGACGGGATATAGGCGTCGAAAAATTCCTGTATCGTTTTCACGAACAGGGAATCGATGTCGATATGCAGCCATTTTTCTTCTAATGTATAACGCATGCCTCTATTATAGCAGAACCAAAAAGCTGTCCTCAGACAGCTTTTGCAGTTTTATTCTTCGATGATCGTGATCTTTGTATTGCCCGGGGCATCAAAAGAGAAGGTCCTGAGGTCCGTATAAGGATCCGCTTTGTATTCGGATGTATGTATATCAAAGCGTTCCAGCTTCTTTTTCATGTATTCTGAATTATTGCATGCGATCGTGACTTCCTGGCAAAGCTCTTCCTTATAATCTTTGCGGCAGCGCACTTCGATCTGATCCTTGCCGAATTCAAAGAGGTAGTCCATGTCTTCCCCTGAGGCAACCGCCCTCTTCAGACGGAAGCCCAGCTTGTTTTCATAGAAGTCAAAGACTTCCTTTTTGTCTCTGGCGTAGAGAGTCGTTCGCTGCAGCGAGACTCTTGAAAAGAAGGAATACAGAGCTCTGTCCTTTGCCCGTTTGCGATATCTTCTCTGTCTTGCCCATTCCTTGCGGAAATCCGGATGGGCGAGGACATAGCCGGACCACATATAGAATCTCTGTCCCAGGGCACCGCCGATCGTATTGGAGATCAGATCGTCGATGTCATAGAAACCGAGCTTTGTGATCAGCTGTATGTTTTCAATGGCCAGGGAGATCAGAAAGCAGGCAAGGATCACCCGGAAGCGGATGTGCCTGCGGAAGAAATCAAAGACATAAGGTAAAAGATAGCCCATCGGCACGAACAGCACGACATTCAGATAGACCTGTACGATATCTTCGATCTTTTCAACTTTCACATGGCTCATGGCGCTTTGAAAGCCATTGACGAAGATGTCCCGGATAAAGCCCAGGATACCGAAATCGATCTTCACCGCATTGGTGAGATCTTCATATAAGGAAATGTGGATCAGATAATCATCTGCCGCACTTCTCGAAAAGAATGCTACATACAGCAATAAGAAAACATAGATACCAAAGATGATATACAGAATGATCTTTCGAATATGCAGATAATGATCTGCCTTTGGATTTTCACTGACATGGTCATCCGGCGAGATGCCTAAGCTTCTGCATACAGCCCAGTCGATGATCGGCATGAAGACGACCATCACAAACATCAGCAGCGTTACCAAAAGATTTGTTTTAAGACCCAGATCCATAACTCAACTATATCAGACTAAGTGGCAAGTTTTTTGAAAACCGCTTTTCAATGGTATCATTTTCTTATACGAGGAGAACGACCATGAAAAAGACAGTGGAAAAAGATATCGAAAGGCTCTATGAACTCGGTGATGAACTCTTCAGACATCCGGAGCTTGGCTATAAGGAATTTACCAACAAGAAGATACTGACGCAATACTTTAAGGAGAATGGGATCGAAGTGACCGAGCTTGGCCTGCGCACAGCTTTCAAGGTCTCGATCGGACAGGGAGCACCGCACATCGGCCTGATTGCCGAACTCGACGCCATACCGACCTTGGGCCATCCATACGCAAACAAGATTGATAACGCCGCCCACAGCTGCGGTCATTCCACCCAGTGTGCCATCATGGCCTATGCCTTCGTCAAACTCAAAGACGTCATCAAAAACGGCACGCTGTCCTTATACTTCACGCCGGCTGAGGAATTTACCGACGTTGAATTCCGTAAGGAACTGATCAAAAAAGGCGAGATCGACTACATCGGCGGCAAGGTCAACATGCTGACAAGAGGGATCTTCGATGAGGAAGACCTCTTCATCCACCTGCACACCATGGGCGAAGGAAAATATCACTTCTCACTCAATTCAAAACTTGCCGGCTTCGTCTACAAACAGATCACCTTCAAAGGAAAAGCGACCCATGCGGCTGTCGCCCCACACAACGGCATCAATGCATTGAATGCCTTTGTCTTATTCGACAACGCCGTCAACATGTTAAGAGAGACGTTTAAAGAAGAAGACTACGTACGTATCCATGGCATCCTCGCAAAAGGCGGACAGACCGTCAACTCCATCCCGGAAATGACGCTTTATGAATGTTATGTGCGGGCCATGAATGAAAAAGCACTCAATGATACAGCAATGAAAGTCGACAATGCGGCTAAGTACTGCGCAAAGGCGATCGGCGCTTCCGCATCCATCAAAACGACACCAGGCTACCTGCCGATGAAGCAGGACAGGCTGATCAACGACGTCATACGAAAATACATGCTGAAATACTGCAAGCCTGAAGAGATCCATGACGATGAAGTCTCGATGGCGGCCGGCGATATCGGCGATCTTTCATTGTTCAAACCGACCGTACAGTTTGGCTATTCCGGTTTTGGCGGAAACTGCCATGGCAAGGACTTATGCATCATTGATAAGTCAAGGGCTTATAAGGAACCATTTGAGATAGTTTATGAAACAGTCTTATATCTTTCCGAACATCCGGAATACGTCGATCGGATCAAGGCAGAGTTCAAACCTTCCATGACAAAGGAAGAATACCTCGCCTACCTGAAATAAGAAGATCACAAAACGCTTAAAAACGGCTTATCTGATCAAGCCGTTTTTGAATGCACCATTAGATTCACGTATTTATGAAAACTGTCAGATCATTTTTAGATCAGTAGCGCTCCAGTCGGAAATCTTCATCAAGCGCATCGATGAAATAGCAAAGCAGCTGCCCGGTCTCGAGAAGATCTTTCGTATCGATCAGTTCCAGTGTGGAATGGGAGTAGCGATCCGGTGTACCCATATCGACGCATGGGACGCCATCATTCTCCAGAGCCAGATATGCGGTATCGGACAGTGCCCCTCTTGCGGCCTGGCGCTGTATTCTGATGCCGTTGTCTGATGCGGTCTTTTTCAGAAGTTCAAACATGCCCTTGTGAATGATGTTGCCGTTGAGCGTTCCCTTGCCATGGAAATTGAACATCGTGATACCCACACCATTGTTCATTTCGACATTGGAAACTTTTCCCCGCTGGTCCGGCGTATCGGCGGCACCCGGCCCTAAGATCGAGATGGCCATATCGCATTTTGCCGTTCGGTTAGCGATCATCGCTCCTCTTGCGGAAAACTCTTCCCAGACGGTCCCGACAAGATAGACGGTGGCTTTCGGCCCGTTATCTTTGAGATGCTCGGCGATCTGTATGAGGTTGCATAAACCTGCTGCCGCATCGATATAGGAACCGGAAACCCGGTCATTCAGCAATTCATAGTAAGCTTTCCCATAGGCGACCGGGCAGCCGACCTGTATGCCCAGATCGAAAAGTTCCTGATCGCTTTTCGCACCGATATCAATGAAAAGATCATTCAAAGTATCCGCCTTCGCTTTTTCTTCATTGGACATGATGTGGTAGGCTCTGACGCCGAAGATGCCGTCATAGTATTTTCCATCTTCACCGCCCACTCTCACCGGTGTTCCAGTCAGGATCTTTTCCGGTACGCCGCCGACGCGGTCCACATAGATAAAGCCATCCTTGTCGATCCGTTTGATGACGAAGCCGATCGTATCGAGATGGGCAAAGACCATGAGTGCCGGCGCATCTTTCCTTGAGCCTTCAAACTTCGCAATGACGTTGCCGATCTTGTCGATCCTTACATCGCTGCAGTACTTTTCAAAGTCTTCCTTCAGGCGATAGGCCATTTCCTTTTCATAACCGGAGACCCGCGGTATCGCCATGTATTCTTTCAATTGTTTCTTCAGTTGTTTCAGTTCCATAAGTCACCTCAAACCTTTTTCTTCATTATATCCTATGCAGCCTCTTTTCCCTTCTTTATCTGTCTTTTGTCTTCGTGTTACTATTTTGTTATGAACGATGCACAGACAGTATTACTAGGGATCGACGGCGGTACCGGCGGGATACGGGCAGGCCTTTATGATACAAAAGGTCATTGTCTTGGTTTTTCTTCAAAAGAATACAAGACCGATTTTCCAAAACCGGGCTATGCGATGCAGGATCCGAAAGACTGGTGGGAGAGCCTTGGCATTGCGGTCCGGGAACTTTTGAATCAGACAAATATCGATAGACGTTCGATCAGAGCACTGGCCTTTGATTCGACCTGCACGAGCGTCGTCGTCTGTAAGAAGGATGCGACGCCTTTGTATCCCTGCATCATCTGGATGGATGTCCGCGCCAAAAAGGAAGCGGATGAACTTTTTGAAAAGACGAAGGAGTTCTATTCACCGGAATGGATGCCGCCAAAACTCGCCTGGCTGAAACGAAATGAACCAAAGATTTTTGAAGAAGCGGAAGTCTTTTGTGAGTACCAGGACTGGATCACCTATAAACTGAGCGGCAAATGGTGCATGAACAACAATACTGCCTGCAACTGGGGCTATTCGATCTATGATGGCTTTTCCAGAAAGATCTATGAAGCTCTGGACATCGAAGAGGCACTGAACAAATTCCCGGGAAGTGAAGTCTTCAGAGTCGGTGATCTGATCGGCACTTTAACAAAGGAAGCCGCCGAGCATCTTGGCCTGTATGAAGGACTTAAGATCGCCCAGGGCGGCATCGATTCATCGATCGGCCTTCTGGGCATCGGAGTCAACAGGCCCGGCCGCATCGGCATGATCACAGGCTCCTCCAATCTGGCAATGGCTTTGAATGATAGACCGTTATTAAATCCGCACGGCTCCAACAACGGTCCCGACAATCTGATCGAAGGATACTATACCGATTATGTCGGCCAGTCTGCATCCGGTTCCATCCTTTCCTGGTATGTCAAAAACTTCTGTGAAGGATACTCCTACAGGCAGATGGATGAACTTGCGAAAACCGTACCGATCGGATCCAACGGGATACTGTTGCTTGACTATTTCCAGGGCAACAAACATCCTTACCAGGACGGCAAAGCCAGGGGCATGTTCTATGGTCTTTCCCTGTCACATAAGAAGGAAGATCTCTATCGTGCGATCCTTGAAGGCGTGGCCTTCGGAAGTGAAAGGATACTTGATACTTTCCGGGAAAAGGGAGTCGACGTCAAAGAGATGAACATGGCCGGCGGCAGCGCAAGAAGCCCTTTATGGATGCAGATCCATGCGGATGTATCCAACGTCATCATCAATGTGCCGGAAGACATCAATGCGCCAAACCTGGGCTGTGCGATCGCCTGTGCCGTGATGTTAGGAGTCTACCCGGATCTTCCGGCTGCCGTCGATCACATGGTCCGTTATAAACACTCCTATATCCCGGATCCTGAAAGCCATAAAAAATATCAGAAGATCTATGAACTCTACAAGAGTTTCTATCCGCTCACAAAAGACTGGATGCATGAATTCTCGGATCTTTGCGATTCACTGTAAAAAAGCTCTTTCGAGCTTTTTTAAGAATATCTTTGATCGAGTCTGTCGATCGCATCGAAGAAGATCTTCATGCAGCCTTCCCGGTCTGCATCGATCAGAGCGATATGATCGCCCTCTCCTTCCCTGAATACGGTCTGGCCTTGCGTATCTTCTCCATCGAGAACGATATCGACATGGCCTTTTTTGTATGTGAAGAGATCTTTATTCAGAAGATACAAGACCGGGATCAGATCGAATACGGCTGTTTTGTCCCAGCCCCGATCGATCGCATAACGGCAATAGAAATCAAAGAGGTCTTTGACCAGCTTTGAAACTTTTCCTTCTCTTTCAAAACGTTTCGTCTCTTTGATCAGGATGCCTCCGGCATAGCAGACTTCCAGCGGTGCCATGATGACTTTGATGCCGGAATCAAAGACGATCTTTGCGGCTTCCGGATCATGCCAGATATTGAACTCGGCGTACTTGTTGATGTTGCCGCCATTTAGGGCACCACCCATCAGCACGATCTGTTCAATGTGGTCTGCACACTCCGGTGCTTCTGTTAACAGCGTTGCGATATTGGTCAATGGTGCCAGGGCAACGATCGTTACCTTTTCTTCTTTCTTCAATACCTGTTTATAATATTCGACTGCAGATATCGCTTCTTCTTTTTTTACAGGCTCAGGTAAGACGGGACCATCCATCCCGCTTTCGCCATGAGCGGCGGGCTGCGGTTTGTTTTCCTTGAGCAGAGGATGATCACAGCCTTTATAGACCGGGATGTCAAGATCCAGGTATTCTTCCAGTTTCAGTACGTTTTTTGTGACTTTCTCAAGGGTCTGGTTTCCGGCGACAGTGCAAAATGACAAAAGCTCCAGCTCACCGGAGTGAGCCAGAGCTGTCATGATAGCCATTGCATCGTCGTGACCCGGGTCACAGTCGATGATGATCTTATGCATTATTGTTCTTCAACATGACCGCGTTTGACACGGTAGTAATTGACAATGGAGACGATCGTCAGGATCGCGAAGACGGCCAGATACGGGATCGCATTGACCAGGTCTGTCGGGATGGCTGAATTGGACGAGAAGATGATCGAAACAGCACGGAAGATCGCGAAGATCAATGCTGATAAGATCAATATCCAGTAATTGCCAGCCGAGATGCCATTAGCCGCAACACCCATCCAGCCCTGTCCGGAGACCATGCCTCTTGAGAAGATCTTCAGATAGTTCAGAGACAGATAGATACCGCCCAAAGCTGCAAAGATACCGGATAAGACGAGCGATAAAACACGCATCTTTTCAACATTGATACCGGCTGTTCTGGCTGCATCTGCATTCAGACCGCAGGCTCTTAAGCGCATGCCGGTCGGCGTCTTGTAGATGAAGATGAACAGCAGGATGACGATGATCCAGCAAAGATAGGTCAGGACATACTGGCCTGAGAGGATCTCTCCCAAGATCGGGATGTCCTTGATGATCGGAATGTCGATCGAACCTAAGACCGGTGTGGTCAAAGAAGCCGTCGTGCCCTTTTCACCTGTGACCAGATACAG
This sequence comes from Solobacterium sp. UBA3303, assembly GCA_002362065.1. Taxonomy (GTDB): domain Bacteria; phylum Bacillota_I; class Bacilli_A; order Erysipelotrichales; family Erysipelotrichaceae; genus Colivicinus. The sequence continues at coordinate 19,154 of DESX01000007.1, forward strand.
AACGAAGATCGCAACTGCATCTGCAAAGGTGTTCAGGGCGATCATGATCAGCATGGCGTTGGCCCCCATCTTCATAGAGAAGAAAGCAATCAGCATGACAGTCACGATACCGATACCGATTCCAAACAGTACACCGACCCAGGCAGAACCGGAGAGGTAGCTGCCAAGAACGGAAGCGAGAGCTGCGAATGTCATGATCGATTCAATTGCGATATTGCCGATACCGGACTGCGCAGCGATGAATGTACCGATCGCAGCAAATACGATAGGAGTTGCCAGACGAACGATCGTTACCAGAAAACGCATCGAAAACAGCGTCGAAAATATACTACTTAGCATGTTCTTCCAGGCCCTCCTTTAATAACTGACGTTCTCTGAGTCTTCTTAAGAAGTACTGAGAAGAGATCAGCATGATGATGATACCTTCGACGATCGAAACGATCTCGGAAGGTACAGCATTGTCTACGAAATAAAGGATCGCAGCACCCTGTTCAAGATACTTGATGAAGAAAGCCGCAATGACGATACCGATCGGATTGTTCTTGCCCAGCATGGAAAGAAGCATACCGGAGAAACCGATACCGACAAGGGATTGTGCCGGGGTGTAGTAGGAAGTCTGTGTCAGAAGCTGCGTTGTAGAACCCATTCCGCACAATACACCGGCGATGACCGCGGTTGTGATGGAGAGTCTGAACGCGCTGACACCGGAGTATTCCGCAAACTTCGGGTTGACACCGGCAAGTCTCATCTGGTAGCCGAGCTTTGTCTTGTTCATCATCAGATACAGACCGATCGTAACGATGATCAGCAGGATGAAACATGCCGAGATACGAAGCGGCTCATAGAGATAGCCGATCCTTGCACTGGCCAGATAGTCCTTCGAAGAGACGGAACCTCTCTGCTGGGTGGCGATGAATGTTCTGACGATATATGCGGTGACACCGGCATAGATCGAGTTGAGCATCAGTGAGACGACCATTTCATTGGTTCCGAATTTTGCCTTCAGGAAGGATGGAAGGATCATCAGGATACCACCGACGAGCATTGCGCCGAGGTAGCAAAGGATCGGGTGCAGGATCGGGCTGCTTGTGACTGGTGATGATGCGATCCAGGCAACGACAGCACCGGTAATGATGAAGATACCTTCAGCACCCATGTTGAAGCCGCCGGCTTTGAATAAGACACCGGCTGCAAGACCCGCGAAAGCAAATGAGATGAAGCTTTCGATGACCGCGCCGATATATCTTCTCTTGGATAATGGTCCAAGTAAGATCGTCTTCAATGCGTTGATCGGATCTTTCGAGATCAGACACAGGATGACGAATGTGATCGCTAAAGCGATGAGGATCGCGATCGCCATCTTGATCGCATCAAAGAGCTTCGGATTGGAGATCGACAGCTTGTATTCCTTTGAATACTTGCTGCTGGTATTTTTATCAGTCATTCAAGGCACCTCCTATCTCTTCCGGCGTCTGATGTCTGGCGCCTAGCATGTACATACCTAATTCCGATTCGTTGACTTCCTGTGCCTTCGGGAAGTAACCGGCGATCTGTCCGTCAAACATGACGATGATGCGGTCTGACAGGGACATGACCTCATTCAGGTTGGCCGATACCAGTAAGATACCTGCACCGGCATTGCGCATTTCGATCAGCTTGTGATGGACGAATTCTTCCGAACCGATATCGATACCGTGTGTCGGCTGTTCGGCGATCATGAATTTGGAATGTGTATTGTATTCTCTGGCAACGACGACCTTCTGAATGTTACCGCCGGAAAGGCTGTTGACACTGGTGTCGATGGATTTGGTCTTGACAGCGAAAGTATCGACGAGATCTTCGGAAGTCTTTCGGATCGCTTTGGTATCCATAAAGATCTTGCCGTTGATATCTTCTCTGTCATAGTATGTGGAGATCAGGTTATCGGAGATCGGAAGCGCTCCGGCGATACCATCGCCCATACGGTCTTCCGGAATATAAGCCATACCGAGATTCCTTCTGCCCTTGATCTTGAGATCATTGACGACATTGCCGCAGATATCGATTTCGCCTGTATACTTGGTCTCTTCAAGACCGGTGATGCATCTGACGAGTTCCTGCTGTCCGTTTCCTTCAACGCCTGCAATGCCTAAGATCTCACCGGCCTTGACCGCAAATGACATGTGGTCAAGTACAGGTTTGCCGTTTCTTTCCATGTAGAGATCTTTGACCTGCAAAGCCTTTTCACCATGGAAATCTTCGTTTGTCTTGTAGGCGTTCATATCGTTATCGAGGTCTCTTCCGATGATCAGGTTGGTCAATTGCTGCATCGTGAGTTCTTCGTTGAGATACGTACCTTTGGAGACACCGTTGCGGATGACGGAGATCTTGTCGGAGATCTTCTTGACTTCTTCAAGCTTATGGGAGATGAACAGGATCGTATGGCCCTGTTCCTTGAAGGAACGAAGCTGGTCAAAGAGCTTGTCAGTCTCCTGCGGCGTCAGAACGGAAGTCGGTTCATCAAGGATGATCAGTTCCGCATTGCGGTATAAAGTCTTCAGGATCTCGACCTTTTGCCTCTTGGCAACAGAAAGCGTTGAGACCTTGGCATTAACATCGAGTTCAAAATTGTATTTGTCAGATAATTCCTGACATCTTTTTGCCGCCTCTTTCTTGTCGATAAAGATACCATTCTTCGGCTCATCACCAAGGATGATATTATCGACGATCGAAAAGGACGGGATCAGCATAAAATGCTGGTGCACCATACCGATGCCGGCTTTGATGGCATCCATGGAACTGTTGAAATCGGTCTCTTTTCCCTTATAGGTGACTGTGCCGCTGGATGGTCTTTCAATACCAAAAATGACTTTCATCAAAGTCGATTTTCCGGCGCCGTTTTCGCCTACGATGGAATGGATCTCTCCCTTTTCGAATTCCATGTTAATGTCACGATTCGCTACTGTACCATTCGGGTAGACTTTCGTAACATTATCAAGTTTCAATATCGTCTCGCTCATTAGATCCTCCTAAAATTTAGAAAAAGTCATGCACCGTAAAGACAGTGCATGACTTCATCAGCAATAAATGAATTAGTGATTACTCAACACGGTTGCCTGCTAAGAGAGTTGGCCACTGAGCAGCGTATTCGTCAGCGTTCCAGTCAGTTAAGCAGTCGATGACTTTAACTTCACCGTTGACAACAGAAGCCAGAACTTCAGCAAGTTTAGCTCTTGTTGCTTCGTCAGTGTTAGCCATGTAGAAGTCGTTTTCAGCAAGACCGACACCGTCTAAAGCGATACCCCACATCTCAGCTTTGCCGAGCTTGTCCTGATAATTGCCATCAGCAACCATCTGGATGAAAGCCTTAAGAGGAACACCAGTGTTCTTTAATGCAGAAGTTAAGATCGTGTTAGCCCATTCAGGGTTCGTGTCCTTGAACTGCATGTACTGGTCCTGGTCAACACCGATGCACCATACATCGTCATGAGCAGAGCAAGCATCGATAACGCCATTGCCTAAGCCACCGGCAACCTGCCAGATAACGTCAGCACCCTTAGCGATCATAGCATCAGTAACTTCCTTACCTAAAGCTGTATCAGAGAAGGAACCCGGATAAGAAACAACGTACTTGACATCGTTAGCAGTTAAGATCTGGCAATAGCCGGAAATGAACTGGTTCATAGACTGAGTGTCCATACCAACGACAACACCGACAGTACCTGTCTTAGTGATGGAAGCGGATAAAGCACCGACCAGGTAACCTAATTCAGCAGTGTTGCACTTTGTAGAGTAGCAGTTTGCTGGAATACCTGATTCAGGGATGTAGTCATAGTCATAGTTGAAGAACAGCTGATCAGGATATTTCTCACAAGCCTTGTATAAGAAATCCTCGTAGTCACCGTTACCGCAAACGACCAGATCATACTGATGATCTTCACAGACGTTGTCAAACCAGTTCATCCAGTTTGCTTCAGCCTTTTCACCGTTCGGGTCACACTCGAAGACATCAACAGTGATGTTGTTGTCAGCAGCGTTGACTTCATCAGCAGCACCAGCGATCGTATCGAAGTAGGACTGGTCGCCTCTGTGAGGGATCAGGACTGCAACTTTCGTTACACCGTCATCTTCTGCAGCCGGAGTCGTTTCAGCTGGTGTGTCAGCAGCAGGAGTTTCTTCCTTTTTGCTGCAGCCAAACAGTGCGAAGACCATGAGAACTGCCAGTAAAACTGATAATAATTTCTTCATTTTTTTCTCCTTTTTCTTTCTATTCAAAGCACATCGTGCTTCAAACCATATGAAGATGTTAAATACGAAAAAATATCTCTCCTTTAACACGATAATCATAACATTCAAATCATGTATTTTTCAATAAAATTCAGGCGCTATTCTCTTCTTATACAGATCAAATGTTCCTGCAAACATGAAGCGGACAGGCCCGATCTGAAAGATCGCGCAATAATGGTTTACAATACTCTTTTTATGAGCTTCCGGGATCTCAGCGTTTTTTATTCGACGGCATACGGCTCATAGCCGTTTTTCACCAGGATCGCATCGAAGTCCGCTCTTGCAAGCCTGCAGGCTTCTTCGAAATCCTTTCCGATCTTTACAAGGGTGAACATGTTTTCAAACGGATATTCCTTGTCTTCGATCATGTAGCCGTTCTTGTCGAACGATGGATCGTGCTCATCTTTTTCGATGTTTCTTTCCTTCAACGGGCTCTTTCCGCCATAGAAGCCGTAGGCCGGCATCCCTTTGGCGATATACCAGCCAAGTTCAAAGGCCGTGCCCGAATCGCATTCATGGCCTCTCCAGTCATCGAGCTGGGCAATGCACATGTCACAGTTTTTCATGTGATTGTAGTCGTGCAGGAAGACTCTCTTCCAGAAATCTTCGCCCGGTTCCACCGGGTCACCATCTCCCGGGAAAAGGCCGATGAAGCCATACTTCTCACAGGTCTTCTTCCAGCAGGCAACCGTTTCTTCGCAAGTCGGAAGGAACATCTCGAAATCTGCAAGATAGACGACAGGTTTTCTGACAACGCCGTTTTTATCGATGAACATAAAATTCCCATTCCTTTCCTGCCAGCTTCAGCGCATCTTCAAGATCGCCTTCGATGATCTTTCCTCCGTATTCCAGCATCAGATTGACAGGTCCCGGTTCAAAGCCGATACCGTCCTTGTCGGTCCAGCGTTTGTTTTCTTCATCGAATGTTTTTTCGCCGGAATAGCGCTGCGCACAGTTTCTTGCGTCCTTCATATAGCCATAGATCTTTTTTCCAAAGCCATACGCTATCCCAAATTCCAGGGCCGTCTCCCCAAAAGGTTCCACGTAGGCCCTGAAGTCATTGACATCGCCGATCAGGATATCGCAGTCCTCGATCATTTTCAGACGTTTCTTTGCCAGAGCAACATTGTTATCGTATGTATCCTTATTAATATATATGTCGCATGGATATTCAAGAAGTTCAAAACCATAGCTTTCGCAAAGTTCCTTCTTCTTTTCAAATTGTTCCTTCGCGTCTTTTCTCAGACGGTCCGGACCCGAGAGATAGATCTTTCCTTTTTTCATAGCGTGTTCTCCATTACTGTCATTATAACAAACCGTATTTTGACCACTGATTCAAAAAAAGACCCGCAGGTCTTATAACTGTATCGCCGCATCCAGAGCGATCTCGATCATCTCCTTGAAGGCAGTCTGTCTCTCTTCCGGCGTCGTCTCTCCGTCTTTCTTGTCGGAGACCGTCAGAAGGCAGGCGCCCTTCTTGCCTAAATACTTCGCATTGGCAAACAGCGCAAAGCTTTCCATTTCGCCGGCAATGCAATCATACGGTTCTTTCTTCTTGAATGCCGGATCGTAGTAGAAGGCGTCACCGGAATGAACGATGCCCTTGTAGATCTTTCTGCCTTTTTGCGCAGCCGTCTTTTCCAGCAGATCCGTGATCCCCTGATCCGGATAGAAGAGATCTTCCTTGTAGCCGTAAGCCGTTTCGGCAAAGGAAGATGTCGAATAAGCGCCTTCGACGAGAATGACATCGAAGAGATTCATCTCATCAAGATAGCCGCCGCAGGATCCGACACGGATGATGTTGTCGACTTCATAGAATTTGAACAGTTCATAGGAATAGATGGCCATCGACGGAATGCCCATGCCATGTCCCATGACGGAGATGCGTTTTCCCTTATACGTGCCCGTATAGCCCAACATCCCTCTGACGTGGTTGAACTCTTTTGCGTCCTCGAGAAAATTCTCCGCAATGAACTTTGCACGCAAAGGATCGCCGGGCATGACGACCGTCTTTGCGATCTCGCCTAGCTTCGCGGTATTGTGTGGTGTGCCGTTGAACTGTGTCATGATATCTCCTTTCATCCGGATACATTGCCGGATGTTTTGTTTCTGAGACCATTATAACTTAAATTATGTCCAATATTTGCGTTCACAGCGCTTCAAGGCTGTCTGTAAGTCAGTCTTTCATATTATAATTGAGGCTGATAAAGGAAGGATGAAATTATGAGCAGATACGATACTGATTATTCCAAAATGGGTTTTGCGACCAGAGCCATCAAGATCGGCGAAGGTGTCGATCCGATCACCAAGGCACTCAATACGCCGATCTATGAAACTTCGACCTATGGCTACGAGACCGCAGAACAGTACGATGAGATGCTGGCAAGAGGAGCCAACTGGGAACCGGATATCTACATCTATTCCCGTACCACCAACCCGACGACCAATGCACTTGAAAAGAAGGTCATCTCGCTGGAACATGCGGAAGATGCAGTCATCTGTTCGTGCGGCATGGCAGCGATCTCCAACGCCTTACTGTCCAATCTCAATGCCGGCGATCATGTCATCTGCTCGGATGATACCTTCATGTGCACTTCTTCGATGTTTGCCGACATCCTGCCGGCCAAGGACATCGAGACCGACCGCGTCGAGATCCTGGATCTGAACAACATCGAAAAAGCAATCAAGCCAAATACCAAAGTCATCTATCTGGAAGCTTTGTCCAACCCGCAGCTCAAGCTTGCGGATATCCCGGCGATCGCTGACTTAGCCCATAAGCACGGCTGCAAGTTCATCGTCGACAACACCTTCCTGTCCCCTGTCGTCATGAGACCGCTGGAACTTGGTGCCGATATGGTCGTCCATTCCGGTACGAAATACTATGTCGGTCATGGCGATGCGCTGTGCGGCATCGTGGCAGGAAAGAAGGAAGACATCGACCGCGTCCGTTACTACTACGACAACTTCGGTTCACACATTTCCCCATTCAACGCCTGGCTGGCACTTCGCTCTGTCAGGACCATGCATCTGAGAGTTGAAAGGCAATGTCAGAATGCGATGGCTCTTGCGAAATGGTTTGAAAGCCGTCCGGAAGTTGAATTCGTCACGTATCCGGGTCTTGAAAGCCATGGCCAGCACGAGCTTGCCAAGAAGATCTTCACACCGGGCTTGTTCGGCGGCATGTTGTGCGTACACTTAAAAGGCGGCTATGAGGAGATGTGCAGATTCTGCGATGCGACAAATATCCCGCCGATCGCAACGAGCCTTGGCGATGTCGTCACACTCATGTTCCCGAAATCGGCTTACAACAATCTGATCCGCATCTCCACAGGCTGTGAAGATGTAAGCGATCTGATCGCCGACTTCGAACAGGCCTTCGAAAAGGCAAAACATTAAAGAAAAAAATGCTTACTGCAAGTTCACAGTAAGCATTTTTTGTTACAGAGTTGCTTTTACAGCCAAAGTGGAATTGACACAATCCTTTCCTAAGCCAAAGCCAAAGAGATCTTTCAGTTCCATCGCTTCAAACTGATATTCCTGATCATCAAAGAGGACTTTCAGCTTGTCTTTTTCATCACTCAGACAAAGCGTATGGCAGACCCCGTTTTCCCATTTTAACGGACAGGAAGAAAGGATCGTTTCTTCATCTTCTGCATAGGCGATCAAAACAAGAGCATCTTCTTTTAAACCGATCGCATAACGGTGCAGATAGCCTCTCATATTGAAGATCAGAAGATGCTCCCTGCCCTTTTCAGGAACAAAGGTCCAGGAGATCGTCCGGTATCTGTTTCCATAGATGCCGCTTGTGATCAGACCGTGTTCCCTGCTTTCGCCTTTGAGTCCGTTTTCCAAGCTCCAGTTTCCGGAATGTTCAGTGAAAGCTCTGATATTGTTCATCGCATCGCCGCCATACCTTGGTCCGTAATGTTCATAGGACCAGTTTCGCAAATCGTAATCGATCTGCGGTCTGCGAATGACTTTGATGTCTTTGATCGCGTAATCGCTTTGCGATCTTAATCCCACCTTATGGATGACGAGATCTTTCGAAACAGGCAGATCGATCACGAGCTTTCCATCGTTCAATATAAGATCCTGTTCAAAGCGTTCACCTTTGCAGCCGCTGACATAGGAAGCGAAGTCTGATCCATCACTTTCGATATCAAGGATGATCTGATCGCCCGGATTGAGGATCGGTGAAAACTGCGGATCGTATCTCCCGTCATAGAGATCTTCTTTCAGATAGTAGGCAAAGCCATAGATGTCCCTGCTGAAAACGTTGAGTTTCTTGTCTTTGACTTCAATATGTCCATCATTGCAGCGGATGCCCTTTGTGCCAAACGGCAGATCGAAGAGATCAAATTCCGGAATTTCCAGACCTTCGAGTTTATAGGCAAGCTTTGTAAACAGTTTTGCGCTTTCGGAAACACTCTGTATATTCAGACAGCCGATCGCACTTGAGGCGTTGAGCACATCATTGACCGGTCTGATCCAGCTTTCCTCGATCCCTTCGAGTCCGACCAATGCACCTAAAATGCTCCCGACGTTTCCGCAGTTGCAGTCCGTGTCCCAGCCGCAGCGATTCAGCATCGTCAAAGTCTTTGTGAAGTCGCCTTCTCCATAGCTCATGGCCATGATCATCAGTGCCATGTTCGGGATGATGTGACAGGTCCCCGGATACTTGTCGTAGCCGTAATTGTCCTGTATATACTTCAGACATTTTTTATAGTCTTCTTTTTCCTTTTCATAGAAGGCAAGGATGTCCTTTGCCACCTTGTAGTATTCAAGATCCCTGTTCAGATATGACAAGGCCTGGTCGATGACTTTATGGATGTCCTTTTCTATCATAGCGATAGTTATCGCAGCCGCCACAAAGATGCCCCCTTCGATTCCGCTTAGATCATGGGTGACTGAGGATGCCATTCTTGATAGATCGATGGCTCTTTGTACATCATAGCCGGCCACATAGCCCCAGCAGTCAGAGAAGATCTGTCCGCCGATCTGTTCGGCAATGGCAGTTCCATTGGTCTTGTAAGAGCCCGACATAGGCGCCTTGATGCCGTTTTTCAGATTCTCATAGGCAGTGTGCTCCGTGGATACGCCGACACCACCCCACCAGAAAAAGCCTTTGTATTCCTGCAGATAATTCAGAAAAGTCTGACCGATCTTTTCGGCAGATATCGTATCGTAGTCCAGCAAAGCTCTGACGAAAAACAGAGGTCCGTTGGTGTCATCATCTGATGCGTAGATGTCATAATCGACAAGGTAGCCTTCCTTGTCACCATAGACTTCCCTGATCTTTTCTTCGCTCCAGCCTTCGTCCGGTGAACCCAGCCGGACACCGATGACTTTGCCAAACCAGCTGCCATAGACCTGTTTCAGATAATCCTGCGGCTTCACATCTTTCAGTTTCATGCGAAATGTTCCTCAAAGAATTTTATGGTCTCATCCGTCAGCTGTTTTGAAAGCTCCGGTCTTCCATTCCACTGGCCAAAGCCATGGTCCGCTTCATGGACGGTATACAGTTTTCTTTCTTTTGCGTTATTCAACAAAGCATAGGCAAGTTCAGCGGTATCGTAAGGCACCGTATCATCTTCATCCCCATGGACGATGATGGCCGATCCCTTATAGGCACTTAATCCGATCGATGGCTTGCAGGCTTCCGTTTCATCGATCAGAGCCTTGGACAATCGGATATCCGTGTTGTCAAAGCCATTGTGGAAGTCGACATAACCCTTTTCATCGGCTTGTCTTCTAAGTTCCTCTTTCGGCATGCCTAAAAAGCCTTCTTCTTTTCCATAGCCGTCATAAACCGCCGCAGCCCAAAGGCCGATGCAGGTGATCTCCGGATGCGAAGCAATGTATAAGGAAGTGAGCCTTCCGCCCATCGAATAGCCGATCATGCCGACGTCATCCGATCTGAAGTCATATTCTTTCTTCATATATGCATAAGAGCTGTCGATGTCATCGATACAATTTCCAAGGGAATAATTTATGAAATCTTCCTTTGATTCATCACAGCCCGGAAAGCCCATCATGATGCTGCAGATGCCCTTTTCCGCAAGCTTTTTCGCTACGGTCAGGAATCTTCCGTCTTCTGTCCGCTTTGCCTTGAAACCATGGGCTAAAATGAGCAGTTTGTTTTTCTCATCGGCCTCCACGATCGTGACCGGGATCTGCGTATTGCGTTTTGAGTGGATCTTGGTTTCTATGATCTTCATGATCGCTCTCCTTCATTTTTATTATAGATTTCTTCTTTTATGAGCTTATTTTCGTAAGTTTTGAAAAACGGATACCACAATAGTACATCCAGCACGATCAATCCGATCACCAGAAGGCCAGCCTTGAGATCCCCGGTCGAAAGATACGCCCCGGCAAAGGAAGGAAGGCTCCAGGTCAACAGTGCATAGGTCTTGTGGATGAGACCTGCAGACATGCACAGATACGAAATGATCGCATTGCATACGGAGACGAAGACAAACGGCAGGAACAAATGGAAGTTGCCGACGATCGGCACCGAATACATCAAAGGTTCCGTGATGTTGAAAAGACATGGTATAAAGCCGACTCTGCCGGCCTTTCTTAAGCTCTCACTTTTCGAAAAGCACAAAAGGATGACCAGGGAAAACAGGCTCCCACATCCGCCGAGGATCACAAAGTAGACCCAGAACGGCGTCGTAAAGACGTAAGGAAGCACACTGCCTTGCATCATCGCCAGGCCATTGATTGAAAGATGGCCTTCCCGTATCGGTGCCAGGATACCGCCAAAGGCACTGTCGTGGATCCCGAAGAACCACACGATATGCAAAAACATAGTCATCAGTATCACAAACAGCAGGGAATCACTTCCGCTATCCAGAAATTTCAGGATCGGATCAAACGAAAACGGAAGCTTCCTTAACAGATATGACAATATCAGATAAGCAAACACGATGACCGTTTCCTTAAAATATGGAAGATAAGCTCGTTCTTTGACTTTCTTCAATATGCTGTAGAGAAGATCTGTCAGGATACAGATGCAGATAACAAAGAAAAGATTCCTGCCGCTTAAGGAAACAAGATCCATATAAGGAAGGACACAGAATACAAACAAGCCAAAGACCGATAAGAAGATATAGGAAAAAGGCTCTTCCTTCCTCAGCTTTGCGATCTTATACGACAATACGATACAGACATACAGACCGATCATGCCCAAGCCAAAACGCCAGGCAAGATCAAGCCAGACATCAAAGGTTTCAATCGAAAGAAGATGCAGGATCTGCTTCAGGACCAGGGCAAAGGAAGAAACATAAGTTACCGGTGCCAGAGCCAGAAAGCTGTCCCGGACAGCGCGGACATAGATGTTTTTCTCCAAAGAGACAGCCAGGTCAGAGAGCCTGTTTTTCAGTTTCTCAGAATCTAATCCCATGTCTTCCTTTCAATGAGCTTTCCATCAGATTCGATCATCTTCTTATACCAGCCGTAGGACTTCTTCGGTCTTCTTGTCAGATCGTCATCAACTGCCACCAGGCCATAACGTTTGGCCATGCCGTTTTTCCAGGAATACAGATCGAAGCTTGCCCAGGCAAAATAGCCCTTTACTTCAACGCCTTTGTCCATCGCATTGAATATGGCTGCGATGTGATCGTTCATAAAGGAGATGCGGTAATCATCTTCCACTTGTTCAACAGAGACATCTTCCCTGACGCCGATGCCGTTTTCGGTGATGTAGATCGGAAGATGGTATTTTTCATAAGCCTCCAAAAGTCCTTTTTCCAGGCCCTTCGGATAGATCTGCGTTCCCCATTCGTTGTAGACAGCGCCCGGCAGATCGAAGATCTGTTCAAACCAGCCCTTGATGATGACGGTGTTCTTGCCGCCTTTGCCGGTGTTGTTGACGGTGAGTGAAGTCTCACCCTCCGTATACGGTTTGACCAGGATATGGGAATAATAATTGAGGCCTAAGAAATCGACGGTGTTTTCCTTGATGATCTTAAGATGTTCCTCTTTGATGAAGGAAAGATCGTATTTCTGTGACAGGACACACAAAAGATCGAAAGGGATCTCACCCTTCGCCGCAGTATCGAGCACCCAGTTATTGGCATAGTTGTCGGCATAGCGCATGGCGATCTTTGTCTTCAGTGTGTCATCGATACCATTGACCGGCGCAAAGGAATGAACGATGCCGATCTGTCCCTTATAGCCGCCTTTTCGGAAGGCCCGGACGCCTAAAGCCGAGGCATACATGACGTTGTAGGCAGCTTTGATGAATTCTTCAGGGTTTTGATGGCCTGGCGGGTAATTGCCGATCAGGTAGCCGCTGGAAGTGAAATACTTCGGTTCATTGATCGTCACCCAGTCTTCGACGAGATCGCCAAAGGCTTGAAAGCAGACCTCACAGTATCTCTCAAATCCATAACAGACATCCGCATTGAGCCAGCCGCCGACCTCTTGCCAGTATTCAGGCAGATCCCAGTGAAAGATCGTCACAAACGGTCTCACGCCATGCTCAAGACAGGTCTTTATGAGATCTCTGTAAAAGGCGATCCCTTTTTCATTGACTGTGCCTTCGCGATCCTTTAAGATGCGCGGCCAGGACAGGGAAAAGCGATAGGCATTCTGTCCGCCTTCAGCCAATTGCTTTATGTCTTCCTTGTAACGGTGGTAGTGGTCGGATGCCACATCGCCGTTTTCCAGTTTGTTTTCATGCAGGTAAACATCCCAGTTTGACAAAGCTTTGTCATCTTCATTCCAGGCGCCTTCGCACTGGTAGGAGGCTGTCGCCGATCCCCAGAGAAAATCCTTTTCCATACGCTCATCCTTTCAATTCAAAGTATTCATTTTCATCGCTTTTTGATCCGATGAAATACGTATCGATCCTGATCGGATCAAAGATCCATTCCTTGTCCAATCGCTCAAACATCTGATCGAGCTTTCCTTCATCATCATCGCGAAACAGCGTCATATGTGCTTTATAATGCTCATCAAACGGATCGATCATAACGCCGTATCGCTCCTTTAAGAAGAGATCGATATCCCGATGCAGCATTTTGATCTCCTCTTCCTTTTCAAAGCAGATCCAGATCATATCGCCCACCCGTTCCGGATGGCTTTTTCCAAGATCGATCGTTTTTTGATCATTCATCAATCCTTTGAGACCGCTTTTGATCGAATCAAAGTCTTCCGTATAAAAGCTCCGCTTGAAAGAAACGTGAAGCGGAAAGATCAGAAAGCGGCTGCTGAGCTTAAGATCTTCGTTGTATTTTTCAGCAAGTTTTACGATCCGTTCTCTGGTCTTTTCTTCGCAGATCCCGGCGATCCACATCAGTTTTTTCATCTGTCTCTATGATAACAGACGCTCAAGTGTCTGAAACAAAAGTATGCATATCCTGTGTTATCCTAGGATCATGGATAAGTTCGTCGTATACCACAGCTCATTCAGCATCATTGAAAAGCCCGACATCTTTCATGGCCGGACGAACACCGATTTCGGACAGGGTTTTTATGTTTCCCGCAATAAGGATTTCTCTTTGCGCTGGGCTAAGGCCAGAAAAAACGAAGTTTCCTATATCAATGTCTATGAACTTGATCCAAATGAGCTCAATATTTTGAACCTGCAAAGAGATGAAAACTGGTTCTCCTACATCTTTGACAACCGCAGCCGTGTGAATGATCTTTATAAAGACTACGATCTGATCATCGGTCCGATCGCCAACGATACGATCTATGATACCTTCGGCATCATCACCAGCGGCATCTTAAGCAAGCAAGAGGCGATGAAGCTTTTAATGATCGGGCCTTCCTACGAACAGATCGTATTGAAGTCTCAGAAAGCTGCCGATCATCTTGAATTCCGGTCTTACATCACGCTTTCTTATGAAGAGGCGATATCGTATCGCGACCTTGTCTTAAAGGAACAGGAAGCATACCAGAAGCAGTTCACCGAAGTCATGAAGGCATTCTGAAAACATCGCTGACTTTTTTATGATAAATAAAAAATGATCCACACAGATCATTTCCCCCAACGATATTATTATCTCATAGAAAATCCATAAAAAACAGACTTTTCTTTTATGTAAAAACTGTTACTATGAGGGTGTAAAAATAAAGAGAAAAAAGAATGATCCGGTGGGTGCCGGATAGTCAAAAACAGGAGGAATTATATGAAGGAGATTCTGAAAGAAATTCATTAATCCCTCATCGATCTGATGATCAGCGGACGATGAGTGGTAATCAGCTGATCAAAAAAGGAGAAAGCTATGGAGGATAGACCAACAGGCTTCGAAAGGTCTGAACTGATTCAGACGTTAAACTTACATCTAAAATAAATCCACTAACTGCACATAGTGCAATATTACGGGTTCGCTAAACCCACAAAAAAAGAAAAATTTTAAAGAGAACTGCCGATGCATCAGATCGGCAGTTTTTTTAGATATTCCATTGATACTTCTTCAGATCGACATGACCGTTGTCTTTCAATATGACACCTTCACTTTTTAACAAAGCTTCCTGCATTTCAAAGCCAGGCGCCAGCCTTCCGTTGTGGTTTACTACCCTGTGGCAGGGATAATCACCATAGTATTCGGCCTTGCTTAAGACCTTGCCGACCAGTCTCGAATTGTTTTTTCTTCCGATCATCCCTGCGATCTGACCATACGTAACGACTTTCCCTTCCGGGATCTCGTTAACGATCTCAAGGATCTGATAGGCAAGCTCATCATTTAGTACATCACTCATATGATTAAAAGAAATGGTCCTGCAGATGCAGGACCATCACACATTACTGAACTGGTGCAGAATAATACTTCTGACCATAGAGGTCGGTGAATTCGTAGGAGATCAAAGTCTTGTACTCTGAGCCCAGTGCGATATCACCGAGATAGATCTTGTCGTTTACCGTCAGCTTGTTGTCAAGCTCGAAGCCATCGACAAGATTGCCGTCATAATCATAGAAATCACAGACCGGAACGATGACATCGCCTGCTGCGATATCGCTTAAGTCGATGCTTTCTTCCTTGCCGTCGATATTCAGCGTTACGGATTCTGTAGCATTGAGATCGCTGACACTCTTGGCTACGACATCGCTGTCTTCCTTGTAGTCATAGGCGATACCGGCGATCTTTGCCTCGTTGTCGTCGATCATCGTGATCAGGTTCGCGTATTTGCCATTGACAAGTACCGGAATGCGGCCGGTGTAGATCGTGTTGTCGCCATCTGTTGTCGAATACAGATCGTAGTATGGGACCTGTACCCAGGTCTTGTTGTCTGCGGAGATGGCGATCCAGGTCAGATCTTCCGGAGCCAGCAGGTTTCCGTTTTCATCGATGTCATAGATCGAATCCTTGCCCATGTCGATATAGCCTTCGCCATTGTCAATGAACAGGTTCATCTTCAAAGCATCAACCATCGACCACTGCTTTTCGCTCAACGCGATCTTGCCGTCTTTCCAGTTGAGGTCAGCGTCAAAGTGGTTTTCAGCGATGTACTTGCTGACTTTGTCCAGAGACCTTCCGCCGAATAAGAGATCCAGAGCAGAACCATAGTAGGAATCATAGCTTGGTTCCTGCGTATAGCCGCCGTTCATGAACAGGCTGAGCATGTCCATGATCAGCTCTTCCGAAGACATCGTCTGGTAGGCGGAAGAATAATCCGATCCGGAATAGGAAGAATATGCGGAATGCGAACCGCCGGATGAAACCTGGCCAGCACCCTGGTAAGTCGCAAAATTCCTGATCAGCTCGCTGTATTCTTCGTTCATATCGATTGCATCATAGGTCCTCAATACCGTACCGACATACTTGGATGAACGGTATGGGAAATAGATCGATAAACCATAGGCATTGGAGATGCCTCTGGAAGTGTTGTTGTATTTGATGGCTGACATCAAAGACTGGCATAAGTGCTTGCCCTCTTCGGTATCGAGCTTGGAAGCAAGGTCAACCAGGTCGACCATATCGATGTATGATTCCTGGGCAAATTCCCTGGAACCTTTTCTGGCGACTGCCACGCTTCTGTAATTGGAATCGATCAGATCGCTCGTCGATCTTGAGAATTCACTTAAGACCTGCGGAACGATGTCTTCCACTTCTGCCAGGTCAACGACAGACAAAGTCGCCGTCTGGTTTGGTGTCTTGGAAGAACACATGGAGACGAAGTCATCGGCGATGTTCTTGCCGATCTCGATCGTCGGCATCGAAGTGTTCTGGGAAAGTTTGCTTAACCAGTTGGTGTAATACCAGCCGATGCCCGGTTCGGATTCTTCTGAAGCGATCATGTAGTCAGCATGTTCACTCAGCATCAAAGCCGTTTCGGTGGTCGCCATCAGGCAGGCATCAAAACCGATGAAATCAAAGGAGACGTCTGCTTCCGTCAAGGCTTCATCAAGCTGGGCAAGGGACATCGAACCTCTGTTCGGGTATTTTTCATCATAGCCATAGCCGGAAACCGAACCTCCGCCATGATCCCACAATATGAGTTCATAACGGTTGGCTTCAAAGTTCTCCTCACAGAATTCGATGAAGCTGACTAAAGTATTCGGATCGACCATCGATCCGGTACCTGCGTTATCCACTAAGCAGCCGATCTGTCCGCCGCCGACGACCTGATAGATCTGGTTGACGCGGTTGGAGATGATGTTGGTGTGCCATTTTGTCGTACCGCCGGTGTAGACGATCAGGTTGACGTTGTCGGCGATATTGGCTGAAGCCATTTCCTGCAGGTCATAGACACCCATGGCAGCCTGTGATTCCAGGTCGGAACCGCACATGTAGACCATGATGGTCACGGTGTCTTTCTGGTTGCCTAAGATATTCGTGCGCTTGGCTCTGACGCCATTTACAACAGTGGAATCAAGTTTTCCGACATTGTTGGTCAGCTGCCAGTTGGAGGAATAGGTCGTGCTCAAGGTATTTGATATGCCTTCATAGCTGTGCTTTTCATCATTGTCATCGTTATTGATGACCGGTGTGGTCTCCTGCTGATGTGTCTCATTGTTGTTTGCCGCAGGGGATGGCTGCGGATTGCTTGAAAACAACGACATCACAAAATTGAAGATCACAAAGGCGATAACCAGGAAGATCAGGAATCTGATCAGCGAAAAACCTTTTTTCTTCTTCATTTCTTGACGCCGCCTTTCAATAATCTGCGGATGGCTTTCATAAAGTTGTTTCCTCTCTGGCCAACGCTCTGGCCGATGGAACGTTCCGTCTTTTTGATCTCTTCCACCGTTCCTTCAACGATGTGTTTTTTTCTTCCGCTTCTGTTTTCGCTCATCTTACTCTCCTTCCACCTGTTCAAAGTCGATGCCTTCTTCGCTTTCAAAGGCATCCAGATACTGCATGGCCAGGCTGATCGTTTCCTCGTGCTGCTCGGAATCTTTGATCAGGCCCGGGAATTCATTGACCCTGAAATAGATGTTGTCGATCTCTTCGTTGTTCTTCAGTTTCATATCGAAGCAGATGTCGACATCTTCTGTATCCATATAGTTTTCTTCAAAGATCGAGATCTCATCGATGTCGTCAAAGCTGATGACGTCGGCATTCTCTTTCTTATAGTCCTTGCGCTTGGAGATCAGAAACTGTTTGTTTCCTTCATCCAGGTACAAAGTGTACTTTCCTTCGACCTTCTTGTCTTCCCTGAAGGTCTCAAGCTTTTTGAGATTCTCCTCCCTGTAGACCAGATGTTTTCTGAAATCTTCCAGTGTCATCCTTCCATAGTCTTCATCACTCAGCCATGGGGATGCCGGTTTGATACAATTACGGCACAATGCACCGTCTTTTATCGTTTTGTTGCCATATCTGCTTAAGGGTTCACCGCACAGACTGCATTTTCTTTCATTATCCATAATGCTGTTCTCCATACAATTATTTTATTATATTTTTTCTTTTGTATTTCAATTTTGCAAGGTACAAACTTCAAACACTATCTCGCATCCATCTGCTTCAGATAGTGTTCGATCACTTCCGCATCGATATCTTCCAGCCTGGAAGCGACTGCATTGCCTGCCGCACCACCATAGCGTAAGGCAAGACTTCGGTCTCCTGTTTCCGAAAGTTTTCCTAAGAATGCCGCCAGCATCGCATCCCCTGCCCCGACTTTATTGACCAGAACGGTATCCGGCTGTATCAGATGTAAGAAGCCTTCCTCATCACACAAGAGGGCTCCGTCTTTTCCTAAGGACAATAAGATCTTGTCGATGCCCTGTTTTCTTAACTTCAATAATGCCTCTTTCGCATTTTCCTTTGTGATTTGCGTATCGTTCAGCAGTATCTGCAGTTCATAAAGGTTCGGCTTGATCAGATATGGCCTGCATCGTTTCAAAGTTTCCGGAGAGATCTTTTCCATATCGATGACGACCTTTGTTTCATGTTCGTGCAAGGCATCCGCCATTTTGATGAGGTCGTCTTCATCAAAGCCTCGCATCATGCTGCCGGAGATGACGGCGATGTCATCTTTGCCGATGTTATCGATGATCTTAAACAGTCCTTCTTTCACATTTTCATCGGCGAGCGGTCCGTCGCCATTGATGCATAAGGCCTTGTTGTCATAATGGGCCTTCATATTGATGCGGTTGACGCCATTGACTTTCACAGACAGTACTTCGATGTTTTTATCCTTTTCAAATTCACTTCTGATAAAATCACCGGTAAAACCGCCTAAAAGCACAACGGCTTTCGATCGGATATTCAGCAAAGACAAGATCTTCGAGACATTGAGTCCCTTTCCGCCTGCCTTGAATATCGCATTGGTCCCTCTGTTGACTTCATCGATCATCAATTTGTCTTTCACGCTGAGAAAGTAATCGATCGCCGGATTCAAAGTGAATGTATAGATCATAATTCCGTCCTTCCTTACAAAAATATTATAAATTTTAGTTCCTTCCGTAAAAAAGAAAAGTTTTTCCAATATGCCAAAAAGATGCATCACGCATCTTTCTGTTGAAGTTTATATTTTTGTTAACAGCTTTATCCGATCTCTTTTCTTAAAAGACTGATCAGATGATCACAATACTCTTCTGCCTGGCCTGCTCTCATCATGGACAGAGAGCTTTCAAAGCTTTTGCCGAATTCTTCTTTCTGAATGAGATAACCGTTGGAGTAATACGTATATGGCCAGACGATGAGCCTTTTATTCTTAAAGGCCTCTTTGATACGTATCGCGAATACCGATGAAAGTTCGCATGGAGCTGTAACGATGATCAGCTCCTTCATATCGATGATCCAGCCGTCAAACATCAGACTTCCCTGATCGATCCTGTTTTTCAGCAAGTGAGAATACCAGATCTGTTCCGTTTTCAGCAGTTTGATCTGGTCTTTTTCGGAAGGGATATCCGGATCAAGTTTAAAGATCGTTTCTTTATTCTTACGGAAACGTTTTTCAATATCTTTGAGATCGAAATCATAGTTCATGCCATAGCTGTATGATCTGATCTTCATTTTCCGGATATCCAGCTTTTCAAAAGACAGATCTTTCAGCTGATCGCACAGCTCTTTTGCGGTACGGATCAGTTCCTTCTCATCATTGCCTTTTCTGTACTGGCGGTTTCCCATATCACCGGCTGCACCCTGCATGACATAGGCCTCTCCTCCATAAGTCTCATTGAAGAAGTCTCTGACTCTGCCCTGCAGATCCGAAGAGATCAGATAGTTTTCCGGTCCCAGTATTGTTCCATGGCAGGCAAACTGCACAAGATTGCCAAGGACATTCTCTCCGTTTTTAAACTGTATGACAAAAAAGTCTTTGTCGCCCTCAATCCGGATATCCGAACGGCAGGAATAGATTCCATCGATCTTTTTCTTTGCAAAATACACTTCACAGTCTGCAAGCTGCTGTTTTGCCTTTCTGATGCATAAGATCGAACGGTCTTTGATCTCTTCACGATAGCTCACTGTCTCCTCTGGCGCATAATGAACGCTCCAGACAGGGTCTGTCTGCAGGCTTGGAGCGGAATGGGTGTGAGTGAAGCTTGTGATCACATTTTCAATTTCGCAGTTTTCTTTGACTGCTTTTATCAGTTCATCCGAAAATCCTCTGTCAAGTTCGACCAGGTCATAACTTAAAAGTGATAGAAGATGATCTTCTTCATCTTCTATCACGATACCTGTAACGTAGACTTTATCCAGGATCCCTTCTGATTTATGCGTCCTGGAATTCTGTCCCTCAAGCCAGACAGGATATTCGGGAGTGATCGATTCTTTCCAGATCCCGAATCTCATGTTTATGCAAGGATACCAAGGTTATAACCGACAAAGGCAATCAGGATAACGATCAGGATAGCCTTTGTTGAAGTCATGTTCTTTCTGCCTAGGAGCCAGTAGATGAACAGGGTGAACAGCATCGGCAGCAAGCCTGGTGCAATACCGTCAAAGACATCCATCAAAGCAGTCGAATACTCTCCTGATGTGAACGTGATCGGCGTATAGATGTAGATGACCGAAACGATCAGAGCTCCCAATACGATCATGCCCAGGATCGTCGCAGCCTTAGTGATCGATTTCAGCTGGCCGGATATACCGGAAACAAATTTTGTTCCCTGCTCATAGCCGACTTTAACGAACCAGTAACGAAGAGCGATCAGTGCAATGCCAAAGGCCAGACCAGGAATAAGGCCCATTGCACTTCCTTTCAGCGCTGAATAGGCTGCCATTGCATTGAAGATCGTTGACGGAATGATAAAGAACAGTGAGTCGCCCAATCCGGCAAACGGTCCCATCAAACCAGTCTTAAGACCGGCGATCGCTTCTCTTTTCTCTGCCCAGTCCATGCTCTGATCTTCTTCCATCGCCAAAGCAGCGCCAAGGATCGTACCGCCAACAAACGGCTGCGTATTGAAGAACTGATAATGAGACAATACAGCTTCCTTATACTTTTCCGGATCATCCGCATAGATCTTCTTTAAGATCGGCTGCAGCGTCATTACAACGCCTGCAGATTGCATTGTTTCCCAGTTAAAACAAACCTGATTCAGAAGGAAATATCTCAGCCAGGTATCTCTGACATCTTTTTTCGTAACTTTATAACTCATCTTCGTCTGCTCCTATCTGTACATTTTCACTTACGGTATTTCTTTCTGCAGCAACAGAAACAGGATTTCCCATTCCTTTATATGAGAGATATGCGACAACGAAACCAAATAAAGCAATACCGATCATCGGGAGATTGAAGTAACCCATCATTGCATAGCCGAGGATCAGATAGATGAAGTACTCTTTGACATTCATGTATCTCATCAGGATCGCAATACCGACGGCCGGCAGCATATTTCCGGCAACACTCAGAGCACCGATGATGAAATCAGGCATCATGTTTACAAGATCTGCGACTTTTTCCGGACCAAGAATGAATAACAGAAGTACCGGAAGCATCGGTTTCAAGCTCCACGGGATCAGACCACTCAGCAACCAGCGGAACGCACCTTTATCGTTGCCATTTTCCGTGCATGACTGTGCCTTATGGATCATGAACGTTGAGACTGTCTTTACCAGGACATCGATCTGCATCATCAGCAGGCTGACCGGAAGTCCGATAGCCAGTCCGAAATCAGCTCCCTGACCTGCGGCTGCGCAAACGATCGTTGCAATAATCGTACCGACATCATATTCCGGGTATGAAGCACCGCCATAGCCGACTCCGCCAAGCTGCATCAATTGCAATGTCGCACCGATCTCAAGACCAACGAGCGGATTGCCCATGATCAGGCCTACGATGAGACCGTTGCAGATCGGCGTGGAGCCGTAATACATGATCATGATGTTCCAGTAATCATAGTAGTAGAGCGCACAATATGCCAAGATAAGCACTAATTGAAGAAAGTTCATTTGTTATCCCCCTTATTTCGCTTCCTTTAATACTTCCATAAAATCTTTTCGCGGATCGGAAGGTGTCAGCTGTATCGAGATCGCCACACCTTTTGCCTGCAGTTTTTCGAAATCTTCGATCTCTTCCTGCGTGACGGAAACCGTATTCGCAACTTTGATCTTGCCCTGTTCGTAAGGCATGTTTCCGACATTGATCTCCTTTAATTCAACGCCTTTGTCGATGAGCTTATTCAGCACTCCCGGCTTGCGGGCGACAAGAAAGACCCTTTGTCCTTCATAAGCTCCTGCTGTGATACGCTCCGCCGCCTTATCGATGCTTAACACGGATAAGGCCACCCCATTTGGTGTTGCAATCTTTAATGACATCTTCTGCACGTCATTGGTCGCAACCTTGTCATCGACCACCATGATCCTTGTGGCACCAAGCGTATTTGTCCACAATGCTGCTACCTGTCCATGGATCAGCCGGTCATCGATCCTTACTGCAATAATTGCCATAGTATTTCCTTTCTTTATTCATCCAGATCACTCATGTCTGGAATGTATGTGTTCATATAAACGATCGAATCAGCTGCTGAAGCGATCTTTTTGCTGATATCGTTTTTTTCAAGATACTGGTCAGGCTTATATAAAGCCAGATCCAGAAGGAGCGGCAGATTCACGCCGGCAATCAGATGGAAGTGTTCAGGGAACCTTTCCATCATCCTGTACTGGTTCAATATCCTGTTGACACTGCCACCCATGATATCGGTAAACGCCAGTATCTCATCATTTTTATTTACCCCGTTTAAGTAATGGTCAAGCTTTTTCTCGGGATCTTCATCATCATCGTATGCGCAGATCACATCTACATGCAGCATGTCTCCAGCGAAGAGCTTCAGCGTATTCCGGAAACCTTCCGCCAGTGTGCCATGACTGCAGATCAGGATTCGTCTCATAACTTTCCTCCTTACAAGCTCATTATAGATTCGGGACATTTTGGCAACAATTCATGTTTTTTCTAGAACGTTATGTAAAAAATGTGAAGTTATAACTTTGTTGCATTCATTCTATTATTATTAATAGGGAGGGATCACCATGATATTACCAAGTTCCAGACAGCTGGCGATCATGCGCCATATTCTGCAAAGTGATAAAGCCATCAGTGCCGATGTGCTCGCATCCGTTATGGGAACGACCGGCAAAACAGTGCGTTCCGATATCGTGATGATCAACGAGATCCTTATGAACTCCGGTGCAAGGATCGTTTCAAAATCCGGGACGGGCTATACTCTCGAGATCTTCAATCAGGTCGAATTCAATATCTTTTCCGATTCTTTTTTCGAGAAATACCGCATCGGTGACGTCATACCCAACTATAACGAAGAGAGGATGAATTTCATCCTTTATCAGTTTCTTACTTCGGATCAGCCGATCAGGATCGAAGATCTTGCCGCAAAGATGTACATTTCGACCGGACTGCTCAATCAGGATCTCAAAGAAGCACGGAAGATCCTTGACAGGTATTATCTCAAGCTCGTGCCTGTGGCAAGAAGCGGCCTTTCCATTCAGGGCAATGAAGAGCACATCCGCATCTGTCTGACAAAATACATGCACATCGATGAAGACAGCAGTTTCGAAAACGATCTTCCATTACCGGTACTTATGGATCTGAAGGGCTGTACGGATGTCTTATCCATAGGCTTGCCGCAATGGGGGATCCATCTTCCATATCACGCACTTAGGAACACTGCCCGTCTGATCGCCATCGGCAAGTGGAGAAATGACAACGGTCATTTCATCCGCTTCTCTTCTGCCCAGAAGGAAGAACTTCAGGTTTTGGAAGAGTATTCCGTTGCAAGACATATTTATAAAGAGATCAACGTTGCCGTAAATGAGGATGAAGTCTGTTTCCTGGCTTTATACATTGCAAGCCGGAGGAATTATCATGACGATGATCCCTTCGATCTGCGCGATTTCAAATCGCAGCTGTTTCTGTGCGATGATATGCTCAGATATCTGTTTGTCAACACAGATGTCAGTTTTCTCAACGATACACAACTTCGCATGTCGATCACAAAAGAATTGCGAGGAATGTTGCTTCGTCTGCGCTACCGGATCGAGCATCTGACGATCAACCGCGCTGACACAAGATCGGCAATGCCTGCCTATGAATATGCGGTATTGATGGCTGAATATCTTAAAAAATCCTACGATTACGATCTTAAAGAACCGGAGATCGCGATCCTTTCGCTCTACCTTCAGGATTCCTTATCAAGGCAAGACCCCAACAGTATCAGACAAAGAGTATGCCTGGTATTAAATCAAGGTGCAAATTCTTCCTACGAAATACGCAATCTGCTCAATCAGAATTTCTCTCAGCTCATCGAATCGATCTCGATCATGGAATTCCACGAGATCAGCCGCAATATCGATGAAAAATACGATCTGATCATTTCGGATATGGCCAGAGTCAAATTCAACTGTTCGATTCCTGTTTTGCAGATCGCCGGAAAGTTCGGAGCTGCCGAACTGCAGAAGATCCATCTCCTTCTGCTTCACCAGAAGGAAAAAACAGAAAAGCTGCTGAATGCCATAAAGCCTGAACTTCTGCTTCTTCATGCGGATTACAAAAACAAGGAAGAAGCGATCACTTCCATGTGCAATAACATGCAGGATAAGGAAAACATCCCGCACTATCTTATGGATTCTGTTTTCGAAAGAGAATCGATGACACCGGGCTGCAAGGGAAACAATATCGCAATCATCCATTCTCTTTACCCATGCAGCGAAGAACCGTCCGTTTCGATCGCTTCTTTGAAACACCCCATCGAATGGGAAGATGATTACGTACAGCTGATCTTCCTTGTTTCCAACGGCTCGAAAGAATCCTATCCGTTTATGATATTGAGCGTCTTATATCAGGCGATCAGTGACATCGGCGTGATCCACGAGCTCATGCATGCGGATGACCATAAGAAGATCCTGGAGATCTTTAAAAGACAGCTCTTATCACTCAATTAAGATCCGAAAGGATCTTTTTAAACGCCAAAAAGATGCATCACGCATCTTCCGGCCAGGAAACGACTGTTTCATTAAGGAGATTAATGAATCGCAGGCTGCATCTTCATAGAAAGGAATAGAAAGAAGGGCTTTTAATGCAGCCTGCCATCAGAAAGGAGATGTATATCGACTGAACTCTGGTTCAGCTGATATCATTCAATGCCCGTATGCGGTATGACGAATGTATCCGTCACAGGCTCGGGCTCGGGGTTTATGATCGGATCGGGGTCAGGTTTAGCAGGTGCTGATTTTTTGATGATATTGAACCTGACATCTTCCCGATCCGCTACTTCAAGATCCTGGTCAATTTTTAGATCCGCATCAAGCAGAAGCGTATGAATGAGCGACTGGTCTTCTTCAACAGGAGTTCCGGTATATTCAATTACGATCGTATTAGAGGAAAGTACATCGATAGCTTTGGCAGTGAGACCGTTGTGCTCCGGGAATATATGACCGACCATCGAGGCCTCGCAAGTCGCATTGGTCAGCTGGACATAAACGTACTGCGGTTCCAGCGGCTTTCCGACTTCACCTTTCACGATCGATTCCCGTTCATACTCTGCTTTGGGTTCCTTGACCCTGATCTGAAATACAGCTTTATCGTTCGGACTGTTTTCAAGTGTTCCGATCGATTCGCCGCTGTTTGGATCGATGATGTAACCGTCCGGCACAGCGACTTTGATCTGTTCGTCTTTTTCCTCTTGAGGGGATCCTTCAAACAGCACATGGATGTTGTCCGACAAATGGGAGATCACGGTTGCCTCAAGACCTTTTGGGATATTGGGGAACCAGTTCGAGACTTCTTCATAATCTTCCACTTCGAAGTAATAGTTGTTGTCGGTGAGTTTCAGTTCGACGATCTTTCCTTTGACGTCTTCGCCGACATAACCATCAACGATCCCTTCCGCTTCCACCATGACAAGCGGTGAAGCCTGGATCCTTTTACAAGAGAATGCAAACAGCAAACAGATGAATAAGATGAATAATTTTTTCTTCATTTTTCCTCCTGTCTTCATTGTCGTTTTTAAGCAGTCATTTTTCTATGTCCGCTTATGCACACCTCCGGTCTTTGTCTCCTCCGTTTTTTGAGGAGTCAAAAACTGCAGACTCCCCAAGTGAGAGATAATGTCTTAACATGTCAATTGAGGAAACACCTCAAGCAGCGGACCTGCACAAACAAACACAAGGGAGCCAATAATTTGGAAGATAAAGAAGAATTAAAAGACAGCGAAGACATCAACGAAGTCATGATCGACTATTCACCTTTCTTTGAAACACTCGAAGAATTAGGGATCTCTCAGAACCAGCTGAAGGAGAAATACGACATCTCATCGCAAACGCTTCATCGCATGCATCATAATACCAACATGACGATAGCGACCTGCGGAAGGTTCATGAAGATCCTGAATATCGATGACATCAACAAGATCGTCAGGATCCGTTACAAGTAACATTTCATAAACATCACCTTAAATATTCCATATGCTTGAAACATAATCGTGCAGGCCCGCAAGCGTATGGAATTCTTTTTTTATTTCAGCTATATTGAAGGCATGAACAAACAGATCTTCAATCCTTATCTGCCAAACTTTGAATACATACCTGATGGCGAACCTCACATATTTAATGGAAGGCTTTATATCTATGGCTCTCATGACAAATACGGTTCTTCGTTCTTCTGTGACAATGATTACGTCTTGTGGAGTGCACCTGTAAATGATCTTTCCGACTGGAAATACCATGGCGTCATCTACAGGAAAGACCAGGATCCTTTAAACAAAGACCTCGATCCATTGTTTGCCCCGGACGTCACAAAGAAAGGTGATCGTTATTACCTGTATTACTGCCCCTGCAATACAAGATCGATCGGTGTTGCCGTAAGCGACACACCGGAAGGTCCATTTGAATTCCTTGGCCACGTCAGATATGAAAATGAGCTATTGCTTGGACAGAACGAATATGATCCTTACCCGTTTGATCCGGCTGTACTGACGGAAAATAATAAGTCCTATTTATATATCGGCTTTGCCCCGGACCTTTCCTGGGATTTCATGGAAAGGGAATTCGGCAATATTCCTTTATCATCGGGTGCCTATGTGGCACAGCTTTGCGATGACATGGTCCATATCGAAAGCGTTCAGAAAGTCGAGATACTGGATTGTCCTGATCCCGGCCATGACTTCTTTGAAGCCGCATCGATCCGTAAATTCAATGATGACTATTACTTCATCTATTCTTCCTGGAACTCCCATGAGTTATGTTATGCGATGTCCAAAGACCCCAAAGGCCCGTTCACCTATAAAGGCATCTTATATGACAACGGCGATATCGGTCTTGTCGAGGAGAAAGACAGAGTCTGCTATACCGGAAACATCCATGGTTCACTCATTGAAACGGATGGAAAATACTATGTCTTCGGCCATCGGCAGACCGCCTATTCCACCTACTCAAGACAAGGCATTGCCGATCGTATTTACATGAATGAAGACGGGACTTTCGATCAGGCTGAACTGACAAGCTGCGGACTCAATGACAAGCCTCTGATCCCGGAAGGAACATATGGCGCTTATATCGCCTGCCATCTGACTTCAAAAAACGGCGCATCCCATTACCTCGATGTATGTGATGAAAGTTTCAGGCAAAACAATCCGGCATTCCTGCAGGATGGGCCGGACAGGCAAAGCGATCCGAACCAGTACATTGGCAATATGAAAGATGGTTCGACTGCCGGCTTCAAATATTTCTCAAACAAAGACGAGATCACCTTGTCGGTCGTAACCAGAGGCGATGAAGGTTTGTTTGAAATCCGTACATCCCTGAATGGACCTGTGCTTGCCTGCATGAAACTGCATAAGAATAAGGAATATACAGATTCCGAAAAAGTTTCTTTCAAACTGAATACAAAAGAAAAATTCCCTTTATACTTTACATACAAAGGGAATGGTTCCATTGATTTCTATAGTTTTACGCTGGAATGATCAGAATTCCAGGTATTCCTTATATTCCTTGTTTTCTTCTCTTTTCAGAAGCTTCCAGCTGTTCCAGACATGTGTTTCTTCTTTTTCAAAGAGGAACACATGTTTTTCTTTTGCGAGATATTTTCCTTTGAAAAGATCACTTCCCGGATAGTCCCATTCATCGATATCAAAGCTTGACCTGTCATTTCCGGAATAGCGGAATCCTCCGCCGAAGAGATAGAAGCCCGCAAGTTTGCCATTCTCAAAGACAGCTCTTTCCTTGGTCAGATCGAAGTACTTGCAATAATAACCTGTCGCATCTTCGCCACTGTCTGAACCCGCCATAAAGTAACGGCTGCCTTTGCATTCAACGATCCATTTGAAAGCCTCGTTTTCAAATTCTTCCAGTTCACTCTGGTCATATTCCTTTTCGATCAGGATGATCCTGTCTTTTTCATTCAGTTCATATTCTTCAAAGACTTCATCATCCCTGACACCTTTTACGATCACGGCATGTTTCATAGGACATCCTTTCTGTTTAATCCAGCTGATCGGCAGTTTCCTTCTTGAGTCTTCTTGGACCCCTTATGGCTTTGATGCCAAGGGAATTGAGATATCTGAATGTATATTTGTCTTTCGGGAAACGTTTCAGCAAAGACAAACGCATGACTTTATACATGGAAACGTTTTTGTCTTTGTATTCATACGGGATATCGGTCTCTGTAGCCATACATTTGAATAAGACGGCAGAATAAGGTTCGGCCACATACAGATAGACGATGTCACCGGCATGGACATCGGAGGACTGTTTCCAGATGATGGAATCGGAATGGTCGAAGCTTCCGACGATATCATAGTATTTCGGATTGGCAGGTACGATCCAGGCGGAAGACTGCTGTGCCTGATCATAGGAATATTCAATCAAGGAAGCGATGATCTCATCATCGATGCTTTCATCCAACACGATCGTGATCCAGTTGTTTTTATCCATATGGTAGGCTTCATGGAAACCTTTTTCTCCTTTTAAGGAAGCGACCATATTGGGATCCAGATGCAGGTCGATGACTTCATATTCCTTCTTGTCGAGGCCGATCTTTGAACCATCGACATTCATGATGATGGCATACCACTTGCCGGACTTCCTGTCACGGAATACCGCATAGCCAGGATACCTCTTCCACAGGTATTCCGGTTTTGAACCGTATTGTTTTCCAATATAGGATACGATCCTTTTAGTCTGTGAGAACAGGAACTCTTCTTTTTCAAAACACTTTTCCCGGATGTCTTCCAGCAATTCGATATAGGCATTGCGGATCTGTGAAACGAAGGCACCATACTGGGAATCGGAATAGATGTTGGTATATTCTTCGTCCATATCAAGATCATAGACTTTGCCGGAAATGTTTCCGTTTTTATCAACGCTCAGCCGCGCTTCAAAGTTTTCGTCCATGAGTTTTCTCACATAGACAAGTTTCCCTTTTTCCACGACAAAACCATAGGCCTTCAGTTTTGAAGCTATGGCTTTAGTTCGTTTAAATACATCGGCAATGATATCCATAGCTCTATTAAAACACTAAGCATCCGAAGTGAAAAGACAGGCAGAAATATCTGTCTGTCTGGTCCATCAGGTATTGAGTCCTGCCGTATAGCCGGCAAGCGTGGCTTCCATGATCTGTCTGACATTGTCACAGTCACCGATGATCACGGTCTTCGGCGTGATGCCATAGAAGGAGTTTGCCAGATCACGATTTCCTCTCACGCCGATGGCAACGATGACATTGTCGCATTCGATCTGTTTTTCGCCTTCTTCATTTTCAATGACGACTTTATGGTCAAGGATCTGCCTGCAGGCGGTATTGGTGTAGATGTGGAGGTTTTCAGTTTTGCGGATGTGCTGATTCATGCTGATACGGTATAAGAGGTTGCCTTTGGCAGCGATCTTGTCAGTCATCTCGATGCAATAAACTTCCTTGCCGTCTTTCTCGGCCAGACCAAGAGCCATTTCCGCACCGATCGTACCGCCACCGATGACGACGACCCTGTTTCCGAGTTCTTCTTCATGAACGATGGCACTGAGCTCCGAATAGACGAAGTCCTGATCACATCCAGGAATACGCGGTCTGATCTCGGAAGAGCCGACAGCCACGATCAGATGATCCGGTCGCATATCTTTGACCATCTCCGGGCTTGCTTCAGTGTTGTAAAGGACTTTGACGTCTGATTTTTCCAGCTGTTTTCTTAAGAAATTCAGATAGCGGACGATATCTTCTTTATAGTGCTCTTTGGCAATGAATCTGAGCATACCTCCGCATTCGCTTTCCTTTTCGATCAGTGTGACATCGTTTCCTTTTCTGGATGCGGTGATGGCCGCCTTGATACCGGCTGGTCCGGCACCAATGACCACGACTTTCTTTGCCTCTTTATTTGGAACGATCTCATCTTCTGAAGTCATCCAGGCCTCATGCAGATATTCCGGATTTACGGAACAGCCCATGTTCCTGTGTTCGGTTGCGATGTGATAGCACTGCAGGCAGCGGATACATGGCTTGATGTCATCTTCCCTTCCTTCCAGCAGCTTGTTTGGCCAGTCCGGATCGGCAACGAATTGTCTTCCGACTGCAACCATGTCAACTTTCCCGGAAGCGATGAGCTCATCTGCCTCATCCGGATCGGAGATGCCGCCGACTGCATAGACCGGAATGCTTACTTCCTTTTTGACTCTGGAGGCATAATCGACATTGATGTAATGCGGCTCAAAGATGGTCGTAGACATTGTGACGTTTCCTTCATAGTTGAAGCCCATATCCAGACCGCAGGAGATCTGTACGGAATCGATGTATTTCTCCGCCATTTTGATAAAAGCAAGCGTGTCTTCAAATTCGATCGAACCGTCTACGTGTTCGACAGAAGAGATACGCATATCGATCGGGAAATCCTTTCCGACAGCATTGCGGACCGCCTCAAGAATCCTGAGCGGGAATCTTGCCCTGTTTTCCAGAGATCCGCCGTATTCATCTGTCCTCTTGTTGTATAAAGGCGAGATGAACTCTGCCGGCAGCCATCCATGGGCAAAATGCATGAAGATCATATCGAAGCCAAGTTCCCTGGCTTCCCTCGCCATGCGGGCATAGGCATCGACGACGCCGTCCATATCTTCCTTGTTCATGGCTTTGACCGGACAGCCGCGGTCATTGATCATATCGCTTGGTCCTAACGCATACTCGCCTTCCGGAACCTTGACGACAGCTCCGCAGTGAAGAAGTTCAGCCGAACACTTTGCCCCATAGGCATGGACTCTGGCAAGTTCGTCCTTGACAGCTTCCACTTTATACTTGCTGAAGGCATATGGTTCATTGCTCCAATAGGAATTGCGGTAATCCATCGGAAGTGTATGTGTTATGACGACTGCCGCTCCGCCTTTGGCTGCCTTTACGATATCAACGCCGCAAGGTGTGGCAATGATCCTGTTTTTCAATACGGTATTATTGATCTTTATCGGTGTAAATAAGTTCTTGTATTTTTCCACGCTATCCTCCTATAAGTGAGCAGCGATGTAATAGCCGTCTTCTGCTGTATTCCAGATCGTTCCTACGCGGTTTGCATCCCCAATAATATTGGTGTCCTGCACATAGCCATAGAAGCTGTTTGCTTCATCTGTCTTGCTTTTCATGCCGACCGCCATGACGATCGTATCCGCAGGCAATTCAAAGGTATTCCCTTCCTTGTCTTTGACTTCCACACCTGTCTTTGTGATCCTTTGTGCAGATGTGTATGATACGTTTTAAGGTTTTCGCATTCTTTCATGACGAGATTCAAAGAGGCTCTCATGATGTCATTCAGTGATCTTAATAATGTCCTTCTTGCGACGATCGAGACATGATGCCCTCTTTTGGAAAGTTCGACGCCAAGCTCACAGCCGATCGAACCGCCACCTAAGATCACGACATTTTTTCCGATGGAATCGATGTTTTTGAATGCGCTGATGCAGTCAATGACTTTTTCATCTTCCTTACCTTCGATGTTCATAACTGCAGGCTCAGCCCCCAGGGCAAGGATCAGTGCATCCGGTCTGTCTTTTTCAAACATTTCCGGTACAGCGTTCACGCCAAGATGGACATGCACATCCGATTTTTCGATCTGGGTGATCAGATAATCCTTATAGCGTTTAAGATCGCGTTTGGTCTCATCATATTCCGCACAGACAAGCTGACCGCCCAGGACATTTTCTTTCTCATAGAGATGAACTTCATGACCTCTTTGATCTGCAGTGATCGCCGCCTTCATGCCGGCCGGACCACCGCCGATGATCACGACTTTCTTTCGGACTTCAGCTTTTGAAAGAGTATTCGGAACTCTGTCTTCGTGCAGATAGCGCGGATTGACGCTGCAGCTTGGCACAGTATTCATACCAGTGTGAGCCTTCAGATCTTCCAAAGTATGGTACTGATAAGGGTTGTAGCAGTTCATGCAGCGGATGCATGGCGTGATATCCTCGCTCCTGCATTCCCAGGCTTTTTTGACCCACCATGGATCGGCGATCAGCTGCCTTCCGATAACGACCACATCGGCATAGCCGCCTTCCAGAACGCTTTCTGCTTCTTCCGGTGTCATGATACCGCCCACGACTGCGACCGGTATATGCAGAGCTTCCTTGACTTTTTTGGACAGTTCGATGTTGATCAGATGCGGCAGGTATTGTGTTGAAGACATGTAGGTCTTGGTTTCGACATTGACCTCCACGCCGCAGGAGATGTGGACCATGTCGATCCTGTCTTCGATGCTTTTCAAGAATGTGACGACTTCCTCGATCGGCATACCGCCCGGCAGGTGTTCATCACCGCTGATGCGCATATCCAGCATGTAATCCGGACCTACGGCTTTGCGGACTGCATCGACGATCATCGTCGGGAATTTCATGCGGTTTTCAAGTGATCCGCCGTATTCATCACTCCTGTGATTGAAATAGGGTGAAAGAAACTGGGCAGGCAGCCATCCATGGGCGAAGTGAAGCAGGATCGAATCAAAGCCGTATTCCTTGGCATCGAGTGCAGACTTGGCATATTTTGCAGCGATGTCCTTCATCATTTCTTCGTCCATTGCCTGAACTCTCGTGCCGTCTTCCCTGATGAATGAGACCGGACCGATCGCGTAGTCGTCTTTATCGACCATCGCAAACTGTCCGCAATGACAAAGCTCAAATTCCGCTTTTGCCCCGGCCTGTCGAATGACCGAGACCTGTTCGCGGACTTTGGCGGCTGTAAACAGATCCGCAAAGCAATACGGACCGGGCGACAAACGCATCCGTGGATCATCGACGGAACCCGAAGTTCCTCTGATGATCATCGCGATGCCGCTGAGTGACTTGTCAGTCAGAGAACCAAGGGGCGCTGAAATGATACGGTTTTTCAAAACAACGTGATTGACTTTCAAAGGTTCAAACAGTTTCGGATATTTTTCATGCATATCAGTTCATCAGCCCCCACCATAACAGGTTTCTTTCTTTTGCCAGCGTTAATGCGTAGTTCACGATGAATCCCAAAGCGGCAGCGATCAGGATCTTTTTTCTCAGTTCAGGAAATTTCTTTCCCGCAAGGAAATACAGCAGGATCCCGGCAATCGGTGCCCAGAAGCTGATCACCAGCATAAGTATCGTCATTAGCTTTTCCGTTTTGTTGTTCATCGTTTTCCTCCCAAAATAATAATGATCAGTAAGCCAGAAGACTTACTGATCATTCATGATTGTATATTCTGACTTATATTTACTCTGCTTCTTTTTCTTCGGCCAAAGCTTCTCTGTCCATCAGTTTGACGAATGGATACCAGATAGCCAGGTCGATGCAGATCTCAACGATCTGTGCGATGATCGCAGCGACCGGTGTGGATGAACCTAAGATCATGTTCATGATCGGCGGTACTGTCCAGTGAACGATCGCGCCTGTGAAGCGTCCGACGATACCGGTAGCGATCAGCGTGTAGATGAAGATCTGGTTGAAGATAACTACGGTCATGAACGGAATGAATGCAGTGGCATTCAGCATGATCGGAAGACCAAACAGGATCGGTTCGCCAATACCGAAGATACCCGGAACGATGGCGATCCTTGCGACGCCCTGATATCTCTTGGATCTTGCAAAGAGCAGGAATGCAAGTGTTGCAGACAGACAGCTTCCGCCGGCACCGATCAAAGACAGGTTGGTGAAGCCGTAAGGAGCGATGTTCGGAAGAGGCAGACCTGCCTGCCAAGCAGCGAGGTTTTCAGCTGCAGCAGCCATTCTGACCGGTTCAACGATACCGATGACTGTATTGGCGTGCAGACCTAAGAACATGCAGAGTGTAGCAGCTGTTTCCGTAAGTGTCTGACCGATCAAAGATAAGCCGACTCTCTGGAACGGGATCTGCAGGATGTTGTAGATGACCTGATGTACGCAGCCAACCGGAGTCTGTGCGACAAGGTATTCAATGATCGCAAACGGGACCAGAATGACGACAGCCGGTACCAGGACTGCGAAACCGTCTTCAACGAACTTCGGAACGCCGGCCGGCATACGGATGTAGAGCTTCTTGTCGAGAATGAACTTTGCGACTCTTACGACGATGAATGTGATCAAAACGACGGAAACGATGCCTTTGTGGCCTAACCATTCGCTGTTGATCGCTGTGTAGAGCTGTGAAGGTGTTAACAGGAAGTAAGCTGCAACTGTGAGCGGGACCATCGCAACTGCCTGTTTCATACCTAATCTGTTGGCATACAGATAAGGAAGGACCAGAAGGATGTAGAAACCGAATAAGCTCAGTGTCAGTGACTGAATGGTCATGCAGACCATCGAGATCATCGGATGTGCTCCTACGAATGTCTGCCAGCCGCCGACATCCAGGAATGCGAACAGACATGCGAAGGAACCTATGATGACGATCGGCAGGTTCAGCTGCATTGCCTGTGAGAGTGCAGAGATCAGATGGAAGTCCTGCATCCTGCCGGCGATCGGTGTGAGTACGTCGGACAGCTTGTTGATCAGTTCTTCGATCTTCGAATTTTTAGCTGTTTTTTCCATAAATTTTCCCCTTTCTTGAATTTATGTTTATTTGTTTTCGACTAATTTGAGTGCCTGGTCAAGCAGAGCTTCAC
>DESX01000007.1:54373-80933 GCA_002362065.1 Solobacterium sp. UBA3303
CCATTCATCCTTCCGTAATCTGCCGGATTCATGGAGTCCATCGGGACATTTTTGTCTGCGTAGGCTTCTTTGAATTTCTTGAGTCTGAAGCGGACCTGCGGGCCAAGAAGGATGACATCCGCGGTATCGATCACATTGCCGATCTCCGTTGTGGAGTAGGCATTGCATACAGCTTCGATCCCTCTTTTTTCTGCGGCCTGAACGATCCTTTCAGCGACCATTCCGGTGCTTGCACCATATTCACAAAGCAAGACGATATTAAGCATTTTTCCCTCCTCTTTCATAAAGCTTGATGATCCTTTCCGCAAAGTCGATCGACATTTCGGCATTGGAAAGGTGGTTGGACGCATGTACGATCAGCAGGGTGACTTCAACACCCTCCGTGACATCGACATGTAAGATATCGGTATGTGCCTGATGGCCTTCGACCAGAGCCTTTCTGGCTTCTTCCAGTGCTTCATAAGCTTCTTCGAAGTTTCCTTCTTCTGCTTCCTCCATCGCCTGGAATGCATAGCTTTTTGCACTGCCGGCACTGGCAATGACGGATACGATCTTTTCTTCTGAGATTTTAGTCATATCGGTCCTCCTTATATACACCCTCATTCTATCTGCCCCGCTTTTCAAAAAAACCATCGGTTTTTGTCACACCCCCTGACAATTCGCAGATACGACATAAGAAGATCAGCTTCTTTATAATATAGTTGTGGAAAAGCGCAACGAAAAAGACAGGCTCTTACAGCTTCTCAGACAGAAGAATGACTGGATGACTTCCAAGGAACTTTCCGAACTGATGGATTGTTCGATCAGACATGTCCGCTATCTTGTCTCTTCTTTAAATAAAGATGGTGAAGCTGTGCTTTCTTCCGACAAGGGCTATCACTATAACCCTGCATTTTCCTATAGCGCCGTGAATTCCGATGTTCCGGCAAACGCAACCGAACGGGAACAGTACATCATCGAAAAGATCGTCATTCGCAACAAGACCCTTGATATCGATGAGCTGATCGATCAGCTCTGCGTTTCCGATACGACGTTCCGCAGCGAACTCAACAGCATCCGGAAGAAGCTTTCCGATCACAGGATCTATTTAAAGACCAAGAACAATAAGATATTTGCAGTCGCCAAGGATTCTGACCGTTCTGCTTTTTCGATGTCCATGATCAAGAGCGAACTGAAAAACAATTCCTTCTCGCTGGAAAACACGCAGCGCTTCTTCAACAACGTGAAGCTCCAGGACATCCGTCAGATCGTCCTGGGCGTATTATCCAAACATGAATATTATCTCGATGATTATTCTTTGATGACCTATATCATCCATCTGGCTTTGTGCATCGAGAACCATAAAATCGGTGATGGCGATACCTCCGACTATTACAAGGATCTGATCTCAGCCAACAGCGATGATGTCATCATCCAGATCATTTCTGAAGTCTTTGAGGAGCTGTCCAAATACTATAAGGGGACTACGTTCACCAGGGAAGATATCTTTGAGGCATCGATGCTGATGACCACCAGGATCATCAACCGTTCTTCAAAGGATGAAAAACAAAGTCTTGAAAGCATCGTCGGAAAGGAAACGGCTGACCTCATCCTGAAGATCGTACAGGATGTAAACCGCGTCTATTCGATCGATCTCGACAACGAAAAATTCCTTTACCGCTTTGCGATCCATGTCAAGAACGCCATCATCCGGGCAAGATCCGATATTCCAATCTCGGAAGGTCAGTTCATCGATCTGCAGGAAGGCTATCCTTTCATGTACCTGATCGCCCGCTATATCGCTTACAAGATCGACAAGGAAGCACATATCAAGCTCAGCGATAACGAGATCGCCTACATCGTCCTTCATATCGGCGCGATCATCGAAGAAGCAACTTCGCAAAAAGAAAAACTCAGCTGCATCGTTCTCGCCCCTGACTACTACGTCATCGGAAAGAACCTCTGCAACAGGATCACGCAAAGCCTGGGTGATATCCTTATCATCTCTCAGCTCATCACCGATTATGACAAACTCAAATATGAGCTGAACGGGATCGACATGGTCATCTCCACCTTTGACATCAATTTTGATGAACTTCCGGTCCTTCGCATTGCCCCTTTCCCAAGCGGAAAAGACCTTGAACAGCTAAGGAACGATGTCTTCAGCCAGAAAGAACAGAAAAACAGGAATGAGTTCTTAAAAAAGATCTCCCGTTTCACGAACAAGGATCTTCTTTATCTGGATACGGATTTTAAAGACTACAGTGAAGCGATCGATGTCCTTTGTGCAGATCTTTATAAAAAAGGACTCGTCCTGAAAGATTTCAAGGAAGAACTGATGGAACATGAACAGATCGCCTATTCTTCCTATAACAATATCGCGATCGCCCACTCCCTCAACAACAAAGACATCGCTTCATTCATTGCCTTTGCGCTGAACAAGACACCGATCAGATGGGGAGACAACGATGTCGAGCTGGTCCTCATTGTCTCTTTGAAGGAAGAAGACCGCAAACAGTTCCGGGAGATCTTCCAGTTCTTTTCCAAGGCAATACTCAACGAATCATTCATGAAAGAACTTCGCAAAGTCCGTGATTATGACGGATTCATGCAGGTGATCTACAACAATAACTGATATGAAATATTTACTGATATTATCTGTACTCTTATCGTTTGCCATGTTGTATCTTGGCATTTCCAAGCATATCTCCTATGCGGTATTTTTTGCAGTCGTGCTTTTGCTTACGACATTCAAGTTCATACTTGATATCCTCAGCGGAAGAAAGAAAAACGATGATGAAAAACAATGATTTTGGTTTTGATGTCAAAACAGCCAATGATCTGACGATGTTTCCGTCCAGGTGGGACAACGATAAAGACGGACATGCCCGCCTGTATTGCGTTGATTCGATCGCCACTTTTCATGATCAGGGCGATGAAAACGCACCGGTAAACATGTTCCGTCATATGAACATCGATGGCGTCCGCTTTGCCGGGATCATCCGTCTGGGAGAAGGACCTTTAAGTTTCCATACACCGCTGCATAACGATGATCTTGCGCAAAGAGATGACAAGCTCATTCCATACGAAAAGATATCGGATGATCCGTTATGTTATGCCTATCGCTGTGATGAACCATTTGTTGAATACCGCTTCTATGAAGACCATATTGAGTGGAGAGAAGGAAAAGATGCTTCCATACTGAATGTCCGTCTCGATCCATTTCCCTATGCATTTTTTATTCATCGCTGTGAACAGTTTCCTGTGTCGACATTTTATTCCCACGCGCACTTTTTAAGCGGCACCTATATGGGAAAAAAGATCATCGGCATCGGCAATGATGATCGTCAATACATTCCAAACGTCCACGAAGATCCCGCAAAACAGGAAAAGGATTATCAGAAGACGACCGAATACCTCACTGCCAACTGTACCGGCATCAGACAGGACGGAAGAAAAGAGATCGCCTTTTTCAACGGTGCATTAGGTCACATGTGCGGCGGTTACTGGCTGGAAGGCGAAGAGCCGATCGTATCCGATGATGTGAAACTGATCGGTGAATGGATCAGACTGCCTTATATGAATGACGGTACCTGCATCATGACGGATTTCGATTTCATCATCGGACACAAAACGATACATTTTCACGGGAAATGGGGCCTCAAAGGCTGGGGAAAAGAAGCTAATACCGATAAGATGGACCCGGATGGCGCTTCCTTTGGAAACCGCCATGGAGAATCGCAGGTCATGGGTACATTCTATGAAGGCGATACGCCTTACAAACACCAGGTATGGCAGACTTTCGTAGAAAATATGGAAGCTTACGACTATAAGCTCAGACAAGCCGGCTATACGATAAAAGAAAAATGAAGAAGAAATTTTACCTGATCGGCAAAGAAGAACAAAGACTGACAGATACGACGTTTCACATCTCATTTGAAGATAATGATGTTCTTGAACTGTCTTTTATCCCGAAAGAAAAGGATCATGCGGATGATGACGTTTCGATCCACAATCATCATCTTATTGAGCTTGAGGACGGCATATTTCAGGTGATTTTTCCACACGAAGGAAATACATACATTATCGATCTGAACCTTTATACAAAAAATGCATTCCGGATCTGCTTAGATGAATGCAAGACAGGAAGCCTTTCCTATACAAGCGCAGGAAACAGACCGATCACCAATCAGGAAAAAGCCGTGGATTTCTGGCTTCGCTTCTTTGACAAGCACGATGAAACAGCGATCGATGACTATCTTTCAGACCCCTATATTCAGCACAATCCGACAGTCAAAGATGGAGTAAAAGCCTTTTATGATGAATTCCATGAACGCTTTAAAACAGATATGAAGGAATGTACGACTAAGATCAAACACGTCAGCTCCAGAGGTGATCTTGTTTTCATACACAATATTTTAAAAAGATCCCCGGAAGTCAGAGGACATGCCGCAGTGGATATCTTCCGTTTTGAAAACGGAAGGATCGTTGAACACTGGGATGTGATACAGAAAATGCCGGAATCTTCAGTAAACGAACATCCGATGTTTTAAAAAAGACAAGCCTCAGCTTGCCCTGTATGTAACAGGTATTTAATGGATACCTGTAATTAAGGAAATGTCTTTAACGTTCATAGTAAAGCACCTCCTAAGCTTATATTAACATTTTTTACTTAATGCTATCGAGAAATTCATCGATCCTGGAAAGATAATCAGGCGCTTCATCATAGACACCATGGCCATAACCTTCATAGATGTAATACTTGCAGCCTGTTTCTTTGACGATGTCATGAGAAGCTTCGACACCAACGACCTGGTCTTCACCTGCGCCTAATACGAAGATCGGACATTTGATGTTTTTTAGTTGATCTTTGACATCAAAGTCACGGATCGCAGAAAGCGATGTCAGGAAATTGGCATAGTCAAGATCGCTCGTTCCTTCACCTGATGCGATAATGATATCTTTGTATTTCTCATAGAAATCTTTGGAATAGACCTTTTCACCAAAAGAAGCCATCAAAGAAGACAGATCTTTTTCTTCTGCAAGCTTCTTCCAGTTCAATAAAGCAGACTGGTCCATATCTTTAACATTCGATGTCGTCGAACATAAGATCAGGGAATCGACCTTATCCGCATCTTTCAATGTAATGGTCTGTGCGACCATGCCGCCCATCGATACACCCATCAGATGTGTGTGTTCAATACCCAATTCTTTAAAAGCTCTCAAAGTATCATCGGCCATATCTGAGATCGTATAACCTTGCGGTTCTTTCTTGATATGATCGAACAGATAGATCTCATACTTCTTTGCGAGAAGCTGGTATGCGTTTACGATGCCTTCGGCTGAACCCATGACGCTCTTAAGGGAAAGGCCAGGAAGTATGACGAGTGTTTCATTACCCTCAGTTCCAAAATGAATGTATTCCATCTGTTTTCCATCAAATTCAACACATTTTACCAAAGATCCTTCCACGCTTTCTTCCTCCTTCACATCGGTTTCAATATTTTGATTGCTGCAGCTTGCCATCACAGATAAACATAAAACGATGGCGAATATCAATATACATTTACTCTTCAAAATCAGTGTCTCTTTTCTATCTTCTTTTTAAAATACGCATTTAACTGTTTGTCCAAACAGAAAATATAACAGCCTTTCATGCCCCTTGTCATCAAGGTCTTATATGTATTTCTGATGATCCGGTCAACTTCTTTTAAAGCTTCCGGATCTTTCTTTTTAGCTTTTCCTTTTAATCCATCCAGCGTTTTATCAGATTTGGCTCGTTTTGTAAAATCCGTAATGACCTGATCATTTTCGTATCTCAGATCATTTCCGATAATTACTCCTGTGTAGTCAAACTCCAGGCCTTGACAAGTATGGATACACCCGATTTCATTGATTGATTCACTATCGATTGCCCATGTCGTGGTGTTGTTCAGATTCCAGCTTTTTTCGAATTGATATTCCGGGATTCTTATATCAAAAACATTTGGATCATTCTGCGTATTCTTTTCCCATTCCCAGCAATAACCTGCCACAACTCTGGATTTGTTATTGGTCTTATTCTTTTCCCTGATCGCTTCAAACATTTCGTTAGGATCATCGAAAACTTTGAAATCATAATCAATATCAAGGTCGCCAAAATCAAAATTCGCTGTTTGTCTGATATCCAATACATCGTCCAGCCAGGCAAGGTATCCATCCGATCCATTGCACCTGAACTGTGAGGTCAGATAAGCGATCTGGTATTCAGCATTGAATTCATCTGCATATTTTTTAATCATTTCAATACTGCCGATATCTTTTGCAGTAACTTTTTGAGCCTCATCAATAAAGAATACAGAAAATTCGGCTGATCTGATGATCTCCTTGATCTGATTCTCGCCTTTTGAAAGCATCTCTTTTTCTCTTAAACGATGAGCTTCATCAACGATCAGACAATTAATCTCGTTAGGAAGTGTATTTATAAATGAACCAGAACCCTTAAACAGATGATTTATATAATTCTTTTTATAGGTTCCTTTCAGTTTTTCTTCAAAAACATTTCGCGGAGCAGCGTTCTTTGTTACATACATGCTGGTGAAGCCTTCGTTGATCAGTTCTACCAGAAGATTGATGGCAACTACTGTTTTTCCGGTTCCTGGTCCTCCTTCCACAACAAGGACCTTCTTTTTACCATGATCTACCGCATCGTTTGCAAGAGCTTTTGCTTCCTCAAAAATAACTTTCTGCTCATCGATCATCGTAAATTCTTTATTTCCCTGGAGCATTTTAGCGAGGGTATCCTGAAGCATTTTTGAAGGTCTGAGCTTTCCGTTTTCAATACGGTACAACACCTCTTTATTATCGCCACTTTTAATAAACTGTCT
This sequence comes from Solobacterium sp. UBA3303, assembly GCA_002362065.1. Taxonomy (GTDB): domain Bacteria; phylum Bacillota_I; class Bacilli_A; order Erysipelotrichales; family Erysipelotrichaceae; genus Colivicinus. The sequence continues at coordinate 61,219 of DESX01000007.1, forward strand.
TACAAAATTCCTTAGCTTCAAGACATCATCATGTCCAAACATAGGAGCCCTATCAATGTATTCTTTATACATCTCTGAGCAAATCGGATCGTCCTGCTTCAGATAATAGTTATGTAAAAAAGCACATGGAATAATATTTATATCTTCATCCTGAACCGTCTGATTAAAATCACGAATCAGGTTTGCATAAGACAAAGCTTGATATGAAGGATGTGTAACGTTTCTTTTGGCACCACCAACAAAAGTGTTTACGATGCCGTCTTTGCCGCTTACAGCTTCACATTCTTCCCATTGTTTCAGTTCAACAATAATAACAGAATCTTTTTCTCTTTCATCTCTGCCCGAAACAATGAAATCAATTCTTTTGGAAGTTAAAGGTATATTAAACTCTACTGCAATACCTGCATCATCCGGAATCTGTCTGTCGCTTAAAACTCCACGCATATGCTGCATAGAGTTTTTCCAGGAATTAATTTCGTTCTGACTTGTCCTTCCAAAAACAGATTTATATTTTTCATAAATCTTTTCTGTAATAACATTTAGATCTACATCTTCTATAAAAGATGATTTGATTCCTTCATATACCAGCATTTTTATAACTTATTGTATTTCGTGTTTTTCCCTTTCGCTTTTTCTACAGGATACTTCAATGCATTTTTGTCGACCTTTCTGTCTGTGACCTCGATCAGATCAACATCCAGTCTGTCTGCCAAATTGATCAGATAAGTGAATACATCAGCCATTTCTTCACATACCGCTTCTTTATCAAAATTCTCATTATCCCACTGGAAACATTCCAGAAGCTCTCCCGCTTCGATCACTACAGATTTGGCAATGTTTTCCGGTGTATGAAATTGATCCCAGTCACGGTCATCATTGAATTTTATAATTTTTTCTTTTAACAACTCGTACTTTTCCATATTTTTATTTTATTACTATCTTTTTCTCAGGCACTTCAAAATCTAAAAAATACTGTTTTGGAATTTCGTTGTCCAGTTTAAGATCGCACAGAAGTGTTGGATATTTCGTACCGTTTTCCTCTGTATAAGACTCTCTAATGTTTTCGATTTTTGCTGTTCCAAAATACGTGAACGGCAAAACGATTCCATCTTCTCTCTCGACTTTTCTTACAAACAAGAATACTCTCTTTGTTGCTAAGATTTTCTTCCCCTCAGCATTATCAAATGTTGTGTTGTTCTTGCTTTCCCATTGCATTGTTTTAGAATCAAGAAAATGATCTTTATAATTCAATTTCCCAATTTCGTCCTTTTTTAATCCTACAAATATATAGGTATCTCCTACATTGTTCGGATCGTAATATGTTCCGATAATCTTAAGGTCCATCGTCTTTTTCTTAAGCATAATCATGGCAACTTGTTCTTTATAGTAATTCCTATAAAGCTTATACCTTCCATCAAACTCCCCAAATTCGATGTTATACCTGCTTATGGCGTAAGTAATGGTATCGACTAAATATTCACGATATTCTTCACCAACAGTGATTGGATCCAGGCCATTTTCTCCAATAATATTTTGGTCAATTAAATAATCATAAGCATAATTTAACGCTTCATTTGTTGTGCTCGGATATAATTCTTTTAATTCATTCAAGTTAATTCGTGCTTCTTCGATATATTGTTTTAATATGACAAATTCTTCTAATCGAACAATTGGAATCATGTCCTCAATTGCATTAATTATTCTTATTTCTTTATCTGAAAAAACAGGAATGCTATCTTCACCAATCTTTTTTAAAAAAGAATAGTAAGATCTGTTTTTTCCACCCTTCATTCCCGATTTGACGAACCGGTCTAAATTCGGTGCTATTTCATAATCTAGGTAATCCATGTGTAATGGATATTTTTCCGATTGGATATACTTCTTAAAATTCTCATAATCCTTTTTTAAGAAGTTTTCTGTATTGAAATTAGTATTATCGATGTAATGAATCAATTCCTCTTTTGATAACTCATCAATGTTAATTTCTACACCTGGAATTTCTAAATTTGAAAAATCAGCACGAATCATTGCTTTCAAATACTGCTTTTCTGTATATGGGGTGTTACTCAATGTGCTTAATGCTGTTGCAATTTGAATTGATCGTTGATAATTGTTTCCGATGAAATCCAAAACCGTAACATAATCTTTTCCTGGGTATTTTCTTAGTCCGCGACCTAATTGCTGTAGAAATACAGTTTGCGATTCCGTTGGTCTTAAAAACAGAACCAGATTAATTTGAGGAATATCTACCCCTTCATTCAATATATCGACAGCGCAAATGATTTCTAAAGAACTATGATCATCTTGCAACTCTTTAAATGCCTTTATTCTCTCTCCTAAGTCATTTCGCCCAGTTAAAGCTATCGCGTGATATCCTGCTTCTGAAAATTCCTCTGCCATCTGGGAACAATGCTGCAAATTCGTACAGAATGCAATACATTTCAATTTTTCATCTTTTAATTTATGTTTCTCTATTTCACTAGCAATAAAATTTACATTTTCTGTCTTTGCAATCTGCCTTGCTACCTTCATTCTGTCTTTATCGCCGTAATCAGCCAATTTTGTACGTATGCCATAATAATGAAATGGAACAACTAGATCGTTGATGATTGCATCTCTTAAACGAAGTTCATATGGAATATTTTGATCAAACAAACCAAAAACGTCTTTGTTATCCATTCTTTCCGGAGTAGCTGTTAAGCCCAACATAAACTCAGGCTTAAAATAATCGAATATTTTCATTCCGCTATCCGCTACAATATGGTGAACTTCATCATAAACAATATAATCAAATTCATTTCTAGCAAAATCGTTCAAATGTCTAGACAGCATAGCTGTCGATGCAAAAATAAAATCATTTTCTAGTTCATTTTTAGAGCCAGTAAACATTCCATATGTTTTCAAGGAACCAAATACGTTAAAAAATGATTTTAGCGCATCTTTCAATATGACATCTCTATGAACAATGTACAACAATCGTTTTGCATCAAAATTCCTTGCATCAAAGGCAGCTAGATATGTTTTTCCGGAACCGGTTGCGCTAATAACAAGAGCTTTATCAACTCCCATATCTCTATATCTTCGAATTTCCTTTAAGGCCTTCCTTTGCATGGAATTTGGGTTGATAGATATTGTATCTGGATTAATATAGTCCATATCCCATTTTTCAATGGCATAGTCAATGATTAAGCGATATTTTTCGATAATATCCTTATCTATTTCGAGCGTTTTATCCCATAAATCATTAAATTCAGTTAATGCATCATTGTACGAATCAATACTATCGCTTGAAAATAAGGAAATATTCCATTCAATATTTTTTAAAAGTGCAAATCTTGTTATATTGGACGAACCAACAATGAGTTCTTTTGAAGAACCATAGTCAAACAAATATCCTTTTGTATGAAATCCATTTTCTCCAAAACACTCGATATCTAAATGGCAATCGAAGTTAGAATACTTCTTTGACCAGGCCAAAAAGATTTCAAGTGAAGGGATATCAGTAAAATTCTGGTATGTAGAAGTAATAATTCTTCCAACAGCACCTCTACTCAATGCATCTTCGATTTCTCTTTCGAGAAGGATTAAACCAGCCTTTTTAATAAAACTTACAGAAAAACAAAATGCTTGACATCTTTTGAGGTCATCTCTAATTCTGTCAAGGAATGATTGTTTAGAATAATTCGTTAAGAATTGATTACTTATATTCATTGTATTCTTTTATTACCTTACGATCTGCAGGGACCCAGTCGATACCCTCTTCCTTTGGATTAATCCAGCGGATCGCTGAATGATCATGTAGAACCATATGTCCTTCTTCCAGAGAGCATATGTAACAGTCCATGATCAGGTAAAAGGAATCATACTGATGTTCGATCGTACAGAGATACTCGTTGACTTTGATCTTTACATCAAATTCTTCCTCGATCTCTCTTTTGATCGCCTGTTCACCGGTTTCGCCTTCTTCGTATTTTCCACCCGGAAATTCCCAAAAACCTTCCAGTTCACCGTGGTTCCTTCTGGCAATCAAAATCTTGTCATCTTTTTCAATAATTGCTGCTACAACTCTGATTTTTTTCATCAAAATCATTATACAATCATTTTATTTTTTCCGAAAAACCGGTAACTGCTTTTATTTTTTCGAAAACCGGTAACCGCCATGTAGATTAGCTAAAACTTACATTTTTTAAAATAACTCCTATATAATACTTATTTTTTTACAAAATCATGATTATTATTTTACTTTTTTGTGATAACGTAAAAAAGAAGATGACATTTTAAAAGGATTTGGAAAAAGAAATGATCATGATGTCACTGATACATTTTTTTATTTTGGCCAAAAGCAAATATGGAAATCTTTAAAATTAAAAAAGGGAGGAAAAAATGTCAAAAAAGGATTCGAAAACCATATTTAACGAAGAAGCTTTTCTTTTGTCACAAAGAGCTGCAAAAGAAAATGCGAAAAAGCAAGTTTCGGAAACACAATCAACAGGAATATTGTATGACTATGAACCTTTTTTCAAAAAGATCAGAAAAATGGACATATCGAAGAGAAAATGGAGCAGAGTATACAATATACCTGAAACAACGGTCTTTCGGATGAACAAAAAAGAAGGAATGACTTTGTATACAGCCATTCGTCTCATGAAAATTGCAGAGATCGACAGAGTGGAAGACTTCGTTGAAATCAAAGGCGTCGAAAATATTTAAAACGCCAGATAAACTCTGGATACTATGAAGATCTGAGAGTAACAAAGCAAAATCCATTTGAAATGTTTTCTTCAAACAACTGCAGTTCAACTATAATAAACTGTTGATGCACAAAACCGGACGGAGCTTACGATATATATGCTTCCGTCCGGTTTTATTATCCTTTTACGCAACAGAATACTATCCGTTTATTGAACTTCATGAATTTCCTTTGGACAGGGCGTTGGAAACCACGGGAATTCCTGCCCGGTCTTTATTTCTCTTTCATGCAGCTGATAATCTTTTTCCAGATCTTCTTCTTTCCACCCAAGTCTTTTCATTTCTTCGATATAGACATCAAAGCTCATCTTTGCCATCCTTGATCACGATGCCAAGATCCTGAGCTTCATTTATACCCTTGTTGTAAACTTCATCATCGATCACAGCGAATATGATATCGATATCATAGTCATCATTCTTCTTTAACCAGTCATTGCATGACTGCAGTGCTTTTCGCCAGACCTTATCTGTCGGGTAACCGAATATTCCAGCTGAGATCAATGGAAAACCAACTGAATGGATATCATTCTCTCTGCATAGGCTTAATGACCTCTTGTAGCAGCTGTATAGCATCTGCGGTTCGTTCTCCAATCCATTGATATAGATCGGTCCTACTGCATGAATGATATGATCACACAATTCAAATCCCGGCGTGATCACCGCATCGCCGGTATTGCAGAATCCGATCTTGTCACATGCATCCTGTAATCTCCTTGGCCCTGCTGCATTAAAAATGTGTCCGCATACACCGCCACCCTGCATCAACTGTTCATTTGCGGCATTAACGATTGCTTGTGTACCAACTTTAGTAATAGATACTTTCTTAATACTGATACTGCTCATTATTCCTTCCTTCCATATGTTTTCCATACTTCCAGGTCTTCGTCATGATAGTAGCACTTACTATGTGCAGAATTTCTGCCATAAAGGCTGCACTCAAAATGGGGAAAAATGGGAATCACGATCAATGAATGTCTGAAATAATATAAATATGCAGAAGAAAATTAATAGCTACGACATTATTCTTGATTCATTGATGAAAAACGGTTATGAAGAAACAGAAGCTGAAGAATTGATTGCCGAAGTAATTGAAGACCAGTATTTTTTTGATGCGGTGGCAAAAGTAACTCATTATCTGTATATGGAGGAGGCAAAACCCAAGAAATATTCTTAAAACCCTGTTTTACTGATCTGTTTATAAAGAAATGACCACATAGAAAATGCACGATGTTAGAAGGGAGCAAAACAATATATAGTGGTTAAATAAAAAGATGAGGCAGGGATTTAATACTCCGCCTCATTAAATACTTATTGCAGACAAAAAAAACATCCTCACCAAGTAGGATGCTTTTTTGTTTTTCAGATTATTGAATCCTTACATACGGATGCAGTTTCAAAGCCAGTTCATCAAAATCAATGTTATTCACTCTTTCAAGAGTATTGATGATCGCCTGGTCTTTGATCGGATGCATCGCGCTGCAGATTGCTGTGGCGATCGCACCGATTGTGTCGGTATCACCGCCAAGATTTGCACTTAAATGCGCTGTTTTGATCGGATCACCATCCGCAAGCTTTATAAGTGCCATGACTGCCGGAACGGTTTCGATCGCTTCCATACCGGTGCCATAAAATTTCTGAAGTTTTGAAATGACTTCTTCCCCGCCAAGGATCTTGAGGTCCTGTTCAAGATACATCATTCTTTCTTTGATCGAAGCAGATGGCAGCTGATTGCCTCTGCTTCTGGCTTTTTCAGAAAAGTCCATAGCAAGCTGCCAGATCTCGTTTATGTCTTCTCCTCCTCTGATCGCATAACTTGCACATGCACCAATCGCTGCAGCAGCTGATATGGCGATTGCTGTATTATGTGTCGGAAGACAAAGACTTTCAACTTTATCGATCAATTCATCTTCGTTGTGATAATCATAGATGATACCGATCGGTGAGACTTTCATTGCTGAACCATTGGTCGTGGCGAATTTACCGGTCTCTTTGATATCCGCTCCTTCCTTGATTGACTTTAAGGCTTTTGCGGTATTTGGACCGATGATATATGGGTTTTTGTCTCCGTTGGCTTCGACCCATTTCAATAGCGCATCAATGTACTTATATACATCGAATTCTCCTTTGTTTTCGATGATCGATTCACAAAGAAGGATCGTATTGATGGTGTCATCCGTTACTTCTCCCGCAGGGAATTTGCGTCCGATGAAATCCTTGTTCGTTGATGGTTCAAGTCTGCTTACACCCTCAGGGAACAGTTCTTTGATCTGTTCCGGTTTCATCATTTCTGTTGGCATGCCCATAGCATCGCCATAAGCACAGCCGATCAGACAGCCCTTTATTCTTTCAAATAGTTCTTTTCTTTCCATATCAAATCGACTCCGATACGATGGTCGTGATCAAAAGATCTCCAAAATCTGTTTTATCAGAAAAAACAGGAAGTATACCCAGATAGTCTTCCGAATTGGTGATAATCAAGGCAATGTCGATGTTTTCTGCATATTTTCGATATTCTTTAAGATCGATTTCAAGCAGAAGATCTCCCTTTCTGATTTTCTGATCTTTTCCAATATGCATTGTGAAGATGTTTTTTGGAATATTATCTGCAAGATTCATCCGCAACAGCAGTTTCATCCCGTTATTGCTGAGAAGCCTGACGGCAGATCTTTCAGGATCAATCCCGAGAATTCTGCCGTCAAAAGGGGCTCTGATTTTTCCATCTGTAACGGATATGCATATTCCTTCACCGTGATCACCATCGACGAAAGCCTGATCGCTCATCTGATCCAAAGGCCTTACAAAGCCTTTTGCCGGTGAATATACAACATCTTTTTTATGTGCGATATTTACTATTTTTTTAAATCAACGTCGTCTTCGTTTTTGCCGTCTTCTCCAGCCTTATAAGTAAACCAGGTCAGAGCGAACGTCGTTGCGAATGCTGCAAGACATGCTACGATCGACCAGATAACTCCGGAGAAAGAGTTGGTTGCCGGATTGACATAGCTTAAGAAACCGGTAACGCCCATCGAGATCGCATACATCGGTGCATTTGCCATAACCAGGATCAGGCCGCCGACAAGACCGCCTGCCATACAGAATAAGAAACGTTTCTTGACTGGAAGTGTGACACCATAGATCGAAGGTTCGATGATGCAGAAGCATGCAGATAAGAATGCCGGCAAGGCAATGTTCTTCATCTTAGCGCTCTTTGTCCTCAAGAATGCCGCAAGACATGCACCCATATGTGTGAAGCTTGCCGGGAAGATCGAAGCGACGATCAAAGAGAATCCGTTGGACATGAATTCCATGATGCCGAGAGTGATAAGCGGCCAGTGAAGACCGAATATAACTAACGGCTGATAGATCAGAGTAATGACGATGAATGCCAGGATCTTAGACTTGTCGACTAAGAAGTTAAGCGCAACAGACAATGCATTCTGCAGCGTCATCGAGATCGGGCCGACCAGCAGTACGCCAACAACACCTGCTAACAGGATCGTGATAAACGGAACCATGAACTGCCTTGTTACAGGAGGCAGATGTTCTTTCAGCCATCTTTCGATCTTGGATGCGATGAAGTTCACCAGCATGATCGGGATGACAGTCGAAGTATAACCGTTGGACGGGAAGATGATCGGGATGCCTAAGAACTTCTTGTAGATCGGCATTGCCATGCCGCCCGAGAAGATCGAACCGATCGGGTCACCGGAGTTGATGCTTTCAGCAAGACCCGGGAACATCAGTGTTGCACCAAGCGCCATACCGATGAACGGATCCATACCGAATGCTACAGCACTTGTATAACCCAGGATGACCGGGAAGAAGGTCAGACAGGCATTGCCCATCGCATTAAGCAGAAGGTTCGTGCCATCACCGGACTGAATCAGGCCGGTAGCTAACAGAATTGAATTGATACCTGAAATGATACCGCAGGCACAAAGGATGCCTAATGAAGGAACGACGATCTTGGTGATCAAAGAAGCGAAACGGTTCATGAAGTTTCCCTTGTCACCTTCTTCATCTGCCGAACTTACAGCTGCGCCTGTAAGTCTCATGACATCTTCATAGACATCACCAACGTGTGTTCCGATGATGACCTGCAGCTTTCCTTCGGCAACCTGCGTAGAGACGATGTCCTTGCTGTTGTCTAACGCTTCACGGTTGGCCTTGTTCATATCCTTCAGTTTGATACGAAGTCTGGTCATGCAGTAATTCATGTTTTCAATGTTTTCCTTACCGCCTACATTGTCGACGATAAACTTTGCCAGCTTTTCATACTTAGCCATAAATAATCCCCCTTTACTAAGAATTGAAAATCGCTCTTTGAATATGAATGATCAGATACAGGAGTTCATTGCTTCCGATGTCGACATCATATCTGCCTTTGACAAAGCCCGAGATGTTCATCGCGCAAAGATAGGACTCCTGATAGGACTGCTTCATCATATTCAGCAGCATTTCATCGTTGCTATCATCTGTGAATGTCACGCCCTGAGTGATCCTTTGAGCAAAGTAACGCAGATGATTGATGAAACGATAGTAAGTGATGGAATCTTCATTGATCTCTTTGTCGAAGTAATTTCTGACGATATCGAGGACTTCTTCAATGATCTTCGTCGATTTCTGGATCTTATCCGTACCGATCCCGTTCTCCGTTTCCGCATTGACCAGATGCAAGGCAATGAAGCCGGCTTCATCATTGTTGAAACGAATACCGGTCTCTTCCTCGATGATATCCAAACCTTCAAGCCCAACCTTGTATTCATCCGGATAGAACCTTGTAATATCAAAGAGCAGCTCATTGACGAGCTTAATGCCTTTCTGATAATTGATAAGGGTCTGATGAATATGATCACATAATGCAGGATAAATGGAATCCGAGATCTTCTTGGACAAAGTCATTTTTGCTTTATTGATGATCTTGTCAACGATCTCGATCTCTTCGACTCTCAAAGATACAATGATCTCCTGAAAACGTGCATTCAGCTGTACATCTGAAAGACCATAGCGCTTTTCGATCATTGCAGGGTTGATCGGATCACCTGGTTTTTTCTTAAAAGCGATCCCTCTTCCGATAAGTACAAGTTCATTTCCGTTTTCATTGACGATAACGGTATTATTGTTTAAAACTTTGCTTATTTTCATAAGGACCTCCTTTCACATAAACTTTCAGGGTTTCGGCGAACAAAAAACTCGTTCGCCAAAAATAAGTACAATCTGAATACTTACTATGCAAACGAGTTAAGCTTATCTTTATAGATAATAACTTCCCCGTAGGATTACTTTTATTTTAACACTTTAAAAACGGTTTAAACAGGCTTATTGTTTCATGCACAATAACTATCAATATATAATATTTGCCAGTTGATCATTTCAATTTAACAGCGGTTCCATACATCTGCATATAGAAGTACTGGAAACCGTTTGAATCTATATCGATATCCTGTCTCATCCCTACAATCGCATTTGCTCCCATGTGCAAGGCTCTCTTTTTCAATTCTTCAGTTGCAATGAAAAAAGCTCTGTCAAAATTCTGATGGCCATTATTTGTTCCTGCCTCATTTTTTATATGAACAAAGCTTTTATTTTAATGCAACAATATAGCTGTCAAAGAGTCAAAGGAGGTACAAGAATATGACTGAACAAATATTGCTGCAGCAAGGTACTATACCGGAAATCTGCTCGCTTATGTCTGTGCATTTAACATGGAGCTATAACAAAACGGCTTTCGTTCCAACCTGGCAAACGAATACGGACAGATGATAAATGATAATCTAAACAGCCTGGCAAAAGAGCTGAAGGTTGAATTGACATTGGAAGAGCAAAACGCGGGCAATTGATCCTGTGTTTTTGATGCGATAACCCGATCGTTCCCTTAGGACTATTATCGAGCCAGGAATCAAAACGCAGGCATTATGGTCTGCATTTTACGTCGAAACTCTTTTGTTTTGCTTCCTTTTCATTGCCGCTCTTTTTCTTGCACATTTCGGGCATCCTTTGCCATTGCATCTGTGACTTATGGCGGCCATCCATATGTTGCCGCATTCCGGGCATTTCCAATAGACTTTTTTACTTGAACCAGGAGTAAACATTTTAGGATTAAGTTCACCGTTTTCCTTATAATCCCATTCTTTTAACAGTTCCGGATATTTATAAACGAACGATTTTTCCTCTTTAGCTGAATAATACATCTTCAGGATTCTGTTTTCATCCCTCACCACATCTATATCGGTATTTTGGATGCTCAGATGCTTACATATTTCAAAGATGACCTTATCGAGACTTTCTATTTCGTTTATTTCAGTTCTGATTATGTTGATTGCGCCAGTGGTGACCGGCAGAGGTTCTTCCCTTATTCTTATAACTTTGATGCCTCTGTCATCTAATTCTTTATTCTTTACACAGTCTTTTTCATATTTGTCCCGGTGATAATAAGCACCGTCGTATTCAATTCCAGTATTCAACGAAGGTATAAAAATGTCGATTTCTCTGTTGTTTATGGAATATCTGTTCTCGGCGTCCTTATACGCTTTCTTTATGTAATACAAAATAGCCTGTTCCGGAAAAGACGTCTGTTTAGAACTCGAACAGAAGGGACAAGCCCGGTTCAATGAAGTTCTATTGCATACCGCCGTTTTCCATTCATGATTCTTTTTACACTTCCACCATACTCTCTTTTTTGAACCGTAAGTTACATCTTCCGGTTTCAGCTTTCCGTTTTTGGTAGGATGCCACTCTTCTGCCAGATCCGGAAATGTGCTTTTTAAATCCGTCTTGCCGATTATAGGTTTTTTTCCTGCACAAAAAGGACATCCGCTTCCGTTGTATCTGTGAGAGACTTTTTCCCAATATTCATTGTTGCATACTGGACAAATCCAACAGGCATAATAAGAAGACTGTGGTTTAATCATTGAAGGTGTTATGTCGCCATTTCCTGTTGGGCGCCATTCTTTCGCCAGATCTGGTGCGATAGTTTGTAAATCGTTTTCACCGGGTATGGCTTTTCTTCCTGAGCAAAATGGACAGCCTGAGCCCCTTGATCTGTGCAAAGGGCTTGCGTCATAGTGATGATTCTTTTTGCAGATCCACCAAACCTTTTTGATTGAACCTCTTGCGACCGAATGCGGATCAAGTCCGACGTTTCTTTCATAATCCCATTCCTTTAAGAGTTCAGGACAGCATTCTGCGATACTGTTTCCCTTGGCAAATTGATTAGACATTAGCTGTTCTTTTTTGGCTCTTGTTTAGGCGACTTAACCGGCGGCATTGGTGGCTTTGTTGGCATCTGAGGTGCATTAGATCCACGATTCTCTTTATCCTTATTTCTTTCCATAATAATCCCCAAAACGATTTTTAAAATACTCGTTTTTCTCTTGATCGGCCTTTAACTTTACTCCTTTAATAACAGGCAGAGATTCATCTTGGAAGTATTTTGCGTCTTCTCTTCTCCATTTTTCAATAAATTCATAAAGAAGCTGATTTATCTCATTATTTGTTAATTCGCCGTTCGACACGCTAAACCATTCTCTCTCCATGTTGTTATAAATTGGCGTTAATGCGGTTGTAAGCTTTAACAGTTCACTAATTCTTTGCGAGAATGGCAAATATTCATAGATTACCGCTACTGCTTGAGAAGCAATTATCAAAACGCTGCACACATATCCTGTTGAATTCCAATTTGCCCAGGTTGCCGCCGATATAGTAGAAATAACGGCCAAAGATATTTTTAGAAAACGACTGATCGTTTGAATCTTTGTTGCATATCTGCTCCAATAGATAAGAGAAAACTTGTATTGCGCCATTTGAAGATAATACTGTTCTTGCATGCTTACCATTTTATCTCCCTCCGAACCCTGTAAACAGAATTATCAGATCAAGAATCCCGCCGATCAGTCCGATGATTGCGTTTTCTTTCTTATAACTGATCGACCCAAAGATAACCGTCACAAGTATCGCAATAATAATCGTCCTCAGAATATCTTCTGCAAAGAAAGCCTTGAAAACCTGCCACATTATTCCAAAAATGCCGGTAAAGGCAGGCGCCATCTCAGGAACAAAAATCAAGGACAGGATTTCTAAAAGTACATACGCCAAGATCACCGAAACAAACCCAATAACAATACTCTTAAGGGTTCTCATCTATACCATTGCCTCCAGGCTTTCACATAGCGGAAGAAGCCGATCGAGTTTATCCACGATTCGTTGTTGTTCTTCGACTGGGGGGGAAGGAATATGTATCCCTTGTAATTTTTTAATGCTAACCTCACCAATGATTCCGGAAATACTATTCACAAAAGTTTGCTTAAACAGCGGTGCTTGAAGCACATAATAAATGTATTTATCCGGAACATTTCCCTTTGAATGGAACATACATAGTTTGTTCCCAAAGGTTACATCTCTATCAAGCATTCCGGTCTTGCGACCAGCGCTACCGCCTTCAATGCAAAACAATGTTGAATCTTTATAAGCCTTCCTAAAACCCTTTCTCATCAAATGGAGTCCTTACCCCGTTATCGTATGTGAGAGTATGATCGAATTGTACATCTTTTGTTCCAATATAATCTAATCCCTCGATTTTACCTGCATATTTTTCTTTTTTGACATGTTCAGGAATACTGTTTCCAGCGTACATTTCGCATACCTTGTTGATAGTAACTACAGACCAATTGTCTGATACTTCAAACTCGTATTCATCTAAATTAATGGATTTATCGAAAAATGTTTGAGTTTCCTTTTCCGACTGTTCCGTCAATTTCCCCTGCATCGCCGCCTGCAGAATGGCGTCCTTCATATTGCCAGGGAATGCCTTATGTAGTTCTACGAGTTCCTTTTCAATCTTTTCATATTCATCGATCTTTGCCATCAATTCATCAATCCCGGCAACAATACGAACTTGTTCTTGTGGCGAACAAATTGGAACAATAACGTTTCTAATTGCGTCTATCGATATACTTTTTTGTGCAGTTGCCTTTTTATACTTTGACAATTCATTATATCCGCTTCTATTACTTATAGCAAATTATATCTTCTTCAATTTCTCTATAAAGCTTTTCAGGATACTTATCCATTTCATATAAATAGACTTTATTAAGTCTTGGATTATAGATCCCTATTTTTCTGATTCCATCAAAGATGTGATTACCTGAATGTTTTCCCATAATGTAATACATCAGCAGCTGTAAAGTATTGTCTTTTGTAGGTTCATTTTTGGAAACTTTAAAATCCCAAAGCGTATCTTTTGTTAAGAAATCTCCATCGCCGGAAGTTACCACTTCAGAATAACCATTTGGTTCAAACGTAAACCCATATTTGACGATCGGGCCGTATTTGTCAACAAAAGCCAGGCTTCTTTCTACCATGGTCCTGATATTTGTGATCGTATCTTTGTTTGGTTCAACCGAAACATCGTCTGTGATCATCAACGCGCTTAACGGATCTCTGCGCCAGATATCATATTCGCTCAAGAAACATGCATTGATAATCGAAGCATCGTCCAAGCCTTTTATGCCATTCAACAGATGTTCGCAGCATTTGATCTCTTCACCTTCACTTTGCTTTATACCATCTTTAAGAGATGCTCCTGAAATAGATATGCTGAAAGCTTCACGAACGTTTTTTGTCAGCATGAACCTCGTCATATAATCGACAACGATGCCGATTGTTCCAGGAGACTTATTCTCTTCCCGATTCAAGATCCTTCCATCGTTAAGCTCATTAACTGTCATGTCTTTTGCTTTCAGATATCCGCCATACGGCTGGCTGACAACTTTGATCCTGCCGGTTACAGGGACGGGTGAAAGATTTCGTCTGTTTGGGCTTATACGTTCTTCCCTCAGATCATCTTCGCTTTCGTGATTTATACCTCTTTCTTTTTCGATTCTTTCGATCTCTTCCTCGATGATGTTGCTGATCGTATTGTCATCAAGTTCAAGGTTTGCCTGAGCAGCAACAGATTTATCTGCAAACGCATCGAATTCTCTTTGTTTCTCTTTTAATCTCTCGATCATTCTTTCATCGATCGTATTTTCGCAAAGAAGTCTGTAAACAAGAACGTTCCTTGTCTGCCCCATTCTGTAAGCTCTTGAGATAGCCTGATTCTCGATCGAAGGTTTGTATTGCGGTTCGGCAATGACGACGACGCTCGCCGCCTGAATATTGAGGCCTGTTCCACCGGCCGTGATCTGCGCGATCAGCATCGTTCCCGGAGCTGCCTTTTCAAACTCATCGATGATCGTCTGACGTTTGTTTACATTGACACCGCCCGTGATCGGGAAAAGGCAGATCTCATGAAAGTATTCATAAAGCTTTCTGATCGTATCCAGATAAAACGAGAAAACGATGAGCTTTCTTCCATCTTCTTTGACCTGCTCTACGATCTCCTTGAGTCTTTGCGCCTTGCAGGATAAAGAAAGATCATCAACATTCCATGATACTTTTCTTGCCTCATCTCTGTGTTTGCCCAGGATCGCATCTTCATATATCCGTTTCTCTTCATCTTCCAATGAACACCATTCTTCTGCTTCAATAAGTTCAGGCAGTTCTGTTAAAACGTCCTCTCTTTTCCTTCGATAATAGACAGGAGCGATCTTTTGTCTGAATATCTCCGATGTCGCCATATAAGTATATGAAGAAACTTCCTTTGCGATCTGCGGCTGCAACTGAGAGATCAGCTCGATCATTTCTTCAACTTTATTCTCCAATGGTGTTCCGGTCATATATAAGATCCTGTCGGTATGCTGACCGGCTTTGATAACATTGCTGGTCCTAAGTGCCTTGGTATTCTTGACATAATGTGCTTCATCAACGACCAGCATCGAATATCTGTAGTCAGAAGGCATTTCAAAAGCATTGATAGTCTCATATGTCGTCACACCGACACCGCCTTCTTTCATCCATCTGTCAAACGATTGTTTTCTTCCGGAACCATGCATCTTGAACGCCTTGAGTTTGCTGTGTTTTTCGATCTCTCTGCACCAGTTGATGAGCACGGACGCCGGACAGATCACCAGGAAATGGTCTTCACCGACATTTCGTAAAGATACCATAGCAGCAATTGCCTGTATCGTCTTTCCAAGACCCATTTCATCACCAAGAAGTACTTTTTTCTGATGAAGTATGTATTTGACACCCCATTCCTGATAACGTCTGAGCGTGACCAAAAGGCCATCCGGAAATATACATTCTTCCTGGATCTTTTCAGCCAGTTCTTCAGGCAGCCCATAGAAAGTGTCACTGTTTCCGAAATAATCAGGAAGCAGTTCTTCCATCTGCGAAATACACGCTGCAGAATTCTTCTCAAAGAAATCCCAGATCTCGGCATCACTCAAAACTTCATGCCCAACAGGACTGCGTTCCTTATTCAGAGCAATGACTTTATCGACATATCTGTATCTGACAAGATCTTTAAACAGCTGATACGTATCTGCCAAAAATCTTTTTCTTTCGATATCTGCATACAGCCAATGCAGATCATCATCTTTTTCAGAAGTATTGTCTAAGATCTTGCTTAGAGTCTTTCCATATCTTTCAAACAGCTGATCAGCGCTGTCATATAGTTCTTTTCGTTTCATGTATTTATACAGCGAATTCAAAAGAACAGCAGAGTCTTCTGTTTTTTCATCTGTATTAATTCGAAGTTTCATCGAATTCTTCGTTTTATTGAAAAAGTCCTGTGCTGCGGTTTTAACGATATGGGCATTCATTTCGCTGATGCCGTAGATCGAGGCGATCGAATATTCGCTCTTTCTGATCACATCAGCGATCGTTTCGATGCCGGCATTTTTCAGCGCAGAAACTCTTATGCCCTTTTTGTCTTTGTTGATCTCATCAACGCTGACATCGTCCAATACTTTCAAAGCTTCCTTTTCGGCCATCTTCGAAGCTTTTAAACGGATCTCGTCTTTAATGCGCTGTGAATCGTTCGATATCGTTTTCAGGACATATACCGTCTTATCATAACCGTTTCGGTATTGCTGGAACTCTTTAAAATCAGGCTTTTCAGGATCATCGTCAACATAAAAGCCCATCTTCGTAATCTGGTTCAGAAGATTTACGAAGCTCTGTGTATGTGCACGGAATTCGTTTTCCGCTTCCTTCAGATCCAAAGATTCATAGTCTTTGATGAACTTATCAACTTTGTTTTGAAAACCGGTATTGTACAGTTCATCAACACGTTCCATTGCATATACAGCCCGTTCCTTTTTCTGAGCACTTGTAAGAAACCAGCCAAAACTGTTTTTCAGAAAAGCTGATGCGTCATCGATATAATTATCCAGATCACCAATTCCTGCCTTGAGCTCATTTGCAGAACGTTTGATCATCGTATATCCTGCAAACCTGTATATAGAACGTATGATATCCAAATCGAAGTGTTCCGGATTAAAAGGCAATTTGACATTTTCAAGCTGTACTTTGTTCAGTTCGATTCCTTCAACGTGTCTGATCTGTTTTCTTGCATATTCAAAGGCCTGTTTCCGAATTCCTGACACGATATTGGCAGTCTCATTAAAAAAATCCTGAAACTTGTCGTACGCTTCAGCGATCGTATACAGTTCTTCTGTATATTTATCTATTTCACTTCTGATCTCTTTTTCATCAATCATGGTTTTATTGTTTGCACCCGATCCAGAACTTATCGACATAGTCTTTTTCTATCGCAATTTCCAGTTCGTCGATCCATTTTCCGGATTCCTGTTTTTCTTTCAGTATCTCGAATAATTCTTCATTTCTTTCTTTCAGTTTCTGAATCTCTTCTTCTGAAGGGATCACATTGCTTTTGGTCGAATTGCAGCTCTTGTGTACATAAACAAGATTCCACAGATCATCCGAATACACGTAAGACCACGGTATAACATGATCTATGCTCAGTTCTTTATCTTCGATCTTTTTCCCACACAAAAAGCATCTTCTTTCAGGATTTTCTGCATCCAGAAAAACTTTATATTTGTTAAGACTGTTTCTTTTTATATCTTCCCGGTCAATGATCTTGACCTTCTTATTTATCCTTGGGGAACTGTTGAATGTTTCAAGGATCATCCCCCATCGATAATTTATCAGATCATAAAGATCTTCTGCATTTTCTTTCAGAAGTTTGACTACCTCTGAAGAAATGACGAAAACTTTTTTAGTTTTATCAAATACATAGATATCATCAGCAAATTCGCCATCGATCCTCGTAAATCTCCACGCAACATCTTTGCATATGGTGCAAGCTATGTTGTCGATCGTTTTTGCATAATGATCTCTCAACTTCTCACTTAGGATCTTCTCTGCTTTTTCAAACCGCTCTGGTTTTTTGTTTTCATTGTATTCAAAGAACTTGCTGATCAGCCTCTTGGTATACTGTAGGACTTCCGGTATCTTTTTCAGATTGCTTCCCTGTACCAGATTGAAATAGATGGTCTGATTCCAATAGTATTTAAGAAACTTATGTGCAGCATCGTACACCGTAAATACAACAAAGTCTCCTTCATATTCCTTTTCTGAAGACAGCTCAACAAGGGCTTTTGCCAAAGCCATTTTATAAGTATTATCATAATTACATTCTCGTATGATCTTTTTGAACTTATTCAGTCTCGGGTCCATGTCAATCAGTTTCCTTTAAAAGCAGCTTCTTATCAAAAGCACCTCTTTTTTCAGCTTTATCATTTCTGATCTTCTCAAAATCTTCATAGTTCACACCACGAAGTTTCAGGATGGCTCTTAACACCTCTTCCAGATCTGCCAGTTCTTCGACTTGCTTGCTTTCAAGGTATTCGTTTGTTTCTTCAAGAAGCTTTTTATTCAAATATTCCAGACATTCTTCATCTGAAAGAACTATCGTTTTGCATGTTCTTCCGTCTTTTTCAATGATCTCCGGGATCCTGTCTCTGACAAGTTTATCGTATTGTTTCATATAAGACCTCTTGCACTTAATTCTACTATTTCCAAGGCATGCACTTATCTATGATTACGTTTTTAAAAATACATAATCATTATGTTTTCACCCAATTTGTATTATTCCATAATTACCGAATTGTCCAGTTATATCCGCAATTCTGGCAAACCGCCATTGCCTTGTGCTCGTTAGATATTTGCCTTTTCTTTCCTCCGATACCGAATAATTTGAATATAATAGCTGGAATAGTAAAAATAAACCACTTTACAAACCAGATAATAAGACTAAGCAGCCAGCCAAAACAGAGCCAATAAATTATGCTGTGTTTTTTCTTCACAAGCTTCTGTTCCGTTACCATTTGCACGATTATATTCTGACTGTGACAATTTGGGCATATTAATCTTTTTGTATTTGGATTACCCACATCTATTATCTTTTTCCTTTTGGATGCTCCGGAATTATTCAAAACTATGATATTGTTTTGAGGACCTATAGCAAATGCAAAATAATAGTTCTCATTCATGGTAATCTTTCGTGAATAGACAAGTGATTTATGATAATAGATTGCAATATTATGCTCTCCGAACGGCAATTTAAAATCAAATGTCTGATCCATTGCAATATCAAAAGACTCCAAGCCATCATCAATATCTACACGAAATAAATAGTTTTGAAGATAATCAGAATACTCCCGAGTTACTTCAAAATTTCCCATCATAGCGGTTATTGGAGCGCCGCAGGATGGGCATGAGTTAGCCTTATCAGATACTGCTTTCCCACATTCGGGGCATGTAATCAACGCCATGTTTATTCTCCTGATATTTACAAATTTATTATAATTCATTCATTTTTCTTATTACGGTTAAAGGGCACAAATTAGTACTATATAGCTTCTTAAATAATCTCTATGATACTAAAATGGTGAATAATAACCATAGTCACAAACAGTGGCAATAATACTAAGATGAATTAGGTCCGTGTTTTTATAATACTAATATTGACAAACATTGATACAAAAATCACGCCATTGCGTTATTACCGTACCTTTTTACAGGCTTTATATATTGCTCATTTTCCACAAAAAAACCTC
>DESX01000042.1:0-25607 GCA_002362065.1 Solobacterium sp. UBA3303
AGAAGTAATAGCCCTGCACGATATCACAGCCGACACGCTTGAGATGGGAAAGCTGTTTGTCATCTTCGACCCCTTCCGCCACCGTTAAGACCTTGAGATAGGAAGCGATCTCGATGATGATCTCGATCATCCGCGTATCCGTTTTTCCCTTGAAGGCTTCCCTGATGAAACGCATGTCGATCTTTAAGGCATCGATCGGAAGTTTTGAGACCATAGCCAGAGAAGAATAGCCGGTACCAAAATCATCCATCTCGATCAGAAAGCCGCAGTCCCTTAGTTTCTTCACCTGATCAATGATCCGTTCCGGATCTTCCATATAGGCAGATTCTGTGATCTCCAGCAGGAGATCCTGCGGCTTGACCTCATGTGAAGCTGTGATCTCCAATATCTTATCCGCAAGCTTTTCGTTTTTCATATCGATCCTTGAAACGTTGACCGAGATCGGAACGAAGATCTTAAGCTCTTTCTTCCACGTATCGATCTGATTCGCCGCCTTGTTCCAGACGTAGAGATCAAGGTCGAATATCCGCTCATATTCTTCCAGCAGCGGAATGAAATCGCCTGGTGCGACATAACCATAGACGGGGTGTTTCCAGCGCACCAGAGCTTCCGCAGAGGATAAGACAGGGGTCTGTTCTTTGATGTTGAATTTGGGCTGGTACCAGACTTCAAATTCCTCATTGCGCAGTGCTCTTTCAAAGTCCTTCAATAAGCGAAGCGAGACTTCCTTGTCCGGATCATAGGAATAAACATGATCGGACACATAGATCTCCTTTTTGTGTTCCGCAGATAAGATCGCCCTTGAGACCCTGGCTAAAATAAGCCGTTTATCCGTAATGGATTTGTGTAAGAAACCATCGGCTCCAAGATAGTGGTAACGCTCCTCGATCTTTGGATCCGCTGACAGGATCAGAAACGGCACAGCCTGCAGAACATAGCGGTGTTTGAATTCCTTGAGTCTTTGTCTTGCGCCGGCCTCATCGAGATCGATGATGATCAAGGATGGTGTCTCACTTGCCTTGTCTTCCCCATGAACAAAAAGGACCCTGTAATTTTCTTCCAGGATCCCTGACAATGCAAGATGACTTTGATTCTCTTCACCGATGAACAAGATCTCCCGTTTCTTCTCATCCGAAAAAGACATATCATTATGTAACATATAACCGAATCCTTTATTACTTTTATTATAGTATTTTTTTCTAGAACAGAGAGATCTGTTTTTCTTTATACGATACGGAATGGTGTATCGAAATGACGTCATCCTCCTTGATGTTTCCGATCAGCAAAGGACTTTTTGGATCGTGCAGTCTGAAGTTTTTCTCTACGATGAGGGCATCGTAGTTGGCGTAGCAGTATCTGCATAAATGCATGCAGGAATTATAGACCCCGATATCATTTCCAAGCAGGCACTTGCAGCCCTGTCTTGTGAAATTCGTCGTTTTGACTTCCAGCTTTTCACCGATCGCTTCTTCAAGCACCTTCTGGCTTAAACAGCCTGAGGCATCCGCACCATAGATTTCCAGTTTTTCATCTTCATGGCAGAGCCATATCTTCATGCCGTGTTTTTCCGCGATCTTCACAAAAGCTTGCGTGATCCTGCACTGGTCTTCAAAGGAAACTTCCCGCACTTCTTTGAAATTGCGCCTGGTCTTTTCATAGAGATCGATGAAAGAGATGATCACCGCATCACAATAGCCTTCCAGATAAGCTGCCATCTTCTCAAAGATCAGCAGATGATAATCAAGCGTATACCTTTCATTTAAGAAGATCGGATCGTAGCGCCAGACGATGTTCTTGATGCCGATTTTTTTGGAAAGCTCAATGAAGGAGTCCATGATTTCCTTCTTGTGCGGAACGTTTGGCTCGATCTCTTTTCCATAAGGCGTGATCGTGACATTGAAATACAACGGATACTGTTTCAGTTCATCGATGTACTTTAAGATCGGTTTGGGATTCTTCGTGCAGAAGACGATGACATCGATGAGATCCTTGTTCAGATCGTAGCGGATGACCCGTTTTTCATCGTAGGGGTTTCTGACCATCACATAGCCTTCACGGATGCGGTTCATGAACCATTCACTGTAAAAAGCCGGGATATCTGTCCGGCTGCCTGTGTTTAAGATCATGAATGCACCTCGTATTCTTTCTTTAATGCAGCAAAGTCGATGTTCTTTCCTTCCTTCTTCCACAGGCCTTTGAGCAGATGCAAGGCCCAGAGGATCTGTATGGCGTAGGCGACCAGTGAGACTTTTCCAAGCTCTCCATCAAGGACATATTCAACATTCAGCGTTCCCATGTCTTCAAAAAGACACTTTGGAATCGATGGCAATAGATCATACAGCATATGTACCAGCATGCATCCGAAGATGTTCCGCTTTGCCCAGAAGGTGAGCAAAAACAAAGTTCCGATGAGTCCTGCCGAGATCACCTTGAGCAAGGCATTGAGTATCTTGATCGCAGAATCCAGGGAAGAACCGCGGACATGGACAAAACCAAAGAACAGTGCGGAAAAGACCGCAACAAAGACAAAGATGTGTTTCCTGCTTCCAAAGCTTGTCAGCAGTGCGTCATTGACCAGGACCCGATAGCTCATCTCTTCCATCAGCCCCACAAAGAAGAATAAAAGTGTGTATTGAAGTAATTGTTTTTGCCAGCCTTCGACAAAGTGTTCCCCATCATGAAGATAGGTAACGATCAGAATGACTGAAAGGACAAACAGTGGAAAGATCATGGCCTCGAGTGCCTTAAAAGCCCCTGCCGTTTCCTTGTCGAAATAGGAAAAGACTCTTCTTCCCGAGATCAGATAAACGATGCCGAAGGTGATCGCAAACAATAAAGCCCTGACAAAGATCTCCCGGAACATCGATGGCTGCGGAAAGAGTTTTGGAAGGCTTCGCTGTATCACGTAATTCAATACGATCAAAAGCCAGGCAAATTTCTGTATGTATCTTTTATAGGTCATATCTTACTTTTCCTTTTTCATTGCATAAAGGCAAACCAGAGTTCCAAGTAAGGAAACAAAGAAGCTGATCCACAGGGTGTTGTTGACAGAGGTGTGGTCGTACAAAGTCCCGGCAAAGACCGAAGACAAAACGGATCCTATGGTCGTCAGAGTGTAGGCGAGACTTTGTGCCTTGGCGCGGTCTTTATATTCGATCTTTTCCTCCACGTAAGGAACGATCGATGCGGAATATAAGGCAAAGGATGGTGCCTGGAAGAGGTAGGAGAAATAAAGCCCGCCAAGGTTTCTCGATAAGGCAAAGCTGAGCTCCTTGACAGAGAAGGCGATGAAGGAAGCGGCCAGCACTTTCTTCTGGTCTTTCTTTCCGAACCACTTCGTATAGAATAACATCACCGGTATTTCAATGAGTGCCATGAAGCTGTTGAGGAAGCCTGCCACTGCCGTATCGCCGCCGACATTTTTGACGACGTTGATCAGAAAACCTGTGATGTTGTTGTGGGCAAAAAACAGCAGTGCTGTGCCACACAGCATAATGACAAACGCCGGCTGCGATCTTATGAAGGCAGATAAGGAGGAGCTTTGATCGGCTTCCTTTTGAAGCCGGATCTCAGGCATCTGGCCTTTGATGTAGAGGTACGTAAGATACTGATACACCGTCATTAAGATGCCGCTGTATAAGACCGCCTTCACGGACGTCTTTTCAATCAGCAGTCCAAGCAGTGCCGATATCGCCATGAACGATAAGGAGCCCATGCCTCTTGCCAGGGAATAATCGACTTTCTTTTCTGCATAGGAAAGATCCGAGTAGACCTTCAATAACGGCGTGTCAAAGGCCACGCACAACATCATATAAAGGATATAGAATATCGAGCTAAAGATCTCGCTGTTCATGACAAAGCGCAGGACGATGCAGCACAAGGCCTGCAGTATGAGGATGCAGAGCATGATCTTTACAGGGGCACAGCGCTCATCCTTGTCCATCATTCCTGCCAGGTATGGCCCTAAAAAGACACCTGCGAGATTGCCTAAGGCGCAGACGATGCCAAGCTTTGTATTGCTGAAGCCGATACCCTGCAAATAGATCGTCGCAAAGCAGATGCATACGCAAAAACTCATCCAGTAGGATGACTGCAGAAGTGTATAAGGAAAGGTCATATTCTTTTTCACAGTTCTATTATAAACAAAACGGCATTATCTGCCGTTTTGTCAGCCTGTATATGGTGTTTTTGAGCCGTTTAAGCCTTCATCCACTTTTCAAATTCTTCGTCGGTCGCCAGGACTTTGTGCGTCTCACTTAAGATATGCTCATGTCCGGCGGAATAATCGACACCCTGTTCGTCCTTGTTGTAAGTCAAAGCGATGCGCTTTTTCTCAACGATCGGATTCGGATGCGGGATCGCCGACAGTAAGGATTTGGTGTACGGATGGATCGGATTGGCGAAGATCTCGTCCGTTGTTCCGGTCTCAACGATGTAGCCCAGATGCATGACACCGATACGGTCGGAGATATACTTGACCATCGAAAGATCATGGGCGATGAACAGATACGTTGTACCTAATTCATCCTGCAGGTCCTTCATCAGGTTGACGACCTGCGCCTGGATGGAGACATCAAGGGCGGAGATACACTCATCGGCGATGACGAGCTTCGGGTTCATGACCAGCGCTCTGGCGATACCGACACGCTGTCTTTGACCACCGGAGAACTGATGCGGGAACCTGGTTGCCTGTTCTCTTGAAAGGCCGACCTTGTCCAAGATGCTGTTGACCTTTTCATCGATCTCTGCTTGTGATTTACAAAGGTGATGGATCTCAAGACCTTCCGCAATGATCTCTTTGACCTTCTTGCGGGGATTGAGGCAAGCCATCGGGTCCTGGAAGATCATGGCCATATTGGTACGCAGATATGTCTCATCTTCCTTTTTCAGCTTTCCGGAGATGTCATGACCATCAAAGACGATCTTGCCATCGGTCGGATCGTAAAGACGAATGATCGCTCTGCCGGTCGTGGATTTTCCAGAACCGGATTCGCCAACCAGGCCATAGGTCTCACCCTGGTAGATATCAAAGCTGATGCCATCGACCGCTTTGGTCACCTGTTTACGGTTGATCCTGAAGTGCTGTTTCAGATTTTCAACATGAAGTAACGGCGTTTTCATTTCACTCATTGATACCTGCCTCCTTCTTCATCTTGGCGATCCTGACTTTCAGATCTTCCGGCATCTCCACTTTCGGAGCATGCGGATCGCAAAGCCATGACGCAACTCTGTGCTGTCCGCCAACATCGAACATCGGCGGCTCTTCACGATAATCGATCTTCAGCGCAAACGGATTTCTTGGCGCAAAGGCATCACCGACAACTTCCTCCATGAGGTTTGGCGGAGAGCCCGGGATCGCAAAGAGTCGATCGGAATCCGTATCAACATCCGGCATCGAAGACAAAAGTCCCCAGGTGTATGGATGACGCGGATCATAGAAGACTTCGTTGATGTTTCCTTTTTCAACGATCCTGCCGGCATACATGACGGCAACGTAGTCCGCAACTTTGGCGACGACGCCAAGATCGTGGGTGATATAGATAACGGAAATATTCTTTTTGACCTGAATTTCCTTGATCTTTTCAAGGATCTTCGCCTGGATCGTGACATCGAGTGCCGTTGTCGGCTCATCACAGATCAGTATATCCGGGTCACAGGCCAAAGCGATCGCAATGACGACTCTTTGTCTCATACCACCGGACAATTCATGCGGATACTGTTTAAACGTCTTTTCCGGTTCGGCAATGCCGACTTCATTGAGCAGTTCCAGTGCCTTGGCTGCTGCCTCGGTCTTATCGGCATAACCGTGTTCGATCATCGGTTCCATGATCTGCTTGCCGATCTGCATCGTCGGATCAAGCGATGTCATCGGATCCTGGAAGACCATGGCAATGTGTTTGCCGCAGAGTTCATAACGGATGTCTTTCTGTGACATCTTAGCCAGATCGACTTCGATCTGCTTTCCATCCTTGTCGGTATAACGGTAAAGGATGTTGCCAGAATCGATCGATCCATTGGAATCTAAGATGCCCATCATCGTTTTGACGGTGACCGATTTTCCAGAACCGGACTCACCGACGATCGCTACTGTCTCGCCCTGAAACAAATCAAGACGGACACCGCGTATCGCTCTGACGACACCGAAATTGGTCTTGAACGATATGTTCAGATCTCTGATTGAAAGGACTCTTTCATTTTTATCTCTTTTGAATTTTGCCATATCGTCACCTACTTATTTAAGAGCTTCGGATCAAACGCATCTCTGAGTCCGTCCGCAAACAGGTTGAAGCACAACATTAAGATTCCCAGAACGACGACCGGAATGATCAGGATGTGCGGGAACGTCGTCATCGACTTGTAGCCATCAGAAACCAGGGATCCAAGCGAAGCCAATGGCGCTGGAACGCCAAGTCCCAGGAAAGACAGATAAGCCTCGAGGAAGATCGCACTTGGAATCGAGAACATCGATGTGATGATGACCTGACCAAAGATATTCGGTAAGACTTCTGAGAAGATCAGTCGGAACTTTGAAGCGCCTAAAGTTGTGGAAGCCAGGATGTATTCCTGTTCCTTGACCTTTAAGACCTGTGCCCTGGCGATACGTTCCATACCGATCCAGCCAGTCAGAACCAGCGAGAAGATGATGGAAGAAATACCAGGTTTTAATACAAGGCCCAAAAGGGTAACGACAACCAATGTCGGAATGCCATTGAGTATCTCAGCAAAGCGCTGCATATACAGATCGACTCTGCCGCCAATAAAGCCAGACACCAGGCCATAGACCATGCCGATGAAAATATCGACTAAAACTGCCGCAAAAGCGATGATCAATGAGACTCTCGTTCCAGCCCAGACACGCGTGAAGATATCTCTTCCCTGCGTATCGGAACCAAACCAGTAGTAGACATCCTTGACACCCTTTGCCGCATACTGGTCATTGCCTTTGAAATAGCCGTTGGCGATGCCAAGCTTTTCCAAGCCCGGGATGCGCGGTACCAGACACTCATGGCCGCTGATGATGGACTTATAGGTGTGTTCATTCAAAGAAGGTCCAATGATCGCAAACAGGATGATGATGCAGATGATGACCGCACCAATCAAAGCACCCTTATTCTTGGAGAAGTTTCCCCATACATCTTTCCAGTAGGAAGTGGATTTATACGTTTTATCGATCAGCCGTTCGCCTTGTGAATGCGCAAATTCAAAATCGTCTTCCTGGAATTCGTGATTTTTTATTTCACTCATCTTAGCCCTCCTTCGAGACCCTGATACGCGGATCGATGACACCATAGAGGATATCGACGACTAACATGACGGCGATATACATGACAGAATAAATAAAGGAACAAGCCAGAGTGACATTGTAGTCATTCTGCTGAATACCTGAAATCATCAAAAGTCCAATGCCCGGGATACCGAAGATCCTCTCGATGACGGAAGAGCCGGTCAGCAGGTTTACAAGCAGCGGACCCATGACTGTGATGATTGGAATCAGTGTATTCCTTAAAGCGTGTTTGATGATCATGCGGTATTGTTTGACACCCTTGGATTGTACCAGCAGGATGTAATCGGAGTTGAGCACGTCGATCATCTCTGATCTGGTGAAACGGGCGATATTGGCTGTCGGTGAGACCGACAAAGCCAGCGCCGGCAGGATCAGTGATTTAAACGGCATGTTCTGGTTATACAAGATCGGAAGGAGCTTGAGCTTGTAAGCCACATAGTAACAAAGCAAAAGTGCACAAACATAAGAAGGCACCGAAACGCCAATGACCGAGATCACCGAACACAAATTATCGATCCAGGTATTGTGGTTGAGGGCAGCCAGTATGCCAAGGATCAGTCCCAGGATCGTTCCAAAGATCATAGCCATAGCGCCAACTGTCAGCGATATGCCCAAACGCCCTTTAATCATGTCAGAAATCGCAAAGTTCTTATTGATGGCATAAGAAACGCCAAGATCCCCTGTCAGCATGTTCTTCATATACAAGAAGAAGCGGACTAACAGCGGTTTGTCCAACCCGTATTTCTGATACAGTAACGCAAGCTGTGCTTCCGTCAGTTTCTCATCATTAAAAGGTGTTCCCGGCATCAGATCCATCAAAAGGAAAAGAACCAAAATGATCACCATCAGTGTAGCGATAGAGATCATAACTCTGCGAAAGATGTATTTCTTCATTTCCTTTCTCCCTTCAAAAATACAAATAGAGCGATTAAGGCTTGCTCAATCGCTCTATTCAATTCCTTAATTTAATTCAGATTATTTAACTACGATATGACGGTAGCTATCGACAGCAGCAGAGTGGAACTCAATACCGCTGATCCTCGGGTTGATGATCATAGCGCCGCCTGACTGGAATACAGGAACGACTGCCGCATCATTGACGACCAGCTGGATTTCAGCCTGTTTGAAGTCTTCCCATCTGACAGAAGCATCCGAGATACCTGCGCCTCTTTCTGCATCGTTGACGAGTGCATCGTATTCAGCTGAATTGTATCCGCCATCGTTGTTGGATGTGTTGGTTGAAACAAACAGATCCATGTAAGTCTGAGGATCGCCATAGTCCGGGCCCCATCTTGTCAGCATGACATCGTAATCATGGTTGTTGGTGTTGCCAGCCAGATCAAGTCTTTCTTTCTTAGGCTTGCCATTAAGGTTGACTGTGAAACCGACCTGCTCGAGGTAGAACTGAATTCTTTCAGCAGCCTTGATGATGGAATCACCTTCATCTGTACCGTATAAGAGTTCAATCGTTACATCATGACCTAATTCTTCAACAGCCTTTGCATAGTAATCTTTTGCGGTTGCTTCATCAAAGCTTACAACGTAGCCCTGATCTTCACGATAATCGACACCCGTCGTCGGATTGGAAGCCAGACCGATTGGGATGATACCGCCGGAAGCGACAGAGCCATCGTTCAGAACTCTTGCGATATCCTCGCGGTCGATCGCATAAGCAATAGCCTGTCTGACATTTGCGTTAGCAAGATCCGCAGCACCGGCACGGTTGTGAACGTTGTTGCCCATGTTGATGGACAGATAGAACATGTAGCCTGCAAGTCTGTTGACAAAACCGTCGACAGAAGAGTTGGCATCAACCTGTTCGCCAGACAGCGTAACAGTGTCGAGGTTGCCGGATTCATATTCCATTAAGGCAGTCTGTGTATCCGTGATCTCACGGAAGACGACTTTATTTGCATAAGTTGAGGCAAATTTGTCTGCATTCCAGTAACCCGGATTCTGTTCGAATTCAAAGGAATAACCAGCTGTCCAGGAAGTCATAAGATACGGACCATTGTAAAGCAGGTTATCGATCGATAATGCATACTGGTCACCTTTTTCGGTAACGAATGCTTCATTGACCGGGAAGAATGTCGGGAAAGCAGTTAACTGAAGGAAGAAGCCAGATGGCGCAAACAGCGTTACTTTGAATGTCTTGTCATCGACTGCTTCATAGCTTTCAACAGAAGCTGTTTCGAAGATCCAAGCGTAATCGGAAGCTGTATCCGGATCCTGTACTCTGTCCCATGCAAAGGCAAAATCGTTTGCAGTGACCGGATCGCCATTGGACCAGTTCGCATTGTCACGGATCTTGAACGTGTAAACTAAACCGTCATCGCTGAGTTCATAGGATTCAGCCATATCCGGTTCCGGATTGCCGTTGGCATCCAGAGACATCAGACCTGCCATGCACATCGTCTGTGCAGAGAAGGATGTACCATCGGTAGCGATTGCTGTATCCATGGAGATCAGTGGAGTCGGAGCCTGCAGCGTAACTGCTGTACCTGCAGCTGCTGCATCGCCACCGTTATCCGCCGGAGCAGTTTCGCCTCCGCCGGAATTACCGCCGGAGCAGCCGACCAATAGGAGTAAGACCATCAGTAATGATAATAATTTTTTCATAACAAAGTTCTCCTTGTAATATCTATTATCTTAGTGCAATTGAAAATATATGTCAATGGAAAATGTAAAAAGTTTTACTAATTATGAAAATATTTTCATTGTATGATATAAATATATATTGATATGAGGTAAAAATTATGAAAACGCTCTGTTATAATGGCAACATTTATACCGGTGAAGGCTTTGCCAAAGCCTTCCTTATAGAAGACGGCGTCTTTGTAAAAGTCTTTGATGAAGCTTTTCCTGATGAAACAGCCGATGAAAAAATCGACCTGAACGGATGCTTTGTCTGCGCCGGTTTCAATGATTCGCATATGCATCTGCTCAACTTCGGACAGTCATTGCTGATGGCAAAACTCAACGAACACACGTCCTCTTTAAAAGGCATGATGGACTATATGGCATCCTTTGTCAAAGAAAGAAATTTCAAAAAGGGACAATGGATCCGCGGAAGAGGCTGGAACCAGGACTACTTTGAGGATGCAAAGCGCATGCCATATAAAAGCGATCTCGATGAACTGTCCAGTGACAACCCGATCGTTTTAACAAGAGCGTGCGGTCATTGCTGCGTGGTCAATTCCAAAGTCCTGGAGATCGCTCATATCGATGAGAATACCAAAGCACCTTTAGGCGGAGCCATCGATCTTGAGCATGGACTTCTCTATGACAATGCGATGGATATGATCGATCCGTATATCCCGCTTCCGGATAAGGAAGAACTCAAGGCGATGATCTTAGAAGGCTCCAAAGCCCTCAACAGCTATGGCATCACATCCTGCCAGAGCGATGACTATTGCGTCTATCGGGAGATCCCGTTTGAAGTGGTCAATGAAGCCTACAGAGAACTCATTGACGAAGGAAAACTCAGCGTACGTGTCTTTGAACAGTCCAATTTCACCGACCTCAAGGAATTCAGCCGCTTCGTGGAAACAGGCAATGTCACAGGCGTTGGCGATAATATGTTTAAGATCGGGCCTCTGAAACTGCTTGGCGATGGCTCTTTAGGTGGCCGCACCGCGCATCTTTCAAGACCTTATGCCGATGATCCTTCAATGACAGGCTTTTCCTTATTTACGGATGAACAGTTCAATGAGATGATCGACTATGCCAATAAGCACGAGATTTCCGTTGCCGTACACGCGATCGGCGATGCCTGCCTCGACAAGGTCCTCAATGCCATCGAGAACGCATTGAATAATTATCCAAGGCAAGACCACAGACATGGTATCGTGCACTGTCAGATCTCAAGGAAGGATCAGCTCGAGCGCATGATCCGTTTAAAAACGCATATTTATGCACAATCGATCTTCCTCGATTACGACAATCACATCGTCGAACAAAGAGTCGGCAAGGACTTGGCTTCCACAAGCTACAGCTGGAAAACATTGAAAGATGGCGGCCTGACCGTGTCCAATGGTTCCGATGCACCGGTCGAACTGCCGGACGCCTTGAAAGGCATACAGTGCGCTGTCACAAGGACATCGATCGACGGGACCGGCCCGTATCTTGAAGATCAGGCCTTCTCTGTCAAGGAAGCCATCGATTCCTTCACGATCGCTTCCGCAAAGGGCAGCTTTGAAGAATCTTACAAGGGACTGATCAAGGAAGGCTATCTGACCGACTTCGTGGTCCTTGAAGAAGACCCATTCACCGTTGATCCGAAGCATATTCATCAGATCAGAGTCCTTGCGACCTATCTGAATGGAAAGAATGTATATCGGTCTTAAGGAGTGCCTGCACTCCTTTTTTTGGCTACAATGAAAGTATGAAGAAGTTTTTCATTTCCATATGTATTGTACTTATGTGTATCACGATGACATCCTGCAACAGATCATCCAGAGATGAGACAGAAAAGATCATTGATCAGATGAGCCTGCGCCAGAAGGCGGCACAGCTTCTGATCCCCTCTTTTCGTTACAGCTATTACCGCTCGTCTTCCGATTTCGCTTATCTGACATCCCTGACCCCTGAGATCCAAGAACTGATCAAAGAATATGGCTTTGGCGGCGTCATCCTGTTTGCCGGCAACATCGAAGAAAAAGACCAGTCACTGAAGCTGATCGAAGATCTCAAAGCAGCCAATGACGAAAACAATCCCGTTCCGCTTCTTGTCTGTGCGGACCAGGAAGGCGGCAATGTGCGCCGCATCAGCTTCGGCACCTTCATGCCGGGAAACATGGCTCTTGGTGCCGCAGGCTCCACAGAAGATATCACCAGATATGCCTCCGTTCTTGGCGATGAACTGAAGGATCTTGGCATCAACACCGATTTTGCGCCGGTCGTTGACATCAACTCCAATCCCAACAACCCGGTCATTGGCATCCGTTCCTATTCGGATGATCCGCAGATCGTTGCCTCGATGACGAAACCGTTCATCGATGCCTTGCATGAACATGGCATCATCTCATCACTAAAGCACTTCCCGGGACATGGGGATACCGATACGGATTCCCACAGCGGTCTGCCATCCATTCATAAATCTTACGAAGAGATACTTAACTTTGAACTGATCCCGTTTAAAGCGGGCATCGAAGCAGGCTGCGATATGATCATGTCCGCCCACATACAATACCCGAATATCGAAACGGAAACCCATAACGGCATTTACCTGCCGGCGACCCTCTCCCATAAATTCCTCACGGAGATCTTAAGAGAGGAACTTGGCTTTGACAAAGTCATCGTCACCGACTCGCTTGCCATGGATGCGATCACCAAGTATTTCCATAAAACAGAGACTATCGAATATGCGATCAATGCCGGTGCGGACATGTTGTTAATACCTGTGGCTGATCAGAAAAGCGTCTCCTTATATATGAAGGAACTGGAAAACTACGTCACCGCCATCTGCAACCTCGTCAAGGAAGGAAAGATCACGGAAGAGAGGATCGATGAATCCTTACGGCGCATCATCACCCTGAAAAAGGAACGAGGACTCTTTGACAAGAGCGAAAATGAAGAGACCTACGATGTCGGCTCCAGGGAACATCGTGCGATCGAAATGGACATAGCCGAAAAGGTGATCACATTGATCACAAACGATGAAGCTCTGCCGATTCAAAAAGATGAAAAAGTGTTGGTCCTGGCACCATATCGCACACAGATCAATTCCCTGGCTTATACAAAGAAGCTGCTTCTGGAAAAAGGACTTCTGGACAAGGAAGAAGATCTTGAGATCGTTTACTATGGCGATGAGACAAGCGCAAAGGATTTCAGAAACAATATCCTTCCGGAATTAAAGAATAAAGACAAGCTCATACTGATCTCGTCTTTGTATGATGAAAGTGATCTCAACGGCATCGAGTCCTACATCATCGATCGCTGCATCGAATACGGGAAAAAGGAAGATATCAAGACGATCGTCCTTTCTTCCCAGCTGCCTTACGATCTTGACCGCTACGATAGTGATGCGATACTTGCCTGTTACTACGCGACTGGCATGTCCTTTATCCCGGCACTGATCGAGGAAGACATGAAGGGCTTCCCGCCAAATCTCATTGCGGCGATGCTGGTGATGTATGGTGATCAGGCTCCGCAGGGAAAACTTCCGATCGATGTTCCAAAGATCATCAAAAAAGACGGCCTCTACGCATACAGCGATGAGACCGCCTATTCAAGAGGCTATCAGATCTCTTACTGACCTTCCCTATGGAAGGTCTTATTTTATGAAGGCGTCACCCGACAAGGACATGCAAAGATCCGTTTTCAGGATCAGGTTTCCCTTTTCATCCTGTTCAAAGATCAGCGTCTTGGCATCATCCCCTTTGAAGCCCTTCATTTTGGAATTGTCGAGGATATCGCAAGCCCAGCCGGTATCCGTCTTCTGGCAATAGCCGGAGATCTCCGCCATGCCGGAGTAGCAGTTTTCGGTAAACTTGAAGGAATAGTCTGAAGCGATGGTGATCGAAGGATGATAGATATCTGCCACATCAGGGATCTTCGCATGCGTCCAGGTCGTCGTCTTGAAGCTGTCCTTGAACGGATCTTCCTCACTTGCCGCAGTCACGTTGATCGTCCCATCAGTCGTAAAGGTGTCATATGCCCTTGAATCGAGAAGATCTTCCTGCAGGATCAGCGTATCCTCATTTACGATCTTAAATTCAAAATTGTAGATCTTGGAACCCTTGCTTCCTTCAAACTCCGGGAAGTTGGAGAACATGTAATAGTCTCCTTCTTTGCCATAAAGTCCGTTGATCGTCAGCTTTTCCTTGCCGTTGTTTTCATAGAAATTGAAGGATCCGTCATTGTGTAATTCCAGGCAGGATGCATCCTTTCCCAGTTTCTGGGTGGCATTGTAATAGATCTTAAAGACATTCATCGGTGTTTCATCAACGACCGCTGTCTCTTCTTCCTTGATCTCAACTTTTGGTTCATGGATCGAATAGACAGCCGTATTTTTTGAACCAAGCAGGTTCGTTCTTAAAACGATCGTTTCCTCATCCTTTGTTTCGAAAATGATCTTGGAATACTTATTGCCTCCGCCGTTTTCAACGCTCAGCGTGATGACACCCTGATCGACCTTATAGGAACCGTTCATCTCGTCATAGCCTTCCGTAAAATCATCCGTCAGAACGAAACTGCCGTCTTTGCCAAACCAGACTTTCGAAGGGACCTTGTGCAGATCTGATGTATCATAAAACGTCTTGCCGCCAAGATCCATCTCTTGTGTTGTTTCTTCTTTCTTCCCTGTACAGCCAAATAGGAAAAATACCATCAGGCATAGCAGGATCTTATTCAAGATCTTCATTTGTGCCTCCTTTATTATGTTTTTTTGTTTTCTACACTTCCATTATATTATGAAAAGCCACACAAAAAGCCGGTTTCCCGGCTTTGTGACAATTCATTATTTCCTAGTCGATCAGCAAGGACATCTTGACTAAGACGTAGGCGGTGATCAGCGCGGTGATCAATGCTGCGCCACCGGATATGCTGATGAGGACTTTGAGGATCTCGATCGGGATCAGGTCTGAGGCAAAAGCGAGTGCCTGGAAGATACAGAAGACGGTCAGATAGACATACTTCAGTATGCGGATCGAAGCGGTATCGGAGTACTCCTTGTCTTTTCCGATCTTTTCCAGCAGTCCCAGCATGAGGAAGATATAGATCACGGATAACAGGGATGCGCCGCTTGTATACCACGTCAGGTCGAATTTCGGGAAGAAGATCCCCACGACCAGGATCGCGATATCAATGATCGCCAGTAAGATCGCACCGATCATGAAATAGGCTTTCCCTTTGATATAATCGCCTAACTTCGTGCAGGCATAGCAGATCAGTATCCAGCCGATGAAATCCGGTGTGAAGTTGATCTGTGAAGCGTCGATCGTCACGTTGACGTTAACTAAAGTGAATATAAACCCGACTGCGATCAGCCGGATAGCTGTTTTAATGTTCATGTTGCATCCTCTGTCAAAAAGTGACTAATGAAATCATTATAGTAGAAATCCCCACATAATAAAAGATGATCTTTCGGATCACCTTTTATATAGATAATTTTTTTCATTCTAAGCTTCGATCTGCTGAAGCTCTTCTTCTTCCTCCTTTCTTTCCTTTTTTCCTGTTTCGCGTGATGAACGCCAGGACCAGATTGAACAATGCTATGGCGATCATCAATAACGTGTATCTGTCTTTTAATGCCATCACCGCTGTAAGATCTTCGGTGAGGATGAAGAGGATGATCGATACGATCGCGACGATCAGTCCTAAGAACTTTGACTTCTTAGACTTGTTTTTTTCGTCTTCTTCTTCGTAATCTTGCTTTTCTTCTTCCTCTTCTTTTTTCTTTGTGAAGAAACTGATGGCCATGCCTAGGGAGATGAGTATCGTTATCAGCATCGCGATCAGGTTGTATAATGCCCAGGTCCTGATCTCGGCCTGCGGAACTTCCATATCCTCGATGATCATCGTCATTTCTTCGATATTTTCACTTTCAGGTTCTGCCAGAGGAGCCGGAGCTTCTGCGACCTCGACGACCGGTTCTTCTTCCGGAAGGGCAGGTCTAGGGGAAACTGGTACAGTCGGCTCCGGATCCTGAGGCTGTTCCTCGTAGACTACCGGGATAGCTGCAGCTTTGAATGCTGCAGTGTATGTTGTGTCTTCACTGACTTCCCTGATCTCAGGAGTCCAGTTTTCGAATTTGTAAGTGTATCTGCTGTCAGCCTTTTTCAGAGGTGTTTCGCCATCGTATGAAGGCATGCTTCCGTATTCGACTTCCAAGTCTTCTTCAAGGATGCTGCCGTTTTCGTTTAACCAGGTGGCCTTGTATTTGCTGATCTCATAGGAGCCTTTGATGATGACATCGGCTGCCGGCATGTTGAAGTTTTCTTCATAGGAGTTTTCCTCCTGTAACTGTATATTAGATTTAATCTTCTATAATAATCTGTCTAAAAACAGTCATATGAAGGGTTTTTATATTATTTTTTTATAGATTATGACGATTTTAGGCTATGATGAAATTGTAAGTGTGCCTTTTATCCAAAACAAAAGCGATCTTTCGACCGCTGCTTTATGATGTTCATCGTACTTTTGTATGACCGGTGACCATTTAACATAATTTAACATAATTCACACAAATTCCTGATACAGAAATTTAGTACTATTTAGATGCAAGGAAGTGAGGCCTTGTCGATACTAGCCCCCTATAATTAGTTGTATCGTATATATTTATCCCCTTAAATAATCAAAAAAAGAACTGCCCTCGATCACGAGGGCTTTTCTTATGTCTTATTCTTCTTTCCAGGTCGGCGTTTCCGTCTCTTCTTCCTTGTAATCAGCCATCGCCTCTTCGATGAGTTTCATCATCTCCCAGACGGAACGGAAATACAAGGTCTTATCCTGTTCGACCCAGGTGATCCTGCCCTGCCACGAGGAATT
Source organism: Solobacterium sp. UBA3303 (assembly GCA_002362065.1). Taxonomy (GTDB): domain Bacteria; phylum Bacillota_I; class Bacilli_A; order Erysipelotrichales; family Erysipelotrichaceae; genus Colivicinus. The sequence continues at coordinate 16,775 of DESX01000042.1, forward strand.
CTGGCGGTGCTGTACACGGATGATGAAGGTGCCAAGATCGCCATGCATCTGCAGCATCTCATTATCTTCTAAGACTCTTGTCATTTCTTCGCTCATATAGTTTTCCTTTCTTTCGATAAAGTGGCGTTCATTGTTTCCCGGAAACGGGAAGCGCATCCGGTCGTAGAGATCCTCCATCTGCATAAGCAGATCGAGTACACTTTCATATGTTTCCGGATCCTTATTGAAGTGGTGATAAAAGCGTCCGGCAATGTTCTCCTTATAAGAATCGATGCATAAGACGACGGCATTGGGTATGCCTAAATAACATTGTGTTGCCATGATTCACCTACCATAGAGGATTGACGTAATAGCGCACAGAGATACGCTGGCGGTTGATCATGAATTTCTGATCGATCCTCTTCTGTATGATCTGACAGTTTTCCATCGTCGTATTCATCAATAGGACGAGGAACTGTCCCTTGTTGTATTTGTTCATGATATCGGAACGACGGATCGTCGAACGGATCGCTTCTTCTAAGCGAGGCGAGAGCTCATCGAGCTTTTCACCCTTGGTCAGGGCATTGCCCTTGGTATCGACGATCGTACATAACATCAGGTAGATCATCTGGCCGCTGCGTTCCGAGATGCGGGTGATCGCCTGGTAGATGCCATGGAAGACCGGATAGGAACAGTTGTAGCCGCCATAGACCTCCTGCTTCTCCTTGAGATGGTCCTGTATCTCATTGAGCGAACCGGAGGAGTGTTCAAACTGTTCACCCAGGCGGTTGATCAGCTCAAACATCTTATTGGATGGCTTGATGCCCTGCTGGTGCAGATAGAGATCGATCGTATCATCAAAGAGCTGATACGCTTTTTCGATATTGCCGGAAGAGATGTAGGCTTCCATCGTCAGCGTCTCCCAGTCGGAGAATGGCTGAATCTTTGCGGCATAGAGGCCCAGACGTTCCATCGCATCGTATCTTCCCTTTTCCGCCATCAATGATGACAAGAGATTGACCGTTTCCACAAAGACCTTGCGGTAGCGCCAGTTTTCCCTCGTGATCCAGTTAAGGCCGATCTGGTTTTCCAGAAAATCTCCCTGATAGACATAGATCGCTTCTTCGAGAAGTGCGATCTTGTAGTCGATATCTTCTTCCTTGTCGGCCATCTCGATGAGATCTTCAAAGATACCGACATCTTCAACGATCTCCACTTCCTTGGTCCAGTAGTATTTTCCTTCCTTTGCCACAAAGTAATTGACTTTCGGAAGGCCATAAGACTGCAGCCTCTTTTTGGCGTTGTACATGACCGAATGGATGGCGTGATTCGGGTTGTGCAGGTCCCTGCCGGAAAAAAGCGCATTCAAAAGCGTGTTGCGGTTGACACCCTCTTTTCTGTAATGGGTCATCAGCTGCATCAGGTAATTGAACTGGTTCTCATTGTTTTTGGACTTGTCGGTGATGGTCCTTCCGTTGTAACTCATGGAAAAGGAACCGAAAAAGTTTACGACCAGCTTATTGTCTTTCTCTTCGATCTCGCTCATCTTCCCTTACATCATATCAAAAAACGGACCTGATAGCTCAAAACCTCAAAAAAAGCCCCGCACTAAGCAGGGCTCTCAATTTTATTTATAAGACCTGTTCTGCCTTGGTCTCACAATAGATGCAGCGGTAGATCTTGTTTTTCTTATCCGTCAGTTTGAAGACGTGCTCAAGTCCCCGTTCCACGGATGTGATGCAGCGCGGATTCTTGCAGAAGATGACGTTGTGAAGCTCTTCAGGCAAAGAGATCGTCTTTTTTTCGATCAGCTTCTCATTTTTGATGATGTTGATCGTGCAGTCCGGATCGACATAGCCGATCAGATCGAAATCGACCGGTACATCCGCATCGATCTTGATGATGTCCTTCTTGCCCATGCGGTTGGAATGGACATTCTTGATTATGGCAACGGAACAATCCAGCTTTTCAAGTCCGAGCAGTTCATAGAGTTTCATCGCCTTGCCGGCGGAGATGTGATCGATGACCACACCATTGACGATCGAATCAATGTTCATTTTCTGCCTCCTTCAATAACTTCAATATCAGGGCCATACGGATATAACGGCCATTGCGGACCTGGGCAAAATACCTTGCCCTAGGATCGGTATCGACTTCCGTTGCGATCTCGTTGACACGTGGCAGCGGATGCATGATGGTCAGATCTTTCTTTGCGGTCTCAAGCTTGTCCAATGTCAGGATGTAGGAATCCTTTAAGCGCAGGTAATCTTCTTCGTTGAAGAAGCGTTCCCTTTGAACTCTGGTCATATATAAGATATCAAGCTCACCCATCTTTTCTAAAAGATCTCTTGTCTCATAGTATTCCATGCCGTTTTTCTGCATGATGTCTTTTTTGACGTAGGAAGGAAGCTTGAGCTCGTCTGGCGAGATCAGAACGAATTTGATGTTCTTGTATCTTGACATCGCAGCGATCAGAGAATGGACGGTACGGCCGAATTTCAGGTCACCGCAGACGCCGATCGTCAGATCATCGAATCTTCCCTTTTCCCTGTGAATCGTCAGCAAGTCGGTCAGGGTCTGAGTCGGGTGGTTGTGACCGCCATCGCCAGCATTGATGATCGGAACTTCGGCAACACGGGAAGCCACGAATGGTGCACCTTCCTTTGGATGGCGCATTGCGATGATGTCGGAATAGCAGCTGACTGTTCTCACGGTATCGGCGACACTTTCGCCTTTGGCAGCCGAAGAAGACTGGGCTTCCGAGAAGCCAAGGACTTCGCCGCCCAAAGACAGCATCGCACTTTCAAACGAAAGCCTTGTCCTGGTGGACGGTTCAAAGAACAGTGTTGCCAGGATCTTGTGCTTGCAGACTTCGTTGTATTTATCCGGATCGTTGATGATGTCTGTCGCTGTTTCACACAGCTCATCGATCTCTTCTTTCGAGAGATCCAGTATGTCGATCAGATGTCTCATTATTCTCCTTTGATCCAGCTCTCATCACTCGGGTTATCTCTGAACTTCAATATTCTGGATTCATCTTCTTCTCTGATATAACCCGTCTGTACAGCGACCTTCAATAAGGCATCAAGATCGCAAAGGGACGTATTTTCAACGTTTGCTTCCTTGAGCCTGTCGAGGCCCTTCTTCATGCCATAGGTGAAGATCGATACGACACCTAAGACTTCCGCGCCGGCTTCTCTTAAAGCCTCGACGACATCGATGACGCTGCCTCCGGTGGAGATCAGATCTTCCACAACAACGACTTTTTCACCCGCTTCAAGCTTTCCTTCGATGCGGTTTTGTCTTCCATGGTCCTTATTGGAGGAGCGTACATAGCCCATCGGCAGACCCAGCAGATGTGCGGAGATCGCCGCATGAGCGATACCGGCTGTGGAAGTACCCATGAGAGCTTCCGCTTCCGGGTATTTTTCCTTGATCAGTTTCGCAAAACTGTTTTCAACATCGTTTCTGACATCAACATCGGAAAGTGTCAGACGGTTGTCACAATAGATCGGACTTTTGATGCCGCTTGCCCAGATGAATGGCTCATCTGGTCTTAAAAATACTGCTTTGATCTTGAGAAGATCCTTTGCGATCTGTTCTTTCATCTTCAACTCCTTATTCACAAAATTCTTTTAATGCACGCTCATATGCCGCGACCGGATCTTCCGCTGAGGTGATCGGTCTTCCCATGACGATGTAATCCGAACCGATGCGGTTGGCCTCAGCCGGCGTCATGACTCGTTTCTGATCGCCATGATCGCTTTCCGCAAAACGGACGCCTGGCGTTACCGTCAGGAACGAAGAGCCGCAGACATCATGGACCTTGCCTGCCTCTAACGGCGAACAGACGACGCCATCAAGTCCTGCCTCTTTGGCTGTCTTTGCGTAATGCATGACGACTTCATCGATCGGCTTTTCGATCAGCAGGTCTTTTTCCATCGCTTCCTGATCGGTCGAAGTGAGCTGGGTCACTGCGATCAATAAAGGTCTTGTGCCATCTTCTCTCTTAAGGCCTTCGAGCGCTTCCTTCATCATAACGGTCGTGCCTGCCGCATGCAGGTTGACCATATCGACATCGAGCCTGCTCAATACCCGCATCGCCTTTTTGACGGTGTTCGGGATATCGTGCAGTTTCAGATCCAGGAAGATCTTATGTCCTCTTTCCTTGATCTCTCTTACGATCTGCGGTCCTTCGGCATAGAAGAGCTCCATGCCGATCTTGACGAACGGTTTTCTTCCTTCAAACCTGTCCAAGAAGCCAAGGACTTCTTCCTTCGAAGAAAAGTCACAGGCTATGATCACATCTTTTCCCATTACTTGCATCCTCCTATGATCTCTTTGATATCTCTGACGCCTAAGCTGTCCAATAAGCCAGGCAGTTCTTCTATGATCTTCTTGCAGATAAACGGATCGGTGAAATTGGCTGCACCGATCTCAACGGCACTTGCTCCCGCCAGCATCATCTCAACGACATCCTCTGCCTTTGAGATACCGCCCAAACCGATGACCGGTATATTGACATTGTGTGCGACCTGATAGACCATGCGTAAGGCGACCGGGAAGATTGCCGGTCCGCTGAGTCCACCGGTCACGTTTTTGATGATCGGCGTTCTTCTGCGTATGTCGATGCGCATGCCAATTAATGTATTGATAAGACTTATTCCATCGGCACCGCCTTCTTCGCAGGCCTTTGCGATCGATACGATGTCGGTCACATTCGGTGACAGCTTGATGAAGACCGGCTTGTCGGAGACTTCCTTGACTGCCTTTGTGACTTCTTTGGCCAGTGTCGGGTCGCTTCCAAAGTGGATACCGCCGCCCGAGACATTCGGACAGCTGACATTGACTTCGATGAAGCCGATCTGGTCTTCCTTCGATATCCTGCTTGCAACTTCTTTGTATTCATCGATCGAAAAGCCGGAGATATTGGCAACGATCGGTTTGTGGAAACAGTTCCTCAGTTTCGGAAGTTCCTCATCGATGACTTTATCGACACCCGGGTTCTGCAGTCCGATCGCGTTCAGCATGCCCGAAGCGGTTTCGGCAATACGCGGTACGGGATTTCCATAGCGCGGATTCAAAGTCGTCGTCTTGAACGCCAGGGAGCCTAAGACATCGATGTCATAGAGGTCAGCGAACTCATAGCCATAGCCAAAGGTTCCGCTGGCCGGTATGACCGGATTGTCGAGATGCACACCGCACAGATCCACATCTATTCTTGCCATAGGATCTCCTTTCTTTCAAAGACCGGTCCTTCCTTGCAGACGCGCTTGTAGCCATCCTTGACTTTGATGGAACAGCCCATGCATGCGCCAAAGCCACATCCCATCCTTTCTTCAAAGGAGAACTCGCCTTCTGTCCTGCATAATCCATAGACAGCCTTCAACATCGGCAGCGGTCCGCAGGTATAAAAGTAAGTGTAGTCCATATCCTTCATCGCATCAGAAACAAAGCCTTTGATTCCATAGGAACCATCCGCCGTCGTCACGATGACCTTGCAGCCAAGCGCTTTGAAGTCCTCTTCCATGAAGATCTCTTCCTTCTTGTTGAAGCCTAAGATCACGGAAACTTTCTTTCCCTGATCTCTTAACTGCTTCGCCAGGAAGTAGAGCGGCGGGATGCCTGCGCCACCACCGATCAGCAATGGCTTTCCTTCACTTTTTGACAGGTCGTAGCCATTGCCCAGCCCGATCAGCAGATCAAGACTTCCTTCCTTCATTTTGGAAAGCGTCTTTGTTCCATCTCCGACCGCCTTGTAGATGAGTGTGAGCACATCGTCGTTGACGTCACAGATCGAGATCGGCCTTCTTAAAAAGTAAGGCTCGAGCTTGATGTTGACAAACTGACCGGGCTTCAGATCATTTGATCCTTCGCCCTTGAGTTTCAGCCGATAGGTATTTAAAGCGATCTGCTTGTTTTCTTTGATCTCAAATATTCCCTGTTTCATATTATGCGTTGATCACCGAGACCTTCAATGTGATCTCTTCCAGTACATCCAGTAACGCCTTTACCGTATCGAGTGAAGTGAAGACGTTGGTGTCGTTTTCGATGGCACAGAGACGGATCGCGATGCCATCGTTCAATTCATCTTCGGAATAAATATCCCTGGTCGAGACGACGTAGGCGACATGGCCCTGTGAGATCGAATTCGGGATATCGTCATTCACCGAGATCTTCTGCAAGGTCCTGGTGCGGATGCCGTTTTCCTTTAAGAAGCGTGCCGTACCTCTGGTGGCTTCGATGTTGAAGCCGAGGTTATAGAAGCGCCGGATGAGCGGAAGGGCTTCTTCCTTGTCCGAATCGGCGATCGTCACAAAGACGGTGCCGTAGTTCTTTAAGTTCATGCCCGAAGCCTGCAATGCCTTATAGAGTGCACGGTTGAGCTTGTCATCATAGCCGATCGCTTCGCCGGTCGATTTCATCTCCGGAGAAAGGTATGCATCTAAGCCCTTGATCTTGTTGAAGGAGAATACAGGCACTTTGACGTAGTAGCGCTTCTTTTCTTCCCTGTAAAGATCAAAGATGCCCTGTTCCTTTAAGCTTCTGCCCAGCATGACTTCCGTTGCGATATCCGCCAGCGGCAGGCCCGTCGCCTTGGAAAGGAACGGTACCGTTCTTGAGGAACGCGGATTGACTTCGATGACGTAGACATCGTCGTTCTTGTCGACGATGAACTGAATATTGAATAAGCCGATGATGCCGATGCCAAGGCCGAGTTTCTTGGAGTATTCCAGGATCTTTCCCTTGACCTTGTCGGAGATCGTGAAGGCCGGATAGACGCTGATCGAGTCGCCCGAGTGAACACCTGTACGTTCGACGAGTTCCATGATACCGCCGACAAAGACGTCGCGGCCATCGCAGATACCATCGATCTCAACTTCCTTGCCCTGGATGTAGTGATCGACCAGGACTGGTTTTTCTTCATCGATCGCAGCAGCTGACTTCAGATAAGTCTTCAATTGTTCTTCGTTGCCGACGATCTGCATCGCCCTGCCGCCTAAGACATAGCTTGGACGTACCAGCACCGGATAGCCGATCTCTTCCGCCGTTTTGATGCCGTCTTCGATATTGGTGACGGCTCTGCCCTGCGGCTGCGGGATGCCGAGCTCTTCCATGATCCTTTCGAAGCTGCCGCGGTCTTCTGCCCGCTCGATGCCTTCACAATCCGTGCCGATGATCTTTACACCACGCTCATGCAGCGGCTCTGCGAGGTTGACTGCGGTCTGGCCGCCTAAGGAGACGATGACGCCTTCCGGTTTTTCGAAGTTGATGACGTTCATGACATCTTCCGGTGTCAAAGGTTCAAAGTATAATTTGTCGGAGGTCGTATAGTCTGTGGATACGGTCTCCGGGTTGGAGTTGATGATGATGGCCTCATAGCCGTTCTTGCGGATGGTCTGTACCGCATGGACGGAAGAGTAGTCGAATTCGACACCCTGGCCGATACGGATCGGACCGGCACCTAAGACAACGATCTTCTTGCGATCGGTGAGCCTTGATTCATTGCTTCCCGTATAGGAAGAATAATGGTAGGCGATGTATTTGCCCGAATGCAGAGTATCGATCATCTTGAAGATCGGAACGATCTTGTTTTTCAGACGCTTCTCATAGACCTCGATCTCCTTGAGGTTCCAGAGTTTTGCGATGTATTTATCGCCAAAGCCCATGACTTTGGCTCTTTTTAAGACATTCACGTCATTGACGTTGGCCTTGAGTTCTTCTTCCATGAGGATGATCTTCTGTATCGATTCCAGGAAGAGTTTCGTGATCATCGTGATCTCATGCAGGCGATCCAGATCGATGTGTCTGCGGATCGCTTCACTTAAGGCAAAGATGCCATCGGAGCGGGACTCCCCAAGATAATCCAGCAGCTGCTCATCACTGTAGGAATCAAACTTTTCAAGATGCAGGTGGCAAACGCCGATCTCGAGAGAACGTACGGACTTTAAGATGCATTCTTCGAGATTCGATCCGATGCCCATGACTTCACCGGTCGCCTTCATCTGTGTGCCCAGGATATTCGGCGTTGTCGGGAACTTGTCAAACGGGAAGCGCGGGAACTTGGCAACGATGTAATCGAGGCTTGGTTCCTTGTCGGCTGTCGTTCCGGCAACTTCGATCTCTTCAAGCGTCATGCCCAGAGCGATCTTGGCGGAGACTCGCGCGATCGGATAACCACTGGCCTTGGAAGCTAAGGCAGAGGAGCGGGAGACACGCGGGTTGACTTCGATCAGGAAGTATTCGCTGTTTTGAGGGTTCAGTGCGAACTGTACGTTACAGCCGCCTTCCACCTTCAGAGCACGGATGATCTTGATGGCGGAATCATTCAGCATCTTCAGATCATGTTCATTCAAAGACAGGATCGGCGCAACGACCATCGAGTCACCGGTATGAACACCGACCGGATCGACGTTCTCCATGCCGCAGATCGTGATGCAATGATCATTTGAATCACGCATGACTTCAAATTCGATCTCTTTATAGCCCTTGACGCTCTTTTCAACCAGGACCTGGTGGACTGGGGAAGCTTTGAAGCCGCCGGTCGCGATCTGTACGAGTTCTTCTTCATCGTAGGCAAAACCACCGCCTGTGCCGCCAAGTGTAAAGGCAGGTCTTAAGACGACCGGATAACCGATCTCCAGGGCAGCTGCCTTGGCCTCTTCAATGTCGTAAGTGATCTTGGAAGGGATGACCGGTTCACCGATCTCCATGCACATTTCCTTGAACAGTTCCCTGTCTTCGGCCTTTTCGATGGATTCCCTCGGTGTACCTAAAAGCCTGACACCGCACTCCTTCAGAACGCCCTTCTTGTCTAACTGTACTGCCAGGTTCAGACCGGTCTGTCCGCCGA
>DESX01000042.1:25642-66065 GCA_002362065.1 Solobacterium sp. UBA3303
GTCTGTCCGCCGATGCCCGGAACGATGGCGTCTGGTCTTTCGTAGCGCAGGATCTTGGCGATGAATTCCAGGTTCAATGGTTCCATGTAGACTTTATCTGCCATCGACACATCGGTCATGATGGTCGCCGGATTGGAATTGCATAAGATGACCTGGTAGCCTTCTTCCTTTAAGGCGAGGCAGGCTTGCGTTCCTGCATAGTCAAATTCTGCAGCCTGACCGATGACGATCGGTCCGCTGCCGATGATGAGTACTTTTTTGATGTCCGTTCTTTTAGCCATGGCTATTCTCCCTTGTATTCGTAAACAGTCTTTCCGTTGCAGACCGTTTTGATGCATCTTCCATAAACTTCCACGCCCTTAAACGGCGTGGCTTTCCCCTTGGATAAGAAGTCTTGAGGGTCGATCGTATATTTCACATTCAGATCCCAGATACAATAGGAATCATTCTGCTGCAGTCCAAAGCGTTTTCGTGGATTGTCATTGAGCAGTTCGATCAGCTTCTCCAGAGTGATGAAGCCTGTTTTGACAAGCTTTGTATATAACAGCGGGAACGCTGTTTCCAGGCCCACGATGCCAAAGGCCGAATCTTTGAGACCTTTCGCTTTTTCTTCCGCAATGTGCGGGGCATGGTCGGTCGCGATCATATCGATGGTCCCATCCTTGATGCCTTCAAGCAAAGCTTTCTGGTCTTCGATGCTTCTGAGCGGCGGGTTCATCTTGAAATCGCCGGATTCTTCAAGATCATTTTCATTCATGACCAGGTAGTGCGGTGCCGTCTCGCAGGTCACATCGATGCCTTCCTTCTTGGCCTGTCGGATGATCTCAACGCTTTCCTTGGTCGAGATGTGGCAGACATGGTAGCTGCAGCCTGTTTCCTTTGCGATCCTGACGTCACGCTCGATCTCTTTCCATTCGCTTTCGCTGCAGATGCCTTTGTGGCCATGTTCTCTGGCATATACGCCATCGTGGATATAGCCTCCATGCAGGAGTTCATTGACCTCGCAATGGGCTGCCACGATCTTGTTTAAGCTTTTTGCCTTTTCCATGACTTGTTTCATCATGGCTTCTTCCTGTATGCCCTTACCATCATCCGAGAATGCACAGACATGATCGGCCATCTCTTCAAGCTTTGCGATCTGCTTTCCTTCCTCGTTGACCGTACAGGAGCCATAGGGGATCACATCGATCTGCGCTTCTTCTTTGATCAGATCGAGTTCTTGTTTCAGATGTTCATAATCGTCCGGGACCGGTTTGAGATTGGGCATCGGACAGATCGTCGTATAGCCTCCATGTGCTGCTGCCAGAGTCCCTGTTTCAATGGTTTCCTTATAAGAAAAACCCGGTTCCCTGAGATGAACATGTACATCACAGAAACCGGGAAAAATAATATAATCACCTTTATCAGAAGAATCAGGGACACTAATGGAGACAACATCGCCATCGAGTATTTTGCTTGGTCTTATTTTGAATAAGCTGGCTTTCACTTTCATAGCTTTCTCCTGTTTTAGTGCATCAAATGTGCTGAGAATCCTTAATTTTCTTGTAAAAGAATATCAAAGATTTTATCGGCTTGTCAACCGCTTTACACGACTTTTACAGGACTTCGATCTGACACATTTTCATGGTCGTCAAAGCTGCCTCATGGCTCTCCGGCGTAACGCCGGCACAGCAGTCTTTCAAGACCCTGATATCAAGTTCCGGGAAGGCTGCTTTGACTAATAATGCATTGGAGACCACACAGATATCCGTGCATAAGCCAAACAGCGTAATTTGATCGATCGGCTGCTTCTGATCCATTTCCTTTAAGACCTCCACGAGCTTCTCCGAGCCGAAGGTCGGCTTGTCGATGATCAATGCATCCTTTTTCTTTAATGCTTTTTCAACTTCTTTACGGATCTTCCATCCATCGCTGTCTTTGATGCAGTGTTCAACCGGCAGAAAACGGCCTTCTCTGCTGGAGAGATAACTTTCAGGATGGGTATCTCTTGTCGCGATGACAGATCCTTCAAAGCGATCGATCGCTTCGACGACATGTTCAACGATCGCTTCCGCTTCCTTTGTTCCAAGGCTTCCATCGATAAAATCATTCTGCATATCCACAACGATCAATACTTCATTCATTTTTCTGACTCCTTATTTTTTCGATTCGGCGATGATCAATGAAACGATGACCAGTATGACGCCGAGGATCCCAAACAGATCCAGTGATTCATGAAACAGGAACACGCCAAACAAAACTGCCGCAACCGGTTCAAACGTTGAGAGCAGGCTTGCGGAAGAGATCGGCATGTAGGCGATCGCGGTATTGAAACAATAGTAGGTCGCGATCGAACAGCAGATCGCCCATAAGACAAAGATCGCAAGGATCTTGCCATTCGACAAGACGATCCTCATACTTTCGGAAACATCCGTAAAGACCACAAGATAGATCAATGCACAAAGTCCAGCCCCTAAAGCCGGATAGAACATCTTGGTAGTCGCCGAATACTTCTTGAGTTTTGAGCCCACCGCAATGTTGTTGAAAGCGTAAAACAAGGCCGCCAATAAGCCAAACAGGATCCCCAGAGGATCGCTCATTCCGCCTGAGGCGATGCCGGAAACCAAGGCACAGCCGACCAGGTTGAAGGCTAAGGCAACACCTTTATATAAAGTGAACTTCTCTTTTTCAAAGATGCAGCTGTACGCCATGACCAGGCCCGGCATCAGATAGATCAGCACACCGGCCACCGCCATACCGACCCTGGCAATACTTAAGGTGTATAAGACCAGGAACAGATACATGCCAAAGATCCCCGTCAGCATCGACCAGAAAAAGCCTTTTTTGTCGATCTTAAAGCTTTCCCTGGATGTGCAAAACAGTATCAGGGCTTCCAGCAGGACCGCGATGACCATACGGATCGAAGTCCTTTGAATGGGAGAGAAGCCGGAGTCTTTCAGAAGATTGACGAAGACGCCATTGCTTCCCCACAAAGTGGCTGCGATCAGCACCAGCATAGGCGCGATCTTCTTCATCAGAAGACGAAGTTCCCTTCTCTAAAGATCGGGATGATCTTTCCGTCCTTGGTGTAGCCGTCGATCTCCATGTCCTTGGTACCGAACATGAAGTCTTCATGCTGGAGGGAATCATTGGCGCCATGAGACAACAGTTCTTCCTTGGACATCTGCTCGCCACCCTTGATATTTTCCGGATAAGGTCTGCCCAAAGCCAGGTGGCAGGCCGCATTTTCATCGTATAGGGTATCAAAGAACAGAATACCGGACTTAGAGACCGGGGAATCATATGGGACTAAGGCAACCTCTCCCAAGTAGGATGAGCCTTCATCAAATTCGAGCAATTGCTTCAAAGCTTCCTTTTCCTTCTTTGCGTCAAAGTCGACGACCTTTCCGTTTTCAAAGCTAAACCAGAAATCTTCGATGACCTTGCCGTTGTAGCTTAGCGGCTTGGAGGCAACGACCTTGCCATTGACACCGGTCTTTAGAGGCATGCAGAAGCACTCTTCAGTCGGCATGTTCGGATCAAAGAAGACACCATCCGGCGTCGTACAGCCGCCGCCGACCCAGATATGATCTTCAACCAAAGAGACATAAAGATCAGTTCCAAGACCGGAGCGGAAATGCAGTTTTTCGAAGTTGTAGGAATTGAGTTTATCCGCATGTTCGATCAGTTCCCGGTCATGGGCTTCCCATTCCTTGATCGGATCGTTGTCTTCGCTGACTCTTGTGACCGCAAAGATCGCATCGCCAAGTTTTTCAAAGGCTTCCTCATCACTCAGTTCCGGGAAGACGACCCTGGCCCATTCCACCGATGGAACACCTAGGATGCACCACTGTCCTTCGTTGTTCATCGTATAGGCCATCAGGTCTGCTGTCTTGGCGTAGTAGGCCTGCTGGTAGGCGTTGAGCTTGGCGGAATCGACATCTTTCAAAGCGCCCGGCTTGTCGGATGCGACAGAAAGATAGGCAGCCTTCTGATCATGCTGCAGTTTGGTTTTGTCATAGACCCACTGTGGGATATCCGACAAGGTTTCGATGGACTGGTATTCATAGTTCATCTTTGTGAGTTCTTCATCACGCCAGTCGATCGTGACATACTTTGCGCCATTTTCATAGGCAACTTTGACGATCTTCTTGATGAAATCCTTGTCTCTTAAATTGGCGCGGATCACTAAAGGCTGACCCTTTTGCAGGTTGACGCCTTTTTTGACTGCAAGCTCGGCGAGCTTGTCATACATTTTTTCACTGACCATATTCTTATCCTCTTTCTATGCTTTGATGTAAGCCATCAGAAACGCATATGTATTTTTCAAACCATCGATGTGTGTACGTTCATAGCCATGGGAATTTGCGGTGCCAAAGCCGATCGCCGCATGTCTTACGTCATATCCGGCCAGGACACTGCCATCGGCATCCGTGCCATAGTGCGGCGTGAAGATGTCCATCACATAGTCGATCTTGTTTTCGATGGCACAGTTTCTGAGTTCACTTGTCATCTCATAGTGATAAGGGAAGCGGGAATCCTTCGCAAAGATCGTGACCTTCTTTTCATCGGAATTCTGCTGCGGACCGGTTGGCGCGATATCGATGGCCAGGATGTCCTTTACGCCCTGCGGCAGGTAGGTCGTTCCATGTCCGATCTCTTCATACATCGCAAAGTAGGCATAGACTTTCCTCTTTAATGTGATCTTTTTTTCTTTGATCTCCTTCATCGCCGCAAGCAGGATCGCACCAGCCGCCTTGTCGTCGACGAAATGGGATTTGATGTAGCCGTTGACGTATTTGAAACGCGGTTCGATGCCGATCACATCGCCGGTATCGATGCCTAAGGCCTTTGTATCATCAGCGCATTTGACATCTTCATCCAGGACCACACAGACGTTCTTGCGGAAGTCACCCAATGCATCCCTTAATTCTTCTTCGGTCACATGGAGTGAGTTGGGGATCCTTCCGATCGTACCGGAATAGACCCTGCCGTCTCTTGTATGTACGTTGACGTTTTCCATTACGCAATAGAATGGATAAAGTCCGCCGACCGGACAGACATTGAGCGTTCCGTCCTCATTGATGTGTCGGACCATCAAACCGATATCGTCAAGGTGTGCGGTCACGACTAACGGATCACCTTCACCGCCTAAGTCGACGATCACACCGCCTTTGTGTGTTTCGATCGGTTCATAACCAAGTCTTCTGACTTCATCGCAGACATAGTCCTGGATCTGCCTGAACTGTCCCGTCGTGGAATCGATATCAAGAAGCTTCTTCAGCTGCTCCAGACAATAGTTTTCATCAAATGCCATATTGCTCTCCTTATCCTGTATATACTTCCCTATAATCATATCATTTCAGCCTTTAAAAAAGCCGATATCAGCTATCGGCCTCTTTGTATAAAATTTCTCTCTATCAGTTGTTGAGCACTTTGATCGAATCGATCGCATGGCCAAACAGAAGGATGGCAGACTTCATGCCGGTCTGAGCCATGTACTCCCTGGTCTTGAGTTCCAGATTTTCATCTTCGATGATGTCGGCGATCCTGACCGGTTCAACACCATAAAGCAGTGCTGACTGGTAGTAGACCTTTTCGTTCCGGGTCATGACGATGATCGGTGTCTTCGGTTTGATCTGGGATACGACTGCCGGAGATCTGCCGGTGTCAGTGTAGACGATGATCTTTTCAACACCTAAGACATCTGCCAGGTCGCAGGCTGCCTTGCCGACGATCGAACGCTGCGAATCATCGACGGCCTGATAGACATTGTGGAGATGCTTCTCGGTCTCTTCAGCGATCTTGGCCATCATCCTGACGGATTCCAGCGGATATTCGCCAGCCGCCGATTCACCCGACAGCATGACTGCCGTTGCACCATCATAGACGGCATTGGCAACGTCACCGACTTCCGCTCTGGTCGGACGTGGGTTGTGGGTCATGGATTCAAGCATCTGTGTTGCACAGATCGTGATCTTGCCGGCTGCGTTTGCTTTGGCGATCATCTGTTTCTGAATGTATGGTACCTGCTCAGGCGGCAGTTCAACACCCATGTCGCCTCTTGCGACCATCAGACCATCGGCTGCTGCTAAGATCGCATCGAGATTTTCAACGCCCTGTGTGGATTCGATCTTGGCGATGATCTTCATCTTCGAACCGCTGAAGTCCAGGATCGCTCTGACCGCTTCGACATCTCTTGCCGTACGCACAAACGATAAAGCGATGTAATCGTAATCCTGTTCAATGCCAAACAGGATATCCTTGCGGTCCTGTTCGGAGATGAATGGCATCTTTAATTCTGCACCAGGGGCATTGATGCCCTTGTGGTTGAGGATATCACCAGGGACCAAGACTTTCGTCTTGATCTCGGTACCGGAGATATCGGTGACCTGCAGCTGGATCAGACCATCGTTGACCAATAACATCGAACCGATGTGAAGATCTCCAGGAAGTCCCGCATAGGTGATCGAGCCTCTTGTCTCATCACCTAAAAATTCCTGTGTGGACAATGTGAATTCCTGTCCTTTTTTCAAAGAGATCTTTCCATTCGTGAAATCGCGGAAACGGATCTCCGGACCCTTGGTATCCATCATCGTTGCGACAGCAACACCCATTTCCGATCTGACTTTTCTGACCAGATCGAGATTTTCTTTCTGTGTTTCGTGAGAACCATGAGAGAAATTGAACCTGGCGACATCCATGCCGGCCTTGATCATTTCTTTCAGCATAGCTTCGTTATTGGAAGAAGGACCAATCGTGCAGACGATCTTAGTTTTTTTCATGATTATTTTTTATCTCACTTTCTTCGCCATGATTATAACATTAAAAGACAGAGTTTTTTCATGCGATCAGACATACCGCTTCCGGTATCCGGATGCGGTCACTTTCTTCTGTGATCCTTCCATCTTTTCCGATCTTAAAACAGACCACTTCATCGGAAAAACGGTTGGCACAAAGAAGGTATTCGCCGCACAGGATGAAGTCCCTTGGATGGTCCCCGCCGCAGTTTATATTCTGCAACAATTCAATAGTTTCGCAATCGATGACAGACAGCACGTTCTTTCCTCTGGTCGAAACGTAGAGATACTTTTCATCATTGCTCAATCGCACGGCGGCCGTACCGGTCGTATTCGTTTCCCCGTTTTCCAAAAGACCGATCTGTTTAATCATACTCAGATCTTTCATATCGATCACAAAGAGTTCGTTGGAGAGTTCCGACACCAGATACAGTCTTGAATGATCACTGTTAAAGATCCCGTGTCTTGGCCCGCTTCCTTCCGGGAAGCGGATCTCATTTATTTTGTTGAGCTCTTCATCAAAGACCACGACTTTGTCTAAGAAAAGACATGGGACCAGGACTTTGTCTTCATGGAAGAGGACCATGTGACAACCTGCCTTGTCTTTGATCAGGACCGTTTTGACAAGCTTCAGTTTTCCTTCCTCGATCTTCAGTAAGGACACCGTGCCGGCGTGATAATTCGCCGTATAGATCTTTCCTTCGTGTACACCGACATAACAGGAGGATGGCTTTTCAAAACAAAGTGAATCCAGGATCTTACCCTTTTCATCGATCAGAGAAAGGCCAGACCCGTTTTCAAAGTCACAGATCGAAAGGATCTTGTCTTCATACTTGCAGATATACTTGGAACTTTCGATCTTGCAGAATAAGGAAGGATCTTTCAGCTTCCCCTCTTCCAGAAAAAATTCATAGATACCTTCGCTTTCCCCTGTCGTATAGGTTCCTGCCAGGATCTTTACTCTTTTCATTTGCATATCTCCATCAGCATATTCAATAACGCTTCCTTATCTTCCGGCTCATAGACAAACCACCTTGTCTCAAGCCTGCTCATATCATCAAGCACCATACGTATCGTTTCCGGTGAATCGGCGTCCATCACCATCAGCTCCGGATCATCGACGCTCTTTCTGACCAGCCTGCCTTTTCGAAGCATTGTCTCCAGTTTCTTCCATTTTTCATCCGAAAGTTTTTTGTCAAATTCTTTCAGCCTGCCGTCTTTGACATAGGAACCATAGATCTTGACTTCATCTTTGGCGTACAGATCAAAGTTCTGCATTCCCTCTTTATACGATCCATAGACCATCGTCGACTTGGAAGAACTGTAGGAGAAAGACCTGATCGCCTGATCGCTGATCTCAAGTTCTGTTTCCTTTGGGAAGAAATCTGTTACTTCAAGATCCGATGAGGTTCCGGAAACAAGGACCTCATCGCTTCCTCTTTTCATTGCTTCCACCCGGAAACGGACCGTATCATAGTATTCATTTTCCTGTGCCGCATAGCCCAGCAGATCAAAACCGACGATACCATGACCTGTTTCATGCATGAAGGCCAGGTCGTTTCCATCCTTGTCTTCCACTGTGACCTTATAGATCAATGAAGGATCTTCGATCTCATTCCAGCGCACATACAGGCCATCGTATTCCGTGCTTAAAGTCACATCCAGTTTTTCCAGATCCATGATGCTTTCTCCTTTGTCTTCTGTGTTGTCTGTTATATCCGGTTCAATGATCTCTGTCTTCTTCGTGCAGGAGACCAGCAGTATCCCGAACAGAAGGATGATGAACTTTTTCATTGTGTTTTCTCTTTCCTATCTTTATATTACACCAGGCAGAAACCCATAGATCCTCAGCTGGCGTTTTCCATCTTTCGCGGACATCGATATGTCTGAACGATCTTTTTCTGATCCTTGAACAGACCTTTCACCAAGACCTGAAGAACTGCTCCATCATTTTCCTTTATATAGCACTTATGGGAAGGGCTAATACATCCTCGCTGATACTGTATGGCTCTGATGACGTACAGATCAAAGCGTTTATTCCCTTTTCATATTTTGTGTTATCCAGACATTCAAAAGCTTTCACTGCTGAATAATTAAAATTTGTTCCCGATTTGCATTCAAGCAGCATCAATCTTGCGTCTCTCAATATGACAAGATCTATTTCATTCTGCCTCTCATCGCGATAATAACCGACAGGCTGATCAACTCCGTTATTCATGTAAGATTTTCTGATCTCATTGGCGATCCAGGTTTCAACAAATCGTCCTTTGAGAAAACTTGATTCCAGGGCCCTGCTGTTCCGGATCCCCGCAAGGTAACAGGCAAAGCCGGTATCAAAGAAGTATAACTTAGGTCTCTTTGTGATCTGCTTTGCAAGCGAATCTTCATTGTATGGTTTTGCCAGCCAAATGATTCCGGTCTTCTCAAGAGCAGAGATCCATTGTCTGATCGTAGGGGCTTTTACACCGATATTCCTGGCATACGCGTCATAGATCAGTTCTTCGCCGGTATTGGAAGCCAGCAAAGTCAAAAAATCATTAAACTTCTTCTCATTTCTGATCTCCAGTACCTCAGGGAGATCTTTGCTCATATATGTTTCGATATAAGAAGAAAAGAACTGATCTCTTGATATATCTGGATCGTCATAAAGCTGCGGCATGCAGCCTTTGACAATATATTCCAAAAGTCCTTTTTCATCCAATGAATAATCCGCGGCTCTTTTCCGTGATTCGATCTTATCAATGACAAATGGTTTTTCTTCCTTCTGTATGATCTCTCTGAAGGATAAAGGGCTCATCTTCAGAATATTGCATCTTCCGGCCATCGATTCCCTGGCATTTTCAAGCAGAGCTTTTGAGCTGGAACCCGAAAGAATGAACATTCCGTTTGCTGCCCTGTTTCCTTTTTCAAGTCTGACTTTGTTCACGATCGCTTCGATCTCTGCAAATAATTCTTTTGCCCTCTGGCATTCATCGATGATCACGGGATACGATATTCGCTCCAGAAAGGATTTCGGATCATTGATTGCATCCATACGATCATTTCGATCATCGAGAGTAACATAGGAATAGCCTTCTCTGACCATCTCGTTATAGATCAGTGTGGATTTGCCCACCTGTCTTGGACCGCTGACGATCGTTACAGGAAAATGTCTGGTCGATTCTCTGACCTGTTCCAGTATTGTTCTTTGAAGCATAAATCATCTCTCCCCAGATCCATTATAGCAGATAAATATAAAGTTCTACTTTAGATTTTCTAAAGTACTACTTTATTTTTTTCTATCAGATGAATATATGTAAGCAAAACAAAAAGCCTTCTTATAAAGGCTCTTTCTTCAACATGGCGGAGACGGTGGGAAACTATCAAACCTTGTAACCTAAGAACAAACGAAAGAAAAAGCAAGTAAATAAAGGCAAATAAAAACATACAAAAACAGATAAGAGCATATAAAAGCACATAAATGTTCTCAAAGTGTTCTCAAAGGAAAGGAAAAAATGAAATAGTAACATTAACAAAATCCGAACTTAAAAAGATCGCAGACCTCCTCTACGGTGATAGCGGAGAAGCTGGGCTGATCCTCAACTCTGTAAAGCTTGATAACGGTGATCTGCTGTACTTCTTCGCTGAAAAATTGGCAGATAAGGACATGGTGAAGCTGTATTGGTGTAACTCAAGCAGCGTTATCAAGTAACCGATGCACGTTCCCTCCTATCGTACCTTGCGATCATAAGTCGAAGGATATTCGTTACTAGCCCGAACTATACCTAAGAGTATGCGGGATGCAAGCCGATGGGAGTTTGTGTTAAGTCCCATATCGCGTTTGGGTGTCGCTTGCTCGTAGCTTAAGCGAAGAGCAACAAGCACCCGCGATAGGCTGGGGAGCGGGAAATGCTCGAGCACTCGTTGTCTACCTCCTTTCAAAGCTATGTCGTAGTAGCACGTTTCAGACGATGGGATGCCAACATGGAAAACTCCCTGTAAGTCCTAGCCGTTGCGTTATGATGGGCAAAGGCAGGCGGAGCTCCCCTTTAGGGTCTCCGCCTTTGCACTTTGCACCTAGCAAAAAACGAAAAAATGATCCTTAATACTTAATATCAAATAGTGACATCAAAGTGAATCACTTTTATGTAAAAGTACTCATAAGTGTTGTATAATGGAATTAGCTGATATAAACTGAGAAAGGAGAGAAAAACATGCCCGTAAAAGATGAGAACAAAAGAATCTCACTCACACTAAGTAAGGAATTGGATGAAAAGATCGATCGACTTGCAGGACTTCAGAATGCGTCAAAGAATTCAGTCATTGTAAATCTGATTGAGATGTCAATCGACATGCAAATTGATTTTTGGAACAAAATGAAAGACCCTCAAATGATGGGAAAACTTATGGAGCTAGCTGTAAACCTTGGAGAAAAAGAAAACAGCCAAGGATACCAAGCTCTTACAAAGTTAGGAGAAATGTTTAACAGCGATGATCCTAAAACCAAGAAAGCTATAGATCAATACGATCAAGCACTTAACAAGATCAAGAAATAAAAAATGTAACAAGCCCACTCTGGTAAAGTAACTTGTTACATCAGCTCTAGGAGATATCAATCGTCCTTTTGCTATTTCATTATAGCATAGGCAATTGATATCAAATTCGAAATAGAAAGGAGATATCAAAGCTAAAACTGTCACAGGGCGTATCCTTCTTTAGAAGAACGCCCCGAGCGTAGCGAAGTCACTGAGCCGATTCCCGAGGATCACAATATCCGAGGATAAGAATCGGGGATATGCTTTCGCAAGAAAGACAGCATATGAACTGAAGCGAAGTTGCTATAAGCTAGTATTACCTTATAGCAACTTCTGTTCCAGTTCCAACATGATGGAATACCATGGCAAAGAAAAACAGAAAGTATCAACTTACAATAAATAATCCACTCGATCATGATATGGATCGGGAAACAATCATAAGCATCTGTGATGATCTTGACCCTGTGTACTATTGCATGAGCGATGAAATAGGACTTGAAGAAGAAACGCCTCACACTCATATATTCATAGCTTTCGAAAATCCAAGATCATTCAATACGATCAAGAATTCGTTTCCGACAGCTCATATCGAACAATGCAATGGAACAAGCCAAGAAAACAAAGATTATGTTTTCAAGGAAGGAAAATACCTCAATGATCCAAAAGCAGATACCAACATTCGGGAATCACATTACGAAAAAGGCGATCTGCCAAAAGATGAGCAAGGAAAAAGAAGCGATCTGAAAATCATTTATGATCTGATCGATCAAGGATACGATGCGATCGATATTGTTGAAGAGAATCCCCAATTCTCGTTTAGGCTGGAAGAAATTAAAAAGATCATCAATGCTAAGAAGCAAAAAGAATACCGTAACAAATTCAGAGACATTGACGTCACATACATATACGGATCAACCGGTACGGGAAAAACAAGATATGTCATGGATAAATATGGGTATGATCATGTGTGCCGGATCACTGACTATAAGCATCCGTTTGATGATTATCAATACGAGGATGTGGTTATCTTCGAAGAATTCAGAGAAGATATCCAAGCAAAGGACATGCTCAAATATCTTGATCCATACCCGCTAAACCTTCCTGCAAGATTCGCAAATAAGCAAGCGTGTTATACGAAGGTGTACATCATCAGCAATATCAAAGTAGAAGAACAATACTACGCGTTACAGAGAAACGAAAGAGAAACATACAATGCGTTCCGAAGAAGAATCAATCGATATATGGAATTCGATGAGCATGGAAATAAGATGGTGTTTCTTGATGAGAAGGATTACAGAAACAGAAAGTTTGTTTCGCTTGAAGAATACGAGAAAGGAGCTGGCAATGAAAAAGAATAATACATGGGCTGATCGGTATGATCTTTGCTTAAAAGAAGAGCTGACAATAAAAGAAATCATGATGCTGCGTGATTGCGGTAGACCAAAAGCAACAGAAATTCGCGATGATGTCCATCGATATTGCATTGCCAACAATATAGAAATTGATTGCAGAAGAGTTCCTACAGACATCGTTCTTCAAATCACGAATCATGATCTTGACTACTACTATCAAAAGATGTTGCTTGAAAGCAAAAGCTTGAATTATTGTGGGGTGTAAATATGCCGATCTACAAAGATAAGAAGACAAATACATTCTATGTCAAGTTTCGTGTTAACGGGATCAGCAATACAAAGAGAGGTTTCAAGACAAAGCATGATGCTAAGTTGTACGAAATGAAACTGACGCTTGAGGGTAACGTTAGCGGGAATATTTACTTTTACGATCTTGCAGATGAGTATATTCGATATCAAGAAGAAAACGCCATTTATGGCACATACAGAAAGTACAAGAGATTTGTATGTGAACACATCAAACCTAACAGTACCAATAAATACATCAGTTCATATTCAGATCGGGATTGTCTGGCGTTCCGTGAATACTTAGGTAAAACCAATTATTCGACAGAATATAAAAACGCGATCCTTGGCACATACAAGCAGATATTCAAATATGGGCAAAAGTACTTCGGATTAAAAGATAATCCTTGTAGCAACATAGATCGGTTTAAGAAGACAACAGAAGAGAAGATCAAATCAAAAAATAAAGAGCTCAACATATGGACTGATGAAGAGTTCTCGAAGTTTATAAAGTGCGTTGACAACGAAATGTATAAGTTATTATTCATTACGCTGTACTTCACAGGAATGCGTAAAGGCGAGTGCTTAGCTTTAACATGGGAAGATTACAGAGAAGAAAAGCTGTGCATTTCAAAATCACTGACACGAAAAACAAACAAAGGATTTTATGAAATCAAAGAACCAAAGAATATATCAAGTGTCCGTGATATATCGCTCAATAAAAGCCTGATCAAGCTTCTTAACGATTACAAGGAAAAGGAAATGCAAATCAGTGGCTTTCAGGACAATTGGTTTATCTTCGGCAGAAAGAATCCTGTTGCAGAAAACACGCTTACAAGGAATAAAGACAAAGCTATAAACAAAGCTGGCGTTAAAAGAATTACGATACATGACTTCAGACATTCGCATGCATCAAATTTGATCGCAAACGGAATCAATATTGTAGCTGTCAGTAAAAGGTTAGGACATTCTAGTATAGAGATGACGTTAAAAAAATATACGCATCTGTTGGAAAAGAATAACACTGAACTAACAGATAATTTGGAGAAATGTTCTCAAAATGTTCTCAGTGGTATATAAAAAGCCGATAAAATCGGCCTAATATACAGGATGGCGGAGACGGTGGGATTCGAACCCACGGACCGCTTTTGGCGATCAAACGATTTCGAGTCGTTCTCGTTATGACCACTTCGATACATCTCCGTCTGGTACTTTATCATTATACACGAATTGGAAACGGAAGTTCTTATTTCTTGTCATGTTATAATCCTTAACAAGAGGTAAAAATATAAACCATGAAAAAGATAACGATCGAAGACTTGCTGAAGTTCCGCTTTATTGAAAACCTTTCCTTTGATCCATCCGGAAAGAACTATGCCTATTCCTTGGTGCATATCGACAAGAAGAAAGATGCCTATTTCAAAAGTGTCTGTATAAATAAAAAGACATTCAAGTCTGACAAAAACACATCGATCCTTGGCTGGTATGATGCAAGCCACCTGATCATCCAGGAAGAAAACAAAAACAAGAAGGCCTTATACAACAAATACCTTCTGCTTGATATCAAAGACGGCAAACGCAGAAATTTCTTCTCCACATCTCTGAACGTCTCATCGATCAAAGTCGTCGATGAAAATACCCTGGTCTTTGCATCCTTCATCGATGCCAATGCGCCAGACACCTGCAAATATTCCAAAGAGAAACTGCAGAAATACAAGGACGAACTCAAAAAGGAAGCTGACTATGAAGTTCTCGATGAGATCCCTTACTGGTTCAACGGCGCCGGTTTCAAAAACAAAAAGCGCAACGCCTTATTCCTTTGTCACTTAAAACCGTTCAGCATTGAACGGATCACTGAACCATTGACCGATGTCGGATCTGTTGAAGTGAAGGATCACAAGATCTTCTTTGTTTCCTCAACATATGATCGCAAGATGCCTTTGTATGAAAAGGTCTTCTGCTATGACATCGATGAAAGAAAGATGACCTGCTTATATGACAAGGAAGATTACATGGTTTCTTCTTTGTTCTGCTTTGATGCAAAACTCATCGTCATGGCCAGCGATGGAAAAAGCTATGGCATCAATGAGACTTCAAGGTTCTATGAGCTCAAAGACAATGAGATGAAGGAAGTCGCCTTCTATGATCGTTCCCTTTACGATTCCGCAGCGCTCGATACGATACTTGGCGGCGGCAGATCCAGAGTCGTCAAAGAAGACGCCATCTACACGCTGGCTTCCGAAAAAGACCACGTTGAATTATGGAAGATCGATAAGAGGTTCAGGAAACAGAAACTTGTCTCCATGCCGGCCATCTTCTTCTTCGATGTCAACAAAGAAAAGATCATCTTCTGCGCATCGGATGACAATAGCCTGCCGGATCTTTATGAATACAGCTTCAAGGACAGGAAGGTCAAAAAGATCTCTTCCTGCAACGAAGCTGTCTTAAAAGACAAATATGTCGCAAGACCAAACGAGATCACCTACACTTCCCTGGATCAGAAACTCAACGGCTTCATCCTTCTTCCAAAAGACTTCGATAAGAAGAAAACGTATCCGGCAGTTCTGGATATCCATGGCGGGCCAAGAGCCATCTATACGAAGGCCTTCTTCCATGAGATGCAGGTCTGGGCAAATGAAGGCTACTTCGTCATGTTCACCAATATCCGTGGATCCGATGGAAGAGGCGATGCATTCGCAGATATCCGCGGCAAATATGGCTACGACGATTTTAAGAACCTGATGGATTTTGTCGATGCCGTCCTGGAAAAATATCCGCAGATCGATAAGAACAGATTGTGCGAGACCGGTGGCAGCTATGGCGGTTTCATGACCAACTGGATCATCGGCCACACCGACCGCTTCTGCGCGACCGCATCACAAAGAAGCATTTCCAACTGGCCTGGCTTTACTTATCTTTCCGATATCGGTTTCTACTTTGCGACGGACCAGAACGGCACCGACGATATGATCAAAGATCACGACAAGCTCTGGGAACATTCTCCTTTGAAGTATGTCGACAATGTCAAAACGCCGACGCTCTTCATCCACTCCGATCAGGACTTCCGCTGTCCGATCAACGAGGGCATGCAGATGATGCAGGCACTGTGCGAGAGAAACATCGAGACGAAGCTCGTCCTCTTCCATGGTGAAAACCACGAGTTATCGAGATCCGGCAAGCCATCGCATCGTATACGCCGCTTAAAAGAGATCACCGGCTGGTTCAATGACCATACAAAAGTTCTATAATGAAATTAAAGGAGACGAACTTTATCATGAATCAGAATACAGACAAGATCTTGAATGCGATCGATAACGATCCTGCGCTTCTTGAACAGCTTCTGAATATGGAAGAAGCCCCTTTGACAAGGAGCGGACAAAGGGTCAATCCATTACTCAATATCGTCGGAAACAATGTAAGTGAAAACGATGTTGCAGCGATCAACCAGGAACTTTCCGACAACCCAATCATCCAGCTTTATTCGGCAGCTGCCGGTTCCCTGGATGCCAGAGACCTGCTTGATTATGTCGGCGGTACCAGAGCGACCCGCGCCAACAGCAACCAGGCCGTACGTGCCTTGTTTGACGGCAAGCTCTCCATCAAGGAGATCATGCTGATCATCGTATTGCTGAAACTCTTCAAGAGGAAAAATTCCCACACCTACAACAATTCAGCGATCGGTCTGCTGGGAACGCTTCTTGGTTTCAACAACTGCAACAACAATAACAACTCTCTGTTCTCCACCTTATTAGGCGGAAACAATTACTCTCATCAGTCCTACAACCTGTTTGGATCAAATGGCTCAGGCTTGTTCTCCAACGGCTACAACAACGGATACAATTCCTATTACAACAACAATTCCGGACTTGGCTCCTTCTTAGGACTGACAGGAAACAGCGGCATTTCCAATAATGGCCTGCAGAACCTGCTTGGATTCGTCAACGGCAACTACAACTCCAATCCGCAATACAACCTGCTCTACAACATCCTGGCGCAGGCTGCCGCTTCTGCGGTCTCTTCAAGCGGAAACGTATCCGCAAACGGACTCTTCTCCGTACTCAATCAATTGCTTAAATAGTTTAAACAGCGGGCATCACATGATGTCCGCTGATTTTTTATTGCTTTGTTTTAATTCAATGATGCAATCTCTGCATCGTTTTTTTTAGAATCTGATCTGTCTAGTTGCTTCCGTAAAAGACGAGAATGTTGCGGTCGCATCTTCAAAGTAGAGAACGATCGTATTGTCGTCGTTTTCATCGTACATGCCTCTCAAGCTCGGGTTCTTGTCAAGCATGTCCTTCTTTGCCTCAACGCGATCATCCGCGATCAGCTTGCCGCTTACTCTTAACCATTTGCCATCCTTGAAGCAGCAGATCTCCGCATTCGGATTCTTTTCAAGCTGCTTGTAACAGTCTTTCTTTTTGCCGGTCTGGATGTAGAGTTTTCCTTCAAAGATCTCCGCTGTACCAAACGGACGTACTCTCGGTTTGTCATCTTCAACGGTCGCCAAATAATAGACACCGCATTCCTTCAGAAATTGCCAGACTTCATTCATTGTTTTTATCCTTCTTTCTGCCTTCAGTATAACAAATCTGTCAAATTCTGAGCCACATGATGATCATAGCCCTTTTGTATTAAAATAGAGACAGAGGAAAACAATTATGGATCATACAACGATAAAAGAAGTCTCCGTCTACCGTAACGGAGCTTATATCACCCGCAAAGGGCAGTTTGAATTAAAACAAGGGACGCAAAACGTCCTGATCGAAGGACTCACGCCGACGCTTGATCCGGCAACCCTGACGCTTTCTTTGAACGACAAGGTCGAAGGTTCCAACATCCGCGTCGAACGCTATTCGATTGAACAGCAGAACGCTTTAAAGAAAGATCTGCTCGATCAGATCACGAAGCTTCAGAACAAGATCGCCATACGAAACGATCAGATCGAAATACTGAAGAAAAACACCGATTTTTCCAACCGGGAGAACATCTCCTTAAAAGAGATGGATGATTACATCCATGCGCTGCCTCAAAAGATCGAAACGCTGTATAACGAGATCGCAGCTTTGCAGGAGGAAGAAAAAGAACTGCAGAAGAAACTGCAGGAGAAAGACAAGGAAGTCCATTCCTATATCGTAAGAGCCGATCTGAAGGCAAAGGAAGATGGCACTTATCCGTTTATGTTGCGCTACTATGAACGGAATGCTTCCTGGAGTCCATCCTATGAAGTCCATGCCGCAAAGGATGAAAAAGTCACGGTCATCTTAAAAGCTGACATCTCACAGGGCAGCCGGGAAAACTGGAAGAGCGTCAAAGTAAATCTGTTTACCGGCGACCCGAGCTTCTCTGCCGAAATACCGGAGCTGTATCCGCAGGAGCTTTCCTTCTATCAGCCGCCGGTCTATGGTTCCTTCAACGGCATGGCCATGAATGCCCGTGTCAGTATGAAGGCTGCGATGCCTCAAGAAGCTGAAGAAGATACCTGTTGCATGGAGGCGCAGGAAACTCTTGAAGAGGTCCGCTATGATTCCGCAAGCGTCTCTCAGAATGAGACGATGATGGCGTATGAACTCGAAGGTCTCTATGACATCGACAACCGCAATCCTCTAAGCATTCAGCTGACAAGCCATGCGGTCGACTGCAGCTACCATGTCGTTGCCGTACCAAAGGCTTTGCCATACGGCTTCCTGGCAGCCAGAGTTAAGACGCAGGACATCCGTGAGCTCTTAGATACCTATGCCAACATCTATTACGATGGCACCTTCTTAGGCAATGTTTATCTTTCTCCGGACCAGTCCAAGGAAGATTACGACATCTCCTTAGGCAAGGATGAAGGTGTTCGTCTGAAACGAACGCAGAAAAAGAAATACCGTTCCAATGTATTATTAAAAGGACAGACAAAGACCGAGTTCGAATACGAGATCGAGATCACCTCACTCAAGGCGAAGAGCACCAAAGTCCTTCTGAAGGATCAGATCCCGGTTTCCCAGGACAAGAGCATCGTCATCGAAACCGATACCCTGTCACAGGGAAAACTCAACAAGGAGACCGGTGAGGTCAGCTGGGACATTGAACTTTCACCAAACGAGAAAAAGCTCATCACGATCGCTTACTCTGTTTCCTGGCCAAAAGACAAACAGTTATCCCTGTAAACAAAATACAGAGATTTCCTTTAAAGATTTGTCCTCTTAAAAACAGCTGCTCTATTACAGGAAAAATACAGGTTTTTAAACAAATGACAGCGTGCTATGATGGTGAAGATGCCTTCTTAGCAGGCTGTCTTTTTTATCCGAAGGTTTTATTATGAGTATCAAAACAATGACAAGATCTGCCCTTATGGCAGCTTTGATCTGTGTGCTTGCACCAGTATCCATTCCCCTTTCTTCCCTGGTACCGATCTCTCTGGGAAGCCTCATGGTGATGTTTGCCGGGGCCATCCTTGGAAGCAGGGAAGGAAGCTTATCCGTTTTCATTTATCTTCTTTGCGGCGCTGTCGGTCTTCCGGTCTTTGCCGGCTTCAGCGGCGGTCTTTCAGATCTCTTTGGTGTGACCGGTGGCTTCCTGCTTGGCTATCTGCCTCTGGCCTTCTTCTCCGGCTACTTCTATAAAAAAAGAAGAGATGGAATTTCTCTTCTGATCGGGACGATCTTAGGCAATTTCGTGCTTTATGCTTTCGGTACTGCCTGGTTTATGGTCTGTCTTAAGGCGGATCTTTTCAAGGCACTCAGCGCCTGCGTGATCCCGTTTCTGCCGGGTGATCTTTTCAAGATCGTCGTGGTCAATCTGCTGACGCCGCGCATTAAAGCGGCTTTGAAGCTCTGATACAAACATCGCATTTTAAAGGCATGGATCGATCTCCATGCCATTTTTTATAATTCCTTGAGCAGCTGCTTTGCGTTGTCCTTTGGCTTGACTTTGCCGAAAATCTTTATGATGATCCCATCCTCATCGATCAGATAGGTGAAGCGTTCGATGTCCATGATGGGCTTTTCAAATGAAAACATCATCCGTAGGGATGATGCTGGTCAAATAATTAAGAATAAGAAAGATCTGATGCCGACCGTCGCTGCCGGCTTTCAGACATGATGCATTCATGAGGAAGCGCAAGGACTCATCAATGATCGGACTTGGTAAAATAGAAGGCCTCGGCCGTATCGTAACAAGGAAGTTCATCGAGCGTATGAACGCCTTCCCAGTCAAAAGCGGTATCCGCCACGTTGGTATCTTCATCCGCATAGCGGACGACGAAGACCGTTCCGTCATAATCCTGCGGGCAAAGAACCGTCAGTTCGACGATCAGCTGCGGCCACTTGTTGGTCATTTGCGTCGCATAGGCGATCTTGTATTCTTTGTCTTCGTAAGTGACGTTCACTCCGGATTCGATCAATACCGAATCGTCGGACTCCAGGATACCGGGCTGTTCGTTGGTCGTATCGAAGCAGGTGCCGGTATAACGGTCAAACGCAAACTCTCTGGTCCGGATCATGCCGCCGGGCGAATCCGAGACATCGTAGACGATCGTCGCAATGACTCTCTTATAGCCTTCGCTGTCCGAAGGCTCCTCGGTGATGTTGCAGGACGCATGCATCGTGAAGCTTCCTTTTTCTGCCCGTGCGCTGTAGTCAAAATTTCCTTGCGGCGTGATGAGAAGCTGCTGTTCCTCGAGGAAGGTCAAGGGCTGCGGCACTTCTACTTCTTCGCTGATGATTTCTTCGCTTGGTTCAGATGTTTCCGGCGTGACTTCCAAGACCGGGGTCTCGTCGGATTTCGATGCAGGGCTTCCGCAGCCGGCAAGCAGCAGGCACAGCAGAAGGCTAATGAGTTTTTTATGATCCATATCTTTTCCTCTCCTGATATGCCTATTATAATCCTTTCTTTAAGGTCTGAGACAGAACATCTGAGGATCAAAGAGATCACAAAAACGATCGGATAAGAAGAGCTGTCTGTTTTGAAAATTCATAATCTTCGATATTCATAATATACTCATGCTCCTTTAATCCTATTTTAGGAAGCAAGGAAACAAACAGCAGCCTTCCAATCTTTATTTTGGAATATCTATTCTTTGTCTTCTTTTTCCTCTGATTTTTTCAGGAAGCGCAGGCTCAGTTCGGTGATGTCATCAAACTGTTCGCCGCCTCTGTAGAATGCATCGACATCCTTGCGAACATGCTGACAGATCGATCTGGCATCTTCGCCCAGATGCGAATTGATGCATTTGAGCAGTCTCGCTTCACCATACAGGTTCTTATCCGGATCGGTCGCCTCGACAACGCCATCGGTGTAAAGGAAGATCTCATCGCCCGGCTCCAGCGTGATATCCTGCCGCTTGTAGATGACACCTTCGAGGCCTGCCAAGACAAAGCCCGGTTTGGTCTTCAGGTATTCGTACTGGCCGCCTTTTCTTCTTAACAAGGCAGGGTTGTGTCCCGCATTAACGAAGCGCAGCTTTCCGTTCTTTAAATTCAGTACACCCATCCAGGCTGTGACGAACATGCCCTGGGCATTGCCTTCGCAAAGCTGGTAGTTTGCGTTGGTAAAGATATCGTCGATCCTGACACCACCTTTGGCCAGGTTCTGTAAGATCGTCTTTGCCCGCATCATAAACAGTGAAGCTGGAATACCTTTGCCGGAAACATCTGCCACGACGAAGGCAAGCTTGTTTTCATCGAGCAGATACAGATCATAGAAGTCTCCACCCACTTCCCTGGCCGGATCCATCAGAGCGTAGATGTCAAATTCATCACGGGACGGGTATGGCGGGAAGGTGGAAGGCAAGACGGAAGACTGTATCTCCTTGGCGTATTGCAGCTCAGAGTCGATCCTTTCTTCCGCTTCGGAGATCAGGGTCTTGAGCTTATCGACCGTCAGATTGATATCGGTACTCAGTTCATCAAATTCCTTGTTTTCTCTGACTTCAACGACGGTATCGAGGTCACCGTCAACGATCTTGTTCAATGATTCCTTGACGTTGATGACTTCCTTGACCACGCCGCTTCGAACAGTCCCGAAGATCACCGAGAAGATCATCGCAAAGACGACGGTCTCCATGAAGGAAGTCAGATAGATCGAAACTCTTCTTGTGAAATCCGCTTCGGATCTCGGATATAAGGCAACGATGCGATAGCCTTCGATGTCCTTGAACATGTAATAGGCATCCAGAGACCCGCCTTCGATCTCGTAGACTTTCATTTCTTCGTTTGAATCAAACGGGATCGTCTTGAGTAGCTTCGACATCGTAAACAGATTGGAATAATCGTTTGAAAGCAGTTTTCCCTCTTCATCGAGGACGATGATCGTACCGGTCTCACCGACATGGCGGTTGTCCGAAACGGAGATGATGCCTTCTTCGATCAGGTCATGATACTGGTTCAGACTTAAGCCGATCTCCAGGAAACCGTAATCGGTGGAAAGCCCGGCAAACTTGCACGGCTTGTTGTTTTCACATTCACTGCTTCTTAAGTCCTGCACATAGCGGGAAGAGAAGTTCAAAAGGTTCATGAACTCACTGGACAGTTCGGTCGACAGCATGTCAAAGCCGATGTACTGCGGATCGGACGACTGGAAGATGATGCCATCCTTGCCAACCAGGTTGATCTCCGCTAAGTCAT
Organism: Solobacterium sp. UBA3303; assembly: GCA_002362065.1. Classification (GTDB taxonomy): domain Bacteria; phylum Bacillota_I; class Bacilli_A; order Erysipelotrichales; family Erysipelotrichaceae; genus Colivicinus. The sequence goes on from DESX01000042.1 coordinate 48,181, forward strand.
GGCGGACCATCAGATCGTAAAGATCTTTCTGGCTTATGTTTTCATCGATGTCCTTGGCGATCGAACGGGCTTCGAGATAAATATAGCGCCTCGTCTCTGCCTCGACATCACCTGCCGCATCTTCGGTATTCAGATATAAGATCGACTGGGTGTCATCATCGGAGATGTTGTTCTGCAAAGAATAGTTGAAACCCTGGGTCAGCAGGAAACCGATAAAGACGACTAAGACCAGACGCTTCTGCAGCTGCACGGAGATGCTAGGCAGTTCCTTTTTGTGGAATGGATTGGAGTCGTATTCCATCAGTTCGATGATCAATGCCGCAATGCCCACAGCCAGAGAATTGACCACGATCATCGGTACCGTACAGACTTCCACATATAAGAATGCCCGCTTGGCATCGGAAAGGTTGGTGACGAAGATCATCAGCATGTGCACGATCTCGACGGTGAAGGTGAAGATCAGAGCCTGTGAAAACGGCGGATCTTTTTCTTCATTCAGATACTTGCGGACCAATGCTGAGGCAAAACCGGCCAGGATCGTTGAAATGGTGCAGGCAACTCTTGTGTAAGTGCCGCCTCCCCAGTAGACGCAAAGGAAACGTTCGATGCCGCCGATCAGACCGGCGATGATACCGGCTGTTCCGCCAAAGAAAAGACCTGCGCAGATCGGTGAGGCATCACGGACGTTGATGATGGCCCCGTCAAAGGCGACACCCTTTTCCGTTGCCAGTGTTGCCAGAAGTCCATAGATGATACCGATGACGATCTGTTTTTTCTTTTCATCGATCTGCTTCAGTTTTCCCGAACGGAAAGCAATATGCAAAAACACGCTTGTAAGAAGCGGGATCGAAGCGATCTTGACCAAAGAAAATACGACATCACTCATTTGATTCTATTTTACTATCACCCGCGCATCCTTAACACAGGAAACGATACGGATGACCTCTGTTTCACTTTGTACCTTCCTTCATCGTAAGACTCAGCCTGTCTTATTGAAGGCCTGTGTCAAAATATGTTAAAATTTTCACAAGTAGAGGTTTTACTATGACAATAATGAAAGATCAGTATGGCCCTTTGTTTACGTCATGGAAGATCGGCAATTGTGAGATCAAGAACCGTTTCGTCATGACGTCGATGGGCGGGACCAACCTGCTGGGCTGGATGGAAAACAATCATTTCGACAAAGCCGGCGCAGACTTTATCCTTGAAGTCGCGAAAAACAACTGCGGACTTGTACTTCCGGGCTGCCAGCCCATTTACAATCCGATGTTTGGCCAGTGGCTTCACAAAAACGACAAGATGTACGAAGATCTCAAAGCCTGGATGCCGGAATTCCACAAGACCGGTGCCAAGCTTTTCGTACAGCTCACGGCGGGTTTTGGCAGATCCTTTACGATCTCAAAAATGATGGAGATGCTTTATACCAATAAGGCCCTGCGTTTCCTTGCCAAACCGGTCATGGATCTTGACAAGATCACCGCAAGTGCCTCCCCTTCGCCAAACCGCTGGTCGGACAAAGTCCCTTCCAGGGAAATGACGAAGGAAGAGATACAGGAATTCATCGATTCCTTCGCCTTAAGTGCAAAGAAGCTCAAGGATGCCGGGGTGGATGGCGTAGAGATCCATGCCGTACATGAAGGATATCTCTTAGACCAGTTCACGCTCAAATACGTCAACAAGCGGACCGATGAATATGGCGGGTCTTTAGAAAACCGCTATCGCTTTGCGGCCGAGATCGTCAAAGCGATCAAAAAGAAATGCGGCAAAGACTTCCCGGTCTCTCTTCGCTATTCCGTCGTCTCCAAGACCAAGGATTTCCGCAAAGGCGCTCTGCCGGGTGAGGAATACACCGAAGTCGGAAGAGACATGAAGGAATCCGAACAGGCCGTAAAATTCCTTCAGGAAGCCGGCTATGACATGCTGAATTGCGACAACGGCACCTACGATGCCTGGTACTGGGCACATCCGCCGATCTACATGCCGGAAAACTGCAACCTCGAAGATGTTGCCCACATCAAAAAGTTCTGCGACATCCCGGTCGTCTGCGCCGGACGCATGGACCCGAAAGTTGCCGCAAAGGCCATTGAAGAAGGCCGGATCGACGGTGCCGGTTTTGCCAGACAGTTTTTGGCCGATGACACCTGGATCACAAAACTCATGGAAGGAAGAGAAGAAGACATCCGCCCATGTATCCTTTGCCACAATGGCTGCTTCAATATGTGCCACTACAAAGGTGTACCAAACGATCAGGCTTTGTCCGATTCTTTGCATCTGGCAAGATGTGCGGTCAACGCCGAAACGATGCAGAAAGAAAAACACTACATCAGAAAAACGGACGATCCGAAAAAAGTCATCATCATCGGCGGCGGTATCGGCGGCATGGAAGCCGCAAGAGTGCTCAAACTGCGCGGACACGAGCCGATCATCTATGAGACAAGTGACAGACTTGGCGGTACCTTCATCGCCGCATCGGCAGAGTCCTACAAAGGAAAGCTTCGCGATCTGCTCACGTGGTACATCAGACAGATGGAAGAACTCAAGATCGAAGTTCATCTGAACGAACGGATCGATGATCTTTCCCGCTTTGAAGGATGCAACATCATCGTTGCCACCGGTGCCATCCCAAGAAAGCTGAACCTTCCGGGCTTTGAAAAGACGATCGAAGCCTGCGAGTATCTCTTAGGCAAAAAAGTCGGAAAGAAAGTTGCTGTGATCGGCGGCGGACTGACAGGCTGCGAGATCGCCTATGAACTTGCCTTGCAGGGAAAGGAAGTCTCCATCGTTGAGATGCAGGATGACCTGATCAAACAGACCGGTGTCTGTCTTGCGAATTCTTCCTATCTCAGAGAATGGTTTGAACTTCACAAAGTGCCGGTCTATCTTGAAACGGCACTGAAGGAAGTCAAAGATGACGGCATCCTTTGTACACAGAACGGCAAAGAGATCTTCATCGAATGTGATGATGTGATCTCCTCTGTCGGCTACATCCCTTCCCCGCTGGGTGAAGAAAAAGGAAAGACGACCTTCGTCGGCGACTGCAAGAAGGTCGGTAACCTCAGGACTGTCATCTGGCGTGCCTATGAAGCTGCCATGAAGATCTAGGAGGACCTATGGAACTTACACAAGCACAAAAAGAAATACTTGAAGGAAAGAAAGGTGAGACCTTAGCTAAAGTCATGAAGACTTTAGTCATGTATGGGGAAGCCTTTGACGCGGCCAAGATGGTTGAAGTCACATCCGACTACAACCACCTGGTGACCTCCTTTGGCTTAGGTGTCATGGATCCGGTCTATGAACTCATGGACACCCTTTTAAGCCAGAACGTCGTCTCAAAACAGAAGTTCACGGTCGACCCAAGACCTCTGGATCCGAATGTTCCGTCAAATTTCCTGCAGAACATCGTCTTCAAGCACTTCATGTACAACAAACAGGACTTCTACGAAAAGCAGCTTCAAAAGCTCGGTCTCCTGGAAAAGGACGCCTTCACCTGTACCTGTTACATGTCGGAAGTCGGAAATACCCCAAAATATGGCGAGGTCCTCTCCTGGTCGGAATCTTCCGCCGTCGTCTACGCCAACTCGGTCTTAGGCGCCCGTTGCAACCGCAACTCCGGCATCATCGACATCATGGGTTCGATCGTCGGCTATGTTCCTTACTTTGGCTTGCTGACCGATGAGGGAAGAAAGGCCGACTGGATCATCCGCATCGAAACGAGCAGGAAACCGGAAGCGCAGCTTTTGGGTTCGGCCATCGGCATGAAGGTCATGGAAGAAGTCCCTTACGTGATCGGATTAGACAAGTGGATCGGAAATGAGCTGAATGAAGAAGCCTGCACCTATCTCAAGGACTTTGGAGCAGCCACCGCTTCCAATGGTGCGGTCGGTCTTTACCACATCGATGGCCTGACACCGGAAGCCAAGAAGTTCGGCAGATCCCTGATCAAGGAAAACGCAAAGGAATTCATCATCACCGATGAAGTATTACAGAAGACCTACGATGAATATCCGATCGTCTGGAAAGACAAGGAGGCAAAGCCAAAGCTCTGCTTCATGGGCTGTCCGCATATGTCGTTGCAGCAGCTCAAGGACTGGACCGATACGATCGAAGGAAAACTCAAAGAAAACGGCAACGGGCAGGTGCTCATCCCGACCGTCTTCACGGCTTCTCCGGCTGTCATCAGGGAATTCAAAAAGACCAGCTACTGGCCACGTCTGGAAAAGACAGGGATCGTTCTTTCCTACATCTGTCCTTTGATGTATATGAACAATCCGCTTTGCGCCAGGATGAGAGTCATCACCTCTTCCAACAAGTTAAGGACCTATACGACATCAAGATACTATACGGATCCTGAGATCAGTGATCTTTTATGCAAAGGAGGGCATTAAAATGAGACAGTTCAAAGGAAGGATCGTTACACCGGGTACCTGCACGTCGGAAGCTGTCGTCACCCGTCAGGGTTTCAACACCCTCGCCTCCTTGCAGAAGGCACTGCAGTTTGGTGATAAGAGTGCCAAAGTCAACGATCAGAACAATCCTGACCTCTATGGAAAACCGATCGCCGGAAAAGCCCTGTGTCTTCCGCAGACCATCGGTTCCACGACCGGTGGACTGGTCTTGTATTGTGCGGCACAGATGAAGCGCAATCCATCCTGCATGTTGTTTTCAAACCGCATCGATTCCCTTGCCTGTGCCGGTGCCGTACTGGCAAGCGTCTGGTCGGATACTTCGATGCCGGTCATCGATGAACTTGGCGATGATTTCCTGAATTACGTCAAAGACGGCATGAAGATCACCATCAAAGAAGGCGGGATCGTCGAAGTCGAATAAGTATAGAAAATGGCTCTCAAACCGAGAGCCATCTTTTTTTAATTTGTTTCGTATAATGCCGCAAATTCTTCCAGCAGATCTCTGATCTGTATGTGTTGCGGGCAGATGCCTTCGCACTGGCCGCACTTGAGACAATCCGAAGCCTTTCCATGATTCATCGAGTAGCGTCCATAGTACATGCCTGTCTTTTTGCCAGTCACCGCATAGAGATTCAACAAGCCGAAGTAGCCAGGCATATTGATGTTCATCGGACAGACTTCCAGGCAATAGCGGCAGCTCGTGCATGGAACTTTGATCGTCGACTTTAAGATCGCCGTGATCTTGTCGACGAGTTCATATTCTTCCTTTGTCAAAGGCTTGAAGTCCTTCATGCAGGATGTGTTATCTTTGAGCTGACTGAGATCGGACATGCCGCTTAAGACCATCATAACTTCACCCAGCGATGCGACATAGCGAATCGCCAGCGATGCAGGCGTTACGGTTTCATCCTTGTAGAAATCATTGAAGAGCTTCATTGCCTCATCCGGCAGTTTTGCCAGGGTACCGCCTTTGACCGGTTCCATGACGACGATCTTCTTGCCGTGTTTTTTGGCGACTTCATAGCACTTGCCGGACTGCGCGACCAGGGAATCCCAGTCGAGGTAGTTGATCTGCAGCTGTATGAAATCGACTTCCGGATGATCGTTCAGGATCTGATCGAGGGTCTCCCCGCGTTGTCGTGGAAAGAGAAGCCGAACTTTTTCACTTTCCCTTCTTTCTTCATCCGGCTGACGAATTCAAAACCGCCGAACTTCTGTGTATCCGGATAGCGGTCTCTGCCCAGATTGTGCAGCAGGTAGTAATCAAAATACTCTACGCCGCATTTTTCAAACTGTTCGTTGAAGATCCGCTCGTAATCTTCCTTTGCCTTGACATGGAAGACCGGCATCTTGTCGGCGACCGTAAAGCTCTCCCTCGGGAAACGCCTGACGACTGCTTCCCTTAAAGCTTCCTCGGATTTCCCCTGATGATATGGATAAGCTGTATCAAAATAGGTAAAGCCTTCTTCCATGAAGATATCGGCCATCTGTTTAAACTGCTGCAGATCGATGCTGGTCTCATCGTCCGCATTCAGCAAAGGCAGACGCATCGTACCAAAACCCAGTTTTTTATCGTTCATGATTCTTTCCTGCTTTCTTTTGTGTAAGTATTATCTCATATCTTTTCTTCGCTTTTGTTGCGACACTTTATTGCCATAATTTGTGGGATAATGGTGCTATGGCGATCACAAAAACCGACTTCATGCGCGGCATGCAATGTGTAAAAATGTTATGGCTCGACAAGCACAAGCCATCTTTGAAAGTGATCCCGGAAGAAGTACAGAAGCGTCTCGATGCCGGCAACGAATTCGGCGATGCGGCCATGGCGATGTTTGGCCCCTATGAAGAGATGACGGTGTACCGTCCGGGTACCCACATCCCCGACAAGAAAGCGATGGTGGAAAATACGAAGCAGCACCTTGAAAAGGGAACACCGGTCATTTGTGAAGCGGCCTTCATGGATTACAACAATTACTGTGCACTCGACATATTGAAAAAGACTTCAAAAGGCTATGACATGTATGAAGTCAAGAACACCGATGAAGTCCATGAACAGTTCATCAAGGATGCGGCTTTCCAGTACTACATCATCAAACGAAACAAACTCAACATTGAGAAGATCTACATCGTCCTGCATGGAAAGGAAGGCGAGGAACTCTTTCATCCGGTGGAAGTGACTGATGAAGTCAAGAAGCTCTATTCCTGGATCAACGAGAACATTTGGCGTCTCAACAACAAGCAGAAAGAAAAAGAAGAACCGGATATCAAATGCGGCGAACAATGTGATCACCCGTATGAATGCTGGTACTATGGCTATTGTCATCCTGCAGAAAAGAAAGAGGAAGAAGAAAACAAGGAAGAACAGCTCTCCCTTCTCTAGCGATCGTTTGATCGCTTTTTTGTTGTAAGGTAAAATGATTGCGTTACAATGAAATTAATAAGGGAGGCTTATCATCCATATGAAAAAAACTGCAGGTATTTTAAAATTCATCTGTTCTTTTACGCTCGTCATTGAGATCATGGCAGCGGTCTTTACCGGCTTTGGCACAGTCGCTCTGCTGATGGTCGGAAGTTTCTCCGAGCTTGCCGCTAAAGCGGGCAATGCGATCAAAGTCGAAGCCAGCGGTCTGACACCGGCTGAAATGGACGCTTTGAAACCGGTCATCATCGGTGCACTCGTACTCGCATTTGTCGCAGTCATATTTGCACTGCTCGGTACGCTGCAGACAAGAAAGGTTCTGACGGAATGCCAGAACGAGACGCCGTTCTCAAGCACCAGTGTCAATTCCCTTAAGACATCCGCAAGGCTGGATATCATCGGCGGTATCGTCGGTATCGTCGGCGCAGCTGTTCTGACCTTCATGGCTTCAAAGGTCAAGGTCAACGGTACATCGGTCGGAAGCTCCTCAGGTTCACTCAACCTCTCCTTCCTGATCTATGCACTCATCAAATACCATCTCTACCACGTTGCCGAATATGGCCACAGATTAGAGAACCGCTAAACAAAACCTACAGATCCTGTAAAACGAAGAAGAAGGCGATCATTGCCTTCTTTTCTTATCCTTCGCTGTATCAAAAAAAAGAAGACCGTGATGATCTTCTTTCTTTCATTTTTATTCCACAGCCATGATCGTGGCCATGATGTCTTCCCTGATCGCTTTGTTGACTTGAAGAGCTTTTTCCCTGGATTCCTGATCGGAGTAGAAGTAGAACTTGATCTTCGGTTCCGTGCCGGAAGGACGTACCGCAAACCAGCTGCTGTTTTCTAAGAAGAAGCGCAGTACATCGGAAGCCGGGATGTCATCATAACCCTTGATGTAGTCGATGACTTTTTCGACCTTGTAGCCGGCAACCGCCTTCGGCAGATTGTTCCTGAGGTAAGTCATCATACGCTTGATGCGTTTTGCGCCTTCGATGCCTTCTAAGATCAGGTTAGGTTCATCTTCTGCATAATAGCCATATCTGTCATAGAGCTCATTGAGTACGTTGAACAAGGTCTTGCCCTGTTTGCGGTAGTATGCCGCAGCTTCCGTCACCAGCATGCCTGCCGAGATGCCATCCTTGTCACGGATCAAAGGAGATGCCGCATACCCGACCGACTCCTCATAGCCAAACAGATAGGTATAGCCGTTTTTCTGCAGATACGGGATGCGTCCGCAGATGTTCTTGAAACCGGTCAATGCTTCAAACATCTTCACGCCATAGGCTTCTGCGATCTCTGTTGACATCGTGGACGTGACGATCGACTTGACCATCGCACCTTTTTCAGGAAGTGTACCGGCATCCTTTCTTCCTTCGAGGATGTAGTTGACCAGCAGGTATCCGGTCTGGTTGCCGTTCAAAGGTACATATTCGCCCTCATCGTTTCTAAGTTCGATCGCAAACCTGTCCGCATCCGGGTCTGTCGCCATCAATAGTTCCGCACCGACTTTCTTGCCTAATTCTTCCGCCAGTTTGAAGGCTTTCGGATCTTCCGGGTTAGGATAACCGACGGTCTTGAAATCCGGATCCGGGTCCTTTTGTTCTTCGACGAAGTGCCAGTTGCGGAAACCTCTTTCCTTCATCATGGCCGCAAACGGTTTGGTACCGCAGCCATTGAGCGGCGTGTAGACCATCGGGATATCGAGATCGAGCTCATCGCCCTCGTGGATCGCCAGCGACTTGACGTGGTCGATGTATTCACGGTCGTATTTTTCATCCAGGATGGTGATCATGCCTTTTTCAAGTTCCGCACGGAAGTGACCGTTGAGAACGTTCATGAACGGATCGATCTCGTCGATCTCTGCCAGGATGCCATCGGCAACGCTGGATGAGACCTGACAGCCGTCTTCCCAGTATACCTTGTAGCCGTTGTAGTCTTTCGGGTTGTGGGAAGCCGTGATATTGATGCCGGCCTTCGTTCCCAGACGACCGACCATGAACGCGAGTTCCGGGGTGGCAGTGAGATCATCGAAGATGTAGGCCTTGATGCCATTGGCTGCCAGTATGGCTGCACTGTGCAGACAGAATTCCCTGGACATATGTCTGCAATCATGGGCGATGACGACACCCTTGTCCATCGCCTCCTGGCCAAAACGCTTGATGTAGTTGGCAAGACCCTGGGTAGCTCTGCCGACCATAAGGTAGTTCATACAGTTGGTACCGGCCATGACCTTTCCGCGCAGTCCCGCAGTACCGAAGGTAATGTTCTGATAAAAACGCTCTTCGATCGCTTTCGGATCGTCCTTGATATCAAGCAATTGCTGATACAAAGGATCTGCCTTGTCGAGCTTGTTCAGCCATTCATTATATCTTTCTAAAGCATTCATTATACAAATTCCTTCTTTCAATTCTATTATAAGCGATAGTCTACCGGTTTCATTCAACGGATTTGAGGGATTCGACCATCTGTATATTCGACAGGTGCTTTCGCATCACCAGCATCACCAGCAGCGTAAACAACAACGTAATTGCCAGAGAACAGCCGAAAGAGAATGCGGATATGTTCATGCCAAACATCATCATATCCATATTGATGACATTCATGATGAAGTGATGTTCAACGACACCTAGCGGAAGTCCCAAGAGACCGCCGATCAGCGTCAATAAGAAGACTTCCTTGAAGATGTAGCTGTTGACTTCCTGGTCATGGAAACCAAGTACTTTCAATGTGGCGATCTCTCTGATACGTTCGGCGATATTGACCTGGATCAGATTGATCAGAACAACAAGAGCGAGAGATCCTGCAGCGACGATGATGACCAGGATGATGAAATCGAGTGCTTCGATCATCGTTTCAAACTGGGCGATCATGCCCGAGAAGTCCACCATCGAGACATAGTCCTGCAGCTTTTCGCAGTCTTTCTTCAGTTCTTCCTTGTTGTCGCAGGATACGGCGATCGCATTCGGATGGACCTTTTCATTGAAGATGTCTTCGTAGTAGGATTGCGAAATAAAGAGGTAATGCTGGAAATAGAATTCACAGATCTTCGTGATCTTTACTTCCCGCTTGAGACCGTTTTGCGATTCAATGGTCAGATAATCGCCTTCTTTCAGGTTGTGATTGATCGCAAACTTCTGGGAGACGATGACGCCGCTGTTGTCAAGTTCGATCGGCGTTCTGCGGTCGGTCTGTCTTAAGGATAGGACCTGTTTGGACTCTCTTGCGTCAAAGACTTCCACATACAAAGTATCGTCATCCTTTTCATTGAGATAAGCCTTGGTCGTATAGGTTAAGAAAGGCACAACTTCTTCATTGGCCAGGTCGTCTTTAAGTATCGCGAGGTTTTCACTTAAATGATGATCGTTCTCCAGATTGATCTGGTAATCATAGGCGAAGATCTGCCCGTACTGTATCGAGACGATATCGGAGATCGAATCCTTGATGCCAAAACCGACGACCAGTAAAGCCGTACAGCCGGCTACACCGATGACCGTCATCAGGAATCTGGATTTGTAGCGGAAGATGTTCCTTGCGGTGATCTTGGAAGTAAAGGACATGCGCTTCCAAAGGAACGTGATCTTTTCGATCAGGACACGCTTGGAAGACTTTGGTGCTTTAGGTCTTAAAAGCTGCGAAGGCATTTCCTTTAAGGAATTGCGCACGACTAAGAAGGTCACCCCGCCCATCAATAAGCCAAAGGCAAGTATGCAGACTGCCACATAGGACAAAGGATAGTACAGCTTGATCGAAGGTAATGCATACATCAGCCGCCACGTATTATAGATGACCGTCGGGAAGATCAGCTGGCCAAACAAAACGCCCAGGATCGATCCGCCCAGTGAGGCGATCAAAGCGTATAAGACGTACTTGCCGATAATCTGTCCATCCGAGAAACCTAAGGCCATGAAGATACCGATCTGTGAACGCTGTTCGTCGACGAGTCTTGTCATCGTGGTCATACAGACCAGAGCCGCCACCAGATAAAACAGGAATGGCAAAGCATAGCCGATGGCTTTCATCTGACCGATCGTATTCTTGAACATGTAGCTGGAATAATGGGAATCCCTGTCCAGCAGTATCCAGGACGCCGAAGGCAGAGCTTCAAGCTCTTCCCTGGCTTTGTTCAAGTCATTCTGCGCCTTTTCGATCTCATCATTGAAGGTCATCAGACCTTCGTTGTATTCTTTTAAGCCGGCCTCGTACTGACGCTTGCCGGCATTGAGTTTTGCCTGTGCTTCTTCCAGTGCCTTCTGTCCCTGGGCAGCGGACTCTCTTCCGGCTTCAAGTTCCAGTCTTGAGCTTCGGATCTTTTCTCTTCCATCATAGAGAGTCTTGATCTGTATATAGGTGGATTCCACCGAACCGTTGAACTGATCATCAAGCGCCTTCAAAAGTTCTTCCTTGGACTCGGTCATGGCCGCCTCGGAGTTTTCTTCGTAATTGCGGATCGTCTCATCGATCACGGTGTTGCGGATCTCAAGACCCTGTTTCTCCACGGTCAAAGCGGCATAGACTTCCGCGTAATCTTCCGCTGTCGGATCAAGGGTCTCGAGCTGCGCATCGATCTCGGCGATCCTGGCGAGGTTTTCATTCTTCTCCTGGGTCAGTTGTTCCGTGATACGGTCGCTGAAGTTGCCGGAATCGATATCGGTCTGTTTCAGCATGATGTAGCTCGTATAGGCTGCGGAAACTTCCGTATAGAGCTCATCAAAAGACATGCCGGATTGTGCTTCGGCCTGTTTGATGCCATCCTTTAGCTGTTTCTCATTGGTTTCCAGGATCGCTTCCGCCGCATCGAGCTGCTGCAAAGAAACTTCGAGCTGTGTCTTATTGGAATCGATCAGACTTTGCGAGACGATGAGTTCGATATTGGCATCGTCAAGTTCCTTCTTCGCCTTGTCGAGTTCTTCCTGACCTTCGGCCTTTTTCTCCAGAAACTCTTTTTCACCTTCTAGAAGCTTCTCCTTGTTTTCGTCATAGATCTTGTCTCTGAGGTAGGCTTCCTGTTTGTTTTTGGTGGCTTCGATCGAAGAGATCTTATCCTGCATCAGATCTTCATAATCTGCCGTATAGGACATCTTTTCATTGGCACCCTGCACAGTCAGATAGATGGTCGTGTAGTAGTCAAAGACGAAATTGCGCTTTGGTATGAACAGGATCGCATCGAGGTCCTGGTTCTCACAATTGGAAGCACCCAGGATCTTCGCCGTATAGGCCGGAGACTTACAGGTACCGACGATCGTAAACGTATCATTCAAAAGATGATCGTGTATGTCTTCCTCATTGAGAAAGACATTGATTTTACGGTCCAGAAATGAATTGGCTGAATTGAGTCCTTCTTCAAGCAGCAGAACTTCGTTATTTTTTTCCGGCATGCGGCCGGAAGTCAGCTCAAAGCGGTTGACATCCCGTTCGAGTTCTTCCAGACGAAAAACGATCGTATTCCTTCCTTCGATCGTTCCGTAGGCATCCACAAATTTCGATGGAAAAACAGCCTTTACATCTTCGTTGGCTTTCAAAGCTCTGACATCTTCTTCACAGAAACCGTAGGAAGAATAGATCTGCAGATCCTGCAGGTCGAGCTCATCATTATAGCGGTCGACACTTTCCCTTAAGATCAGCGCATTGGTAAAAAGTCCCATCATAAAAGCCGATGCGACCAGCACGATCATAAATAAAGACAGGAAACGGTTGGATGTATTCCTGATCAGACGGAAAGTATCTTTATTGAACATCAGTATTCGATTTCCTCAATGTCGACCGGATCGTTGCTTCGGATATCGACGACCTTGCCGGATTTGACACGGATGATCTTCTGCGCCATCTGTGCCAGCGCCTGGTTGTGGGTGATCATGACGACAGTGATGCCGTTTTTATAGCACATGTCCTGTAAGACCTTCAGTACCTGTTTGCCGGTCACATAGTCCAAAGCACCCGTCGGCTCATCACAAAGCAGAAGTTTCGGATTCTTGGCCACAGCCCTGGCGATCGCCACACGCTGCTGTTCGCCGCCCGAAAGCTGGCTCGGGAAGTTGTTCATACGCTCTTCCAGACCAACCATCTTCAAAACAAAGACCGGATCCAGTGGATCCTTGCATATCTGCAAAGCCAGTTCGACATTTTCCTTGGCTGTCAGATTCTGCACGAGGTTGTAGAACTGAAAGACGAAGCCGATGTCATAGCGGCGGTAATCGGTCAGCTCTCTCTTGTTTGCCCCGGCAATATCTTTGCCGTCGATATAGATCGAACCGCTGCTTGCCGTATCCATGCCGCCCAGGATATTCAATATCGTGGTCTTGCCGGCACCCGATTCACCTAAAACGACGACGAATTCTCCTTTTTCAATATCAAAGGAAACGCCATCCAGCGCCTTGATCTGTACCTCACCCATCTGATAGATCTTGGATACATCTTTAAACGATATAAAACTCATAGACACCTAAATTATAACAAACCATACATAAAACCATTCATACAAGAAAGGCACATTCTGTATCTTCTTTTTTCAAAAAGACCTGAGCTTAAACCCAGGTCTTTTGTTTACTCAACAATATATTCGATATCGGTATCTTTCAGCCCGTCACAATGGATGTGCAGGATGCCTTTTCCTTTTTGACCCGTCGTACGTACATAGGTACCGGTCATGCCGCCTTCGGCAACGGAAACGCCTGGGCCGACCAGCTCGATGACACCTTCCGTTGTATAAGAGATCGGCAGCTGATCGTAAGGAGCGATGTTGTCGTTTCCATCGAGGATACGGATACGTACGGCAGCCATATCGTAGCTGTCACCCTCTTTCAATACAGAAGAAGAATTCTTCACTTCCATATGCAGATCCGCATCCGGGCAAAGCTTCTTTGACTTCACGACTTTGCCGTCTTTGATCGCATCCAGACGCCATACCGTTGCACTGCCGCCCCAGTTGCCCACATATTTGCCATAGAGATTATTGAGCTCTTTTTCCGATACACCATACTTCTTCATAACGTTTGCCAGCTTCAGCTTATAGACGATCGGCAGTTTCTCAAAGCCATACTTTCTTAACTTCTGCAGGCAGTCATGGACTTCTTTGGCCTTCTGCTCATCATAGCCTTCGTTTTCCTTCAGAAGCTCACCGATCAGATCATCGATCTTCAGCGGTCCGTGTTTCAATGCTTTGAAACGGGAATCCTTATACTCTTTGACGAAGTCATCGTTCTTGTAAAGCTTCACGCTGTCCGCATTGGAGAAGGCGTAGAAAGCCGGAACATTGGAAGCCGCATAATCGCCGATATCCATCAGCGTGGAGACTTCAAGGACAGTATCTTTTTCTCCCTGTATCGCATAGACATAGGCTGCCAGCTTCGGATTGCGGAAGGCATCCATGACGCCATGGTAGCAGATGCGGTCACCGCTGCCGAAATCCTTGTGTGTCGCATAATCGAACATGCACCACTGGAAAACGCCCGCGTGTTCGCCGCTTCCCAAAGCTGCGTTCATGACCTTCGCATGGCGAAGCGCATGTTCCTGCCGCTTGATCCACGGATCGAAGGCCTTGGTCGGGAACATATGACCATTGGCTTCCGAGATCAGAAGAGCCTTGTTCATATCGGTCGTGACATCCTTCTTTCTTCGAGCACCCGGATTGTTTCCGCAATGGGAGAAGTCATTGTAGGCATAGACATCTTCAAGCAGCGAAGACTTCAGCAGATAACGGACACCGGATGTCGGTCTTGACGGATCGAGCTTGTGAGCGATCGCGTTGGTCTTTGTATAGAAGAGATCATCGTCCTGGGACTCGTTGATGCGAACGCCCCAGAGCACGATGCTTGGATGATTACGGTATTGCAGGACCATCTCTTCGACGTTCCTGCAGGCGACATCCTTCCACGCCTCATCGCCGATGTGCTGCCAGCCCGGGATCTCGGTGAAAACAAGAAGTCCGAGTTCATCACAGGCATCGATGAAGGCCTGCGATTGTGGATAATGGGAAGTGCGCACCGCGTTGCAGGAGAGCTCTTCCTTCAAGATCCTTGCGTCTTCGACCTGCAAAGAATCGCTTGCCGCATAACCGATGTACGGATAGCACTGATGCCTGTCTAAACCGCGCATCACGATCCTGTTTCCATTGAGGTAGAAGCCATCGGCCTTGAATTCCACGGTACGGAAGCCAAAACGGGTCTTTTTCCTTGCGCCGTTATTCAAAACGACTTCGCAAACATATAGGTTAGGATGATCGACATCCCATGGCTTAACGCCATCCACTTTGAACTGCAGTTCATTTTTATCTGTCTTTGTTTGCTTCAGGACATTGCCGCCAAGATCCTTGATGAAGATCGTCTTTTCCTGGCAAGGATCGCCGTCAACTTCGATCTCAAGGTGCACCGTGTCAATCTGCGGCGTGAAAACAAAGAGGTCTTTGACATATTCCTTTTCTTCAACATCGAGCCATACACTGCGGTAAAGGCCGCCATAGGTCAGATAGTCGATGACATAGCCAAACGGCGGAACAGCCGGGTTCTCCGTGGAATCAAGTTTCACACAGATCTCGTTTTCTTCATTGAACTTCACTACATCTGTGATCTCAAAGCGGAACGCCGTATAGCCGCCTAAATGTTTATAAACTTCCTTTTTGTTGACGAAGATCGTTGCGATATGGCCGGCCGCGTCAAACTGCAGAAACAGTCTCTTGCCTTTATTTTCTTCGCCGATAAAGATCTTCTTGCGATAACCCGAGATCATCTGATAATCCTTATCGTTTCCATGATGCAAAGGCATCTGCTTAACGGTATGAGGAAGACGCACGGTGCATGTTCCTTCATCACTGCCGTTTAAAAAATCTTCACTATAGTTTTCTGTAAATTTCCAGTCATTATTCAAACAGATCATAATCTTACTTCCTTCTTTTTAATTCTATCATTTCCGCATACTTGACGATGATGAACAAATGCGATATACTTTTAGCAGTCTAAGCACTAGAGTGCTAAAGGAGGGCCAAAAATGAATTTTACGATCAATGATGTGGATCAGGTCATCGAAAGGACCGGCTGTTCTTACAAGGAAGCCAAAGAAGCTCTGACAGAGTCTGATGGTGATGTGGTCGATGCGATCATCTATCTGGAAAACAGGGATAGCAAGTCCTTCGGCTCATTCTTCAGGAACTTCAGTGAAGACACTGAAAGATCAGCTGATACGATCATGGACAAGATCAAGGAAGCCATCAAGGAAGGCAATGCCACAAAACTTGAGATCCGCGATGCGGATGGCAGGAAGATCACTTCCGTAACGCTCAATACCGGTGCAGCCATCGGTGTCGTAGCGCTCATGGCCAATGCAGCACCGCTGCTTGTGATCGGTGGTCTGCTTGCCCGCTATGGTCTCAACTACCGTTTCGTCATCATAAGATCTGATGGATCTGAAACGATCCTTTAAGACAAGATCCACACACCGCACAGCAGACTCTGTGCGGTCTTTTAATATATAATGGATGTTGTTATCTGGAGGAACACTTATGTCATATCCTAAAGTCGAACTGCACTGTCATATGGATGGTGCGATCCCTGATCGTCTGTTTGTAAAGTATTGCAGGCAGGATGGTCTGTGCAAACCCGAAACTTCCGATGAAGAATGGATCAAAGCACACGTCATGTCGGAGACGATGTCCCTTTCCGAGTGTATGGGTCTGTTTGCCTTGCTGACAGGGCTCTTACAGAATGAGGAACGTCTGGAGGAAGTCTCATTCGAACTTTTGAAGGATATGTATGAATCCGGCTCTAAGCTCGTGGAATTGCGCTTCTCGCCGCAATCCCACGCCAATGAGCACATGTCTATGGAAGATGCGGTCAAAGCGGTCCTGCGCGGCAGGGAAAAAGCCCTGCAGGTTTATCCGGACATGGTCTGCGGTTTCTTATTATGCATGATGAATCTGGGTCAGGACTTAGGAACGATCGAAAACAATACCCGTACGATCCTTCTGGCCAAGAAATACAAAGGACATGGCGTCGTCGGCATCGACCTGGCTGGCGATGAACTCGCTACCCCGATCGAAAACTACGAGGCACAGTTTGAACTTGCCCAAAGGCTTGGCGTCAATTACACGATCCATGCCGGCGAATCCGGACCGGCTTCCAACGTCGCCTTTGCGATCAGACAAAACGGCGGACGTATCGGTCATGGCATCCATTCGATCGAAGATGAAAAAGTCGTCGATGAGCTCGTCAGAAAGGCCGTGCTTCTGGAAGTCTCCGTGACATCGAATTACTTCTCCCGCTGCGTCGATTCGCTTGATGCACATCCGATCCGCAAGCTCTGGGATAAGGGCGTCATGATCAACATCAACACCGATGACCCGGGACTCATGGGCATTTCCTTAAAACATGAATACGATGTGATCAAAGAACATTTCGGTTTCAACGAAAAAGACTTCATCTTATCCAATCTCTATTCCGCAAGGGCATCCTTCTGTCCGGGCAAGGAAAAGATCATTGCGCAGCTGACACAGGCATTACACGAGGCATAGTCTATGGAAAAAGTATTTGATATACACGCTACGCTGATCGATCAGGACAATCACGGCAAAAAGGAACACTTCTTCATTCACGTCGATACGATCAAAAACGATACGAAGATCTACCAGCTCGACGATGCGCTGATCGATGAAACAAAAGAAGTTGATGAACAACTCAAAGCTCTGTTTTCCAGAAAGGCAGAATACAAAATGGAGATCTTAAGCGATCTGATGATCCGCCTGGTCAATGAACTTGGCGGCATCGATGTCGATGGAAGCCACATCGATGGAAAAACTGCCTTAAAGCTGATCCATGAAGGTGGATTCGACAGGATCGTCGATGCCATCGTCAAAGCCTTAAGCAAAAAGAACCTGATCTTAACAATACCGAATCTGTTGAATTCCTTGGGCGATACCTATAAAACGGATGTCCCGCTTCTTGAAGCCATCAAAGCATTCATCGGCGAGATCAGCGAACTGAATGACTGGAAGATCGATCTGATCAAAGTCAGTGATAAAGCGCAGATCAAAGCATAAAGGACCGGAAATGAACTGCCCCGCAAAAATGGGA
>DESX01000039.1 GCA_002362065.1 Solobacterium sp. UBA3303
GATCTTGTTGCCGTTGAAGGAGATACAGTTGTAATTGCCTAAAGTTCCGGTCTCGACCCATTCGCCGTTCAGTTTATACTTGGACCCAAAAGATTCACAGGCATCTTCAATGATCAGGATGCCGTGTTTATCACAGATCTTCTTGATCTCTTCGACTTTGCCCGGCGTTCCATATAAGTGGACCATGACATAGAGTTTGACATCCGGATACATTTCAATGGCTTTTCTCAAAGCATCCGGGTCTGTATTCCAGGTATCGTATTCGGTATCTAAGAATATGGCTTCGCCATCTTCATAGGCGATCGGGTTGATCGATGCATCGAAAGTCATATCCGAGGCAAAGACTCTGTGTCCCTGCAAGGTTCCTTCATTTGGTCTTGCCTGGCCATAGAGCTTTTCACCGGCAAGCTTTGTTGCCAGGTGAAGTGCAGATGTACCGCAGCTTAAGCCGACCGCATACTTGCAGCCGATATACTCAGCAGTGATGCGTTCACTTTCATCGATATTCTTGCCGACTGTTGTTACCCAGTTGGTATCAAAAGCTTCCTTGATATACTTTTCTTCATCGCCATGCATCGTAGCTGTAGCCAAGAAGATCCTTTTTTCTGAACGTTTCATAAACTATTCCCCATTTCTTTTATACGTTGTAACGACTTTTTCCACCAGTTCGAATATATGGTCATCGTTATTGTTGGACGTGATATACAGCTCTTTCAGCTGTGGAAGGAAGACATCTTCATCGATCTCCAGCGGTTTGCCGACAAAGATCAGATCATTGTCGGTCGTCTGGTTTCCTTCAGCAGCCATCAGTTTCTCTTCGTAGAGCTTTTCACCAGGCCTTAAACCGGTATAGACGATCTTGATATCCTCATCCGGTTTGAAGCCGGACAATTTGATCAGATTCCTTGCCAGAGTATCGATCTTGACCGGTTCACCCATATCCAGGATGAAGATCTCGCCGCCCTTTGCGTAGACACCAGCCTGCAGAACTAATGAGACAGCTTCCGGTATGGTCATGAAGTAACGGATGATGTCAGGATGCGTGACCGTGACCGGTCCGCCTGCTTCGATCTGTTTTTTAAACAAAGGAATGACCGAACCGTTGGAACCCAAGACATTGCCAAACCGTACTGCTACAAATTCGGTATTTCCTTTTAATTCTTTTACAGAGACCTCAGAGAAGCAGTCTTCAACGATGGAGAGCTTTTCTGTTGTCTTATTCTTGATGAGCTTGTCGAAGGTCTGGATGACCATCTCACACATGCGCTTGGAAGCGCCCATGATGTTGGTCGGATTGACTGCCTTATCGGTCGAGATCAGTACAAACCTCTTAACTCCATATTTGACAGCTGCATAGGCAACCTTGAAAGTACCAATGGTGTTATTCTTGATCGCCTCATTTGGCGAAGCTTCCATGAGCGGCACATGTTTGTGTGCTGCCGCGTGGTAGACGATATCCGGACGATACCTGTCAAAGACATGGTCAACTCTCTTGGAGTCTCTGACCGAACCGATCATGACGACCAGATCAAGTTCCGGATAAGTACGTTTGAGTTCCTGCTGTATCTCATAAGCGTTGTTTTCGTAAATATCGAAGATAACAAGCTGCTTTGGGTTGTGTTTTGCGATCTGCCTGCATAATTCCGAGCCGATCGAACCGCCGCCGCCTGTAACCAGGATGACTTTGCCGTTGATGAATTCAAAGATCTCCTCATTGTTGACTTTGACGACATCTCTTCCAAGCAGGTCTTCGATCGCCACGTTTTTCATCATGTTGACCGAAACATCGCCATTGACGATCTGCTGAATGCCCGGAAGGACCTTGATCTCACAATCTGTCTCCCTGCAGATATTCAGGATATCTCTTCTCTGGCTTGCTGAAGCCGAAGGTATCGCAAAGAAGATCTCATTGATGTTGTATTTTTCAACATTGGCCAGGATATCATCCCTGCCGCCAACGACCGGAACACCTTCAATATAGCGTCCGAACTTATTCGTGCAGTCATCGATGATGCAGACGACTCTGGAGCTCGATTCAATGTTTTTGTTGACATCTCTTAAGATCGTCATGCCGGCATCACCTGCGCCGATCAGCATGACTCTTGTCGCGTTCTTGTTGTTTCTCTGCTGGCGCTTGATCATCAAAACAAAACGGTATGAAAAACGTATGATCGCCGCAAAGATGATCTGCATGATGAAACCGATAATGTGATAAGAGATCGGCATCCTCGCGCCAAAGATTCTGGTCACGATGTAATTGAACAGGCCAAGGATCAGATTCGACAATATGATATTTGTCAGTTCGGAATAGCTTGCGAAACGCCAGATGCTTCTGTAAAGCTTGAAAAGCCAGTAAACAAAAATACATACCAAAGCATACGGTATGATCATCTTGTAATAGACAGACAGATAAGCAGGTGGGATCTTTCCGAACTGGAAGTCAAAACGAAGCCACAATCCGAAAAAATATGAAAAGGCGATCGTCACGAAGTCATATGCCATCAGGATCAGGGCGATCACCTGCCAATGCTCAATATAAAAAGCACGAGTTTTCCTCATGCCTCTATTCTACAATATTTTCAGATCGATTAGCAGCCAAGCCGCTATTCTTCTTTCTTTTTGGTGATGTTGCTTCTGGCAACGATGTATTGCGGACGGTTCTTGGTCTCCATATAGGTCTTGCCGATATACTGGCCCATGATGCCAAGGCATAAGAGCTGTATACCGCCGATAAAGATGATGACACACATCGTGGAAGCCCAGCCGGCGACCGGATCGCCAAACAGGAGTTTTCTTACGATGATGAATACCAGCATCACAAAGGAGATGATCGTCATCAGTATGCCAAAGCCGGACGCGACATCCAGCGGGAATTCGGAAAAGTTGATGATCCCGGAGATCGCATACTTCACAAGACCCCAGAAGCTCCACTTGGTTTTTCCGGCCACACGTTCCACATTCTCAAACGGAAGCCAGTACGTGCGAAAGCCGACCCAGCCAAAGATGCCCTTGGAAAAACGGTTGTATTCGCCGATCGAAACGATCGCATCGACCATTTCTCTTCGCATCAGCCGGAAATCCCTTGCCCCATCAACGACATCCGCATCCGAGATCATATTGATGATCTTGTAGAAGAGCTTCGCAAAGAAGGAACGGACCTTCGATTCGCCTTTTCTGGTCACCCGTCTTGTCGCAACGGAGTCATACTTTCCTTCTTCAAGGATCGCATACATCTGCGGAAGAAGTGACGGCGGGTCCTGCAAATCCGCATCCATGACCGCCACATAATCGCCTTTCGCATTACAGAAACCGGCATACATCGCCGCTTCCTTGCCGAAATTCCTTGAAAAAGAGATGTATTTTACATGATCGTCTTTTTCCGCAAGCTCCAGAGCGACCTCATAAGTTCTGTCTTTGGAACCGTCATCGACGATCAGCAGTTCATAGTCCACATCCATTCCTTCCAGGACTTTTACCGTTTCACGATAAAAGATCGGAAGTGCTTCTTCTTCGTTGTAGCAAGGCACGATCAATGAGACCAGTTTCTTTTTTTCGTTCATGTTTTTCAGAATAATGCGGTCGTATCCTGGTCGACTAAGGAATCCAGGATCGTTTTATCCACAAGTGTGAATTTCTTTCCGTTTTTTTCGATATAGGCACCATCATACGGCGGGAACCAGAAAGCACGGATCTTCACATCGAGATCTTCACTCTGGAGATCCTCTTCCGTGATCTTTTTCATCTCATTCATCTGCTTCCTGGAGATGTATGTTCCCTTGGAATTGTCGACATTCAGCGTTTCAAGTCTTCCCTTTTCCTTGACTTCCAGAATGATCTTCTTGTAAAGATCCATCAGTTTCTCCTGGGTCAGTTTCTCAAGAGACTGTGCTGTAGCTGTCTTGTAGTCAAAGTCAAAGAGGTCGACCTGAATGATCTTTCCGGTGTCGATCGTTTCATCGACATAGTGTGCGGTCACACCCCACTTCGGCAGTTTCTTTAAGATCGCGATATTGTAACCGGCACAGCCCTTCCAGTCCGGCAGGATCGCCGGATGGAAATTGATGCATCCGTAGTTTGGTCCTTCGATCAGCGGTTTTCTGATCCTTCGCCAGTACAAATACGAAACGGCAAGGTCGATCTGACCCGGGTGTTCCAGCACATACTCTTCAGCTTCTTCCATGGATCTGACAGGAATACCTGATTCTCTGGCAAACCTTGCGGTCGGGGAATTTTCAAACTGGCTGTCCGTACATACCATCACGACTTCAACGCCCTGCTCAAGCGTCCATTTCAAAAGCTCAACGCTTTGCTTTTTTCTCCCCATATAGATCATTTTCATAGATCGATCCTCCTATAATTCATAATACGGGATATTGCGATCAAAGACGCGGAAGAAGATCTTTCTTTCGCTTCTTTTCATCCCGATCTTTTCATACAGATTTACTGCCTTGCTGTTTTTTCTCGCACAGACAAGACAGACATTCTTCGCACCCTGCGCAGAAGCAATCTTCAGCATATGATCCATGATCATTTTGGAATAACCCTTGCCCTGATACGCTTCATCGACTTCCAGGCGGAAGATAAAACTGTCGGACTTTCGTATCCTGTAGAGTTTTTCATCTCCCCCTTTGAACATCAGCCAGCAGGAGCCGACCTGATGGCCTTGTGGATCATAAAAGATATAGCCTCGTGCAAACGGATAATCATTTAAGATCCATTTTCCGGTCGTATTTCCGATTGCAGCACCTGCTTCATCCATATTTTCTTTTGTGATCTTCTTATAAGTCAGAACATTATGATCGACGATCTTATGATCGGTATCGATGGAATAAACATAATGGTCAAAACCCTCAACGATCACCTTGTTAAACAGTCTGATCTTCATATCATCCTTCATTGATGATCTTTAAGATCATCTCTAGCCTGTTTCCCCAGGTATGATTCTTCATAAAAATCTCGTAGTTTCTGTCGACCAGCTGATGGTACTTTTCTTCGTTGTTTTCAAGTTCGCAGATCTTTTCGTCAAAGTCGGACAGGTCCTCCTTGAATTCGATCATCCCGCCTGCCGGGAACATCTCATCAAAGATCAAAGGC
This sequence comes from Solobacterium sp. UBA3303, assembly GCA_002362065.1. Classification (GTDB taxonomy): domain Bacteria; phylum Bacillota_I; class Bacilli_A; order Erysipelotrichales; family Erysipelotrichaceae; genus Colivicinus. The sequence goes on from DESX01000039.1 coordinate 5,095, forward strand.
TTCTTTCCGATGATCAGTGTCTTACAGGCGATCGATTCATAGTATCTTCCCGTCATCGCATTGACTTCACCGGTCTTTTGCGGGTTTTCAAAGTATTTCGGGATACAGACGATGTACTTCGTCCGGTTGATCTCTTTGACTAAGTCTTCCAGTACAGGAAACAATGCTTCTTTTTCTTTTCTGCGATAGACATAATTGTCATCAATATCTTCAAGACCGTTTTTCTTCAGATACGAAAGGATCTTTTCGTGCATTCCTTTGTTGACCCTTCCCATCTGAATGAATTTCCTGCTCTTTTCGATGCCAAGATCCCTGAAATAGTAGGTATTGGCGCTTTGCGGGACCCAGTAACTGTTTTCAAAAATGTCTTTGAAATGCAGGTAGTTCTGCTTGAAGGACCAGAAGATATAATCCGGCTTGAGATCGTTCAATACCTTCTCCCACTTTTCATATTCCGGACCCCAGCAGTCCCAGACATACAAAGCGATTTTGTTTCCATGTTTTTGAAGATTCTTCAAAAGGAAGAGATTGCTTTTGAGGTAATTCAGAGACATTGCGATATACAAAAAGACGCCGTCATCCCTTCTCACATTTGTGAACGGATCACAGATCTTCTTTACATGTGCTTTATCCAGAAGCTTATTGAGACCCTTTAAAACAAAACTCTTATAAAAGATCTCAACATCTTCTTTTCCTTTTTCGCAGAATTCCCTTTCCTGTCCCAGTATCGCATCGTGCGATAACGGCCTTTTAACAAAGGACTTCTGCTCCGATAAGATCAACAATTTCATTTCTTTAATTCAATTCTGTTATGTTCAAAATCATAGACGCATTCATTGCCTTCCATGATCACTCTTTTCGCTTCAACAAAACCGACATTCATAAACAAATCTAAAGCAGAAAGATGGGAGATGAATTCTTCACTCTTCTTCTGCGGATAGACCGGGTGGTGATAATCATTGAAGACGACTTCGATGCCATTTTCCTTAAAAGAATCCATATCCAGATAGTCTCTGCCGCTTGGTCCGGCAATATAGACATCCGTCTTCATTTCCTTGCAGATATCAAGGATAAGATCGCTCTTTAAGCCATTCACATTCAATTCAGAGGAGCGGACATATTCCGGATGGATATCAAGCTTCTCGCAGAACGCTTTGATGATGGAAATGTTGATCTCGCAGAAAAGATCGGTTTCAACAGTCATAGCCTCTTCAAGGACCGGATAGACCTCATTGAAGAACGGGTATTTGCCATAACTCATTTTTATGGTCTGCAGGTATTTTTCTTTCCATTTCGCATTCTTTGGATCGTTTGCGATCAAAGTCGTAGCGATCGAACCGTCCATATGGCCCTTATTGCTGATGGGGATGGAAAGCCATTGCACACCATTGGTGCCTAAGATCCGGTTGCGGTTCTGAAAATAATTCTTTTCATATTGTACGGAATCAAGGATCACAAAGGTATCTGCTTTTGCGATCTTATTGAATAAGCCAAGCCACGGCAAGTGTTCCGGCTGATGTATCGTAATGATCATAAAAACTCCTACAAGCTTGAATCTTTGTCAAAATTCAATTCCAGTCTCAGTATTTCAAATGCTTCTGCATACTTCTTGCCGATCTCATAGCCTCTGAAGCCACATCTGCTCCGGACACCTTCGATCCAGTCTTCGCCGCCGAACTTGTTGTATTCGGACTTGTGTTTCTTCAAAGACTCGATCTTGATATCGACGGTCTCGTCGATCCCTACATAGAGATCCGGCTTGAAAGCCACATAGGATCTTCCCGAAGGCTGTATCGGTTCAAAGAAAAAGACCGTGTTCTTCCTTCTGGCCGCTGCGATCGTCGCCTTGGCAACGCCTTCATGTGCCTGATGGGTATCAAATGGATGATGCGTAAAGATCACATCCGGATCATAAGCAGCCATCACGATATCGATCGCATTGACCACATCAGAGCGGAAAGGAATATCCTTCGTCTCAAAATCGAGGATCTCGATATCTTCAACACCCAGTGTCTTCAATGCCTCAACACCTTCTTCAACAGCCACATCATCCGATCTCTGGACTTTGCCTTCCTTGTTGGTATATCCCGATTTTGACATGATGAGCGTTTTGACCTGATGACCATTTCTGATCGCTTTGGCGATGGTTCCGCCGCAAGCCAGTTCTATATCATCCAAATGTGCACCGACAACTAATATTTTCATAATCAAATCTCTTTTCTAACAGAATCATTATAACATCTATGATTTTTTATTAGAGGATTACCCTAATCAGGTCTGTGGCATTTTAATAATGATCCTCTTTGTAAAAGCTATTGAATGATATAATTCTTATGATGAAAACGATCGTAGAAGTAAACTCCAACAATTATGCCAGTACAGGCAATATCGTATTGAATATCGCAAAGCGTGCAAGGAAAGAAGGCTATAAAGTCTATACTTCCTGCCGCAAAAGCAGAGTCGGTCTCAAATACAAATATGAAGACCAGATCTATATCGGCACATGGCTTGACAGAGTCATATCCGAGAGATTATCCATCCTTTTTGGATTGAACGGTTATTTCAACGTGATCAATACCTTCCTGTTCATTCAGAAACTTAAGAAGATAAAACCGGATCTGATCCACATCCATTCGATGTGTGACAACTACATCAATATTCAGATGTTTTATTCCTATATCCGCAAGAACAAGATCCCTGTCATCTGGACCTTGCACGACAACTGGGCATTTACCGGAAGGTGTGCACAATTCCGCTGCGAAAAATGGAGAGAAGGCTGCGGAAACTGTCCGCATCTGGACTATTTCCCGAAGTCTTTGTTCCTGGATAATACAAGATATGTATGGAAAGTCAGAGAAAAACTCTACAATTCCATAAAGACGATGACCATCGTCACACCATCCAGATGGCTTTCCGATCTGGTCCGTGTTTCTTTATTTAAAGAAAATCATCCGATCAGGGTCATCAACAACGGCATCAATCTCGATATCTTCAAACCGGTGGAATCTTCTTTCCGTAAAGATCACAAGATCGAAAACAAGCACATGTTGCTGGCGGTGGCCTACTTCTGGGATGCCGGCAAGGGCCTGTATGTTTTCATCGAGCTGGCAAAACGGCTTCCGGAAAACTACCAGATCGTCATGGTCGGGACCAACGATGAAGTCGATAAACAATTGCCTGACAACATCATTTCGATCCACAAGACCTACAACCAGGAAGAGCTCGTCAAGATCTATTCCTGCGCCGATCTCTTCGTCAATCCGACGACCGATGAAAACTTCCCGACTGTCAACATGGAAGCATTGGCCTGCGGCCTTCCGGTACTAACCTATGATACCGGCGGCTGCGCAGAGATCATCGATGAACAATCCGGCGCATCCGTTCCATCCGGCGACATCGACGCGCTGGAAAAGAAGATCATTGAGATCTGTGAGACAAAACCATTTAAAAAGGAAGCCTGCATCGCAAGAGCTTCCAGATTCAATATGAATGATAAATTCAAGGAATATGTCGACCTGTATGACGAGATGTTGAAATGACATCTCGTTTTTTATTGCAGATACAGTTTCTGAAGATTTAGGATCTCCTTGTTCATATCGTAGTCTTCAAGATCACCATAGTTCTCAATATTGCCTTCCGGTTTCAATAAGGCATCGACCCATTTTTCTTTATCTTCATTTAAAGAAAGACTTGTGATGTTCTTGCTGAGACGGACTTCTTCCGGAACCTGATCGGAGACCACACAAGGAAGACCTGAAGCCTGTGCTTCCACCAGGACAATGCCAAAACCTTCAAAACGGGACGGAAGGATGAAGACATCCATAGCCTTCAGCAATTCCGGGATATCGCTTCTTGAAACCAGGAACTTTACACGATCTTCGATCCCCAGTTCTTTTACCTGCTTGCGCAATTCTTCTTCCTGTTTCCCTCTTCCGATCAGCAGAAGATAGGCATCTTTCCTCTTCTTCAGAAGTTCATGAAAGATATCAACAGTGAACTCCGGATTTTTCTGATAGGTAAATCTTCCCACCTGGCCGATCACCCAGGCGTCTTCTTCAATGCCAAGTTCTTTTCTCTTTTCAGGCTTGCTGATGGAAACATTTTGGAAACGGTCCATATCGATACCGTTGCGTATGACGGAAACGCCTTTGATGCCAAACATGTCTTCGATCTCTTTTGCCATCGTTTCATGCAAAGCAATGATGTGAAGGCCATTGTGATCGAGAAGATACCTGCAGGCATCCCTTTCCGCCGGGCGTTCATCGCCGATCAGCTTCTGCGGCGGATTATGGCAGGTGAAAAACAGTTTAATGCCATCAAGCTCACTTCTGGCATGATACAAAACTTCCAGCAGTTCAAGATGAGCATGTATGACATCAGGTCTGAGCTTTTTGAGTGCCTGTTTCAATAAAACAGCCACATATTTTTTGCCCAGGATCCTGGCTAAAACTTTATTGATAAAGAATGAAGGCTCATACATCGCAACGATCTTCACACCGTTTTCCCTCAGTGTCTTATAGACACTTGATTCCGGTTTATAGTCTTCACAAAGGATCGTCACATCAAAAAGATCCTTATCCAGCATCAGTGCATAATCTTTAACCAGTGTCTCCGCTCCCCCATCCTGTAAGCGGCCGATAAATTCTACGAGCTTTATCTTTTTCATATCATTTTCTGTAACATTCAAAGGAATGTGTCACCCGCTCATCTTCCGGTGGAAGTTTCATATAATCGCCAAAGAAGGCCGTTAAGAACGCATCATAGCCTTTCGGGATACAGAAACTATGTCCTTCAAAAGTTCCGGTATCTTTTTCAAAGATGCTTTTCGGAAGTGCTCCGGTAAAACCGTTTGGCGACCAGCGCATGCGTATGACGTAGTCTGATGTATCGTAATCATAGGTCTGCGCATTTTTTTCGATCAGTCTGATGATGTTTTTTGAACCGATGATGCGCGGGATGATGCGGTTGATGCATTTGATCGGATTCTTTCTCAAAAAGATCGGCTGATTGGATAGTCTCAGCAAGGTCTCCAGGAAGCATTCCCTCTTATAGAGTTTTTCAATGATCTTTTCATCATTGACGATACCGTCCAGCGGGAAGATATCGATATCCACACCGATCGGTTTATTCTTCTTGTAATCGGTATCCGCTTCATACTTTACAGTATTCGGATCATAAGCTTTGGCATAGTACAGCAGGCCTTCTTCCGGTTTCAGGATCCTGTATTTTCCGTTGTATTCATTTAAAAGTCTCTTGTAGTCAGGACGTGGCATCATGATGTCGATATCATCATCCCAGGGTATGAAACCCTTGTGACGTATCGCACCTAACAATGTACCGACCGAAAGAAAATATGTGATGTTATTTTTATCACAGAAATCCGCGATATCGATCAGGATATCCAGAGAGATCTTCTTGCATTGTTCCAATGTGAGCTTTTCCATCTTATGCTGTCTTTTTCTTTAAGAGATTTCTTTTTAATTTATTGATCAGGTTGAACAGATCCTCTTTATATAAGAGATAATCAGTGGAAATCGTCAGTGCTGCCGCAATGATCGTTGTCACTGCCGCATAGACCACCCAGTAGAACCAGCTGGAAACGGTAGCCGGCATATAGAGTTTTGAGATCAGGAAGACTGCAGCAATGATCGCGAACGTCAAAGCGACGTGTTTGATGAAGTAACGCAGGTCTCTGTACATGATGTTCTTTGACAGATAGATCGCATATTGTAGGGTCCTGAAGGCCATTGCGCATAAGGTACCTAAGGCAACGCCGATCAGACCGAAGCAGATACTTCCGATCACGGAGACAACGATATTGATGACCGCTTCCATGATCGCACCGTTTTTCGTCTGTTTGTAATGGCCAACATTGATGACGATGACTCTGTAAGGGATACGGAAGCAGTTGAATACCGACGCCAGGATCGTCACCAAGGCAAAATACGGACGCACATATTCGATATCCGTCACGCCTTTTGTATACAGAACAACAAACGGAATGATCATGACGAAACAGACGGAATATAAAACAGATGTAAATGAATAGATGATCAGTTCAAAGATCCCAAGATTCTGATGCATCAGATCGATCTCATTTCGCACATACATATCACCAAATGCCGCACCAAAGCCAACTGTCACCTGGGTGACGATCTTCTTGAGATTGGAGATGACATAGTGATAGACAGAATAAACAGAGATCTCCGACATATTCGTAAAGAACGTCAGTAAAACGATATCTGTATTGTTATTGATGAAGGAAGCGACTTCATGTGCTGTCGCATCCCATCTTGCCGGAATGACATCCTTGTTCGGTTTGATGCCATCGATGATCCTGTATTTTTTGCGAACATAGAAATACAAAGACAACGGTGTGATCAGATGTGCCAGAGAAGAGCCTAGCTTGATCACATGGATCGAGTGGTTGCCCCTGATCAGTATGACGGAGATGATCGTATTGACGATCGTCGTAATGATATTCAAAAAGGTCGTAATGTAATCTTTCTGGTCTGCACTTAAAAGCATCTGGTAAGTGAAACCAAAATAATACTGGCCAAATGTCGAGATCGAAATGATCAATACCAGCGATGCCGTAAACAGCCATCCGAACTCTTCCGCTACAAGAAGCGGATAGACACAGGCAAAAATAATGACGAATCCGGCAAACAGCATGGCGATCTTGCGCATGAATTCTTCAGTTGCCGCAAGGACTTCCGAGATCTTTTCGTTGTCGTTTTCAGCCAGCGGCTTATATAAAGCGACTGCCGTTGCCCCGCCGATACCGGCCTTCATCAGTGAAATATAGGAAATAAACTGTGTAATGGACTGGGTGATGCCGTTATATGCCGAACCATAGCTGCTCAAGATCAGCCTTGGTAAAATCAAACCGCAGACAAGTGAAATAAACTCGCTCAATATGCTGGATGCGACATTTAAAAATGCCCTTTTTGTTCTGGATTTTTTCATAGATACATTTTCTCTTATTCATTCTTACATTTCAAGAAAAGAAGCCTGAATCTGCAAATCTGAAAATCATTCAGAATGATTCACATAAAGAATAAAACTCGATACAGAATAAAACTTTGATCATCGGTCCAAAAGCCGATGAAAACTAAAGGAACTAAAAAATGCAGATCTGTGACAGTGATACGTAGTCCAGCATCTGCATATTTGTGTGATATTTGAGATCCGGATGTTTCTCGTCTATTCCAGGCCTTCTTTCTCACAGTATTTCCGGAAGCATTCCTTAAACTCTTCGAGATCGTTCGGTATCATGATCTTATCTGGGTCAGAGTACGATGCCTTGAATCTGGCTACACACTCTTCGAATTCTTTTGTCGCATAAGTGACTGCAGGATCGCCCAGACGGTAGAACATCAGCACATAAGGCTCCTTGTCATATAACATCTTAGGAGTAAAACATGCTGTCGAATGGATCGCAACAAAGAGTTTCTTATCGATATCATGCATATTCAGCATAAGAAGCTCAAAGATCTGCTTTCCATCCGTTTCCGCGAAACCATGAACATTCTTCATAGGCGTCCGGGGATGCTGACAGAATAATACATCTTCCTTGTGATCGACAAGCGTCTTCAGGACTTCCGCCATCATCCGGTTGAATTCTTCGTTATTCAGAAACTGTGAGAGCCAGTAGATCTTTTTTTCTTCATAGCCTTCGGAGAAGGAAAGAAAAGCCTGACGGATCTCATTTAAAAATGAAGGCTCAAAACGCGGAAGCTCATGAACACGTTCCAGATGTTCCCCGGCATACATTGCCGGATTGACCAGATAAAGACGTTCATAATTCTCAAAACGGTTGACTTTTAAGATCTTACGGAATTGTTCGATCCTTTTTGATCTTGGATAAAACAGGATGCTGTAGGAATACGTTCCTATGCCATCCTCCAGCAGATGCATCGAAGCTTTCCTGTTCAGACGCCAGATCTGATCGATCAGCATGGAATACTTCGGCGCACAGATCACATCGTATCTATCTTTGATCTCATTAGAATTCAGATGATATTTGTCTGAAAGATAATGTGCAGGAAACAGCTGGTCGATCAAAGTCTGCAGCGTATGGAACCCGCCATTATTAAAAGCTTTATTGACCAGGAAGACTTTATTGAAATAACCTTTCTCTTCAATGATCTTTGCGATGGCTGAAGCACCTTCAAAGGAATCCTGCACCATCAGCTCTCCTGTATAATCCCTGAGCGACTCAAAACCTGCATGTTTTCTTTGATCATGCAGGTTCAAAATGTTCATAAGCTGGTAAGTTGAGTTGCAATAGTAAAGAAATCGCATATCTAGCTGTTCCAGATATCCTTTGTATTCTCATCTAATTCAACACCATCGTTGTACATCGCTACAAGATAGGTGTCTTCATGGTATTCAAATGAATGATAGACATATTCCGGAATGATGAACATGTCTCCTTTTCTGATCTCATATTCTTCTTTTGTATCATCCTTCCAGACGATCAGTTTAAAACCACCCTCTAAAATGAAGAAACATTCTTTGTTGTATTTGTGGTAATGACCGCCGCGGATCGATCCTTTCGCAGAAAAGATCGCATTGACCTGCTTCCAGCCATCATGAACAAGCTGGTTCAATTGCCCAGCTTCATTGTTGAATACAAAATCCGGTTTTACAAATTCGATCAGCATTATCTTGTTAAGAACTTTCCTTTCTGAACCCTTTGTCTCCAGTAATCGAGAAGGTCCTTCATCGTCTTTTCATAAGGGATCTCAGGCTCCCAACCTGTATGAGCTTTGAACTTGGAACAATCCGGGATCTGCAGATCCGCATCGATCGGTCTTAAACGTTCCGGATCGGTGACGACTTTGATCTGATCCTTCATCGTCGAATAAGAGATCAATGTATTCAAAGTGTCTTTGACTAAGCATGTATAAGAACCGCCGATATTGTAGTATTCACCCGGGATCGGATCGCATGTCACCAGCATATAGTAAGCTCTGACAGCATCTCTGACATCAGCGTACGTTCTTAAAGACTCAAGGTTTCCAACCTTGACGACAGGTTCGATCAGGCCTGCTTCGATCATGGCGATCTGTTTAGCGAATGTTGATTCATGGAAGACATCGCCGCGTCTTGGACCGGTGTGTGTAAACATTCTTGTCGTCATGACGGTCATATTGAATGCTTCGGCATAATATCTGCCCAGTAAGTCCGTACCGACCTTGGAGATCGCGTATGGGGATGCCGGATGGAAGCGGCATTCTTCGTTGATGCCATTCTCCGGTTTCTGGTCTGCAGGGATACGTCCGAAGACTTCCGAAGATGCACAAACGTGGATGATCGGATGATAACCTTCATTTTCTTCCATGACCAAATGAATGGCTTCCAACAGTCTGCAGGTACCTAAAATATTCGTATTCAGCGTATCGATCGGCGCTGTAAAGGAAGTCAAAGGATAAGACTGTGCTGCCAGATGGAAGACATAGTCCGGTTTAACTTTTTTAACAACGGTGATCAATGACATCTCATCATTGAGGTCGGCATAGTCAAAGAAGACTCTGTCCTTGTTGTTGACTCTGTCTAAAAGATGTTCAACGTTGTCTAACGGGCTCCTCCAGCGGCAGACACCGTAGACATCCCAGTCCGTGTTTTCCAGCAGGAAATCCGCGAGATGGGATCCCACCATACCGGTAATTCCTGTGATCAAAGCTCTAGTCATTTTTTATCTCCTCCATCTCGAATTGTTCAGGCACATAGTATATAACGCTCGTTCCCTCTTCTTCAAATTTAAATGGGACAAGCAGCAATTCGCTTAACTCGTTTCTGACAGCTTCCTGCAGACCTTTTGGCACATACAGCAGGACAAAGCCACCGCCACCGGCACCTAATAATTTGCCACCCAGCGCACCGGCCCTGATCGCCCGCTCATAGATCTGATCGATCTGACCTGTGGAGATCTTTGAGCCCGTCCTTCTTTTCAGCATCCAGGAATCATGAAGCAATCTTCCGAAATCATCAAGGGATCTTCTTTCATCGACAAGGATCGCTTCTGCCTCATCAACCATGGCCTTCATCCTTAAAAGCCTTTCCGTATTGCTTCCGATATTCTTCTTGGTATCGGTCTGAATATCAGCAGAGAATCTTGAGAAACCTGTAAAGAACAGCATCAGATTGTCATTGAGTTCTTCTTTTCTCGACTTTGAGATCTCGATCGGTTTTACGCGATAGCCGTTCGCATCAAAATCGATCCTGTTTAAACCGCCAAAGGATGCGGCGATCTGATCCTGCAGGCCACCGGCTTCATCGCACATGATGCGTTCCACATAGATCGCCTCATCCGCAAGTGTCCGCTTGTCTTTCTGCTTTCCCTTCAGGGAATGGAAAGCGTTAAGAAGTCCGACCGCAAAGGAAGAACTTGTACCAAGACCTGTCCTGGCTGGCAGGTCGGCATCGTAATTGATGATGAGTTCATGCATATCAAGCAGTTTCATCGCATTTCTCACCATCGGATGTTCAAGCTCATCGACCTCGCCGACTCGTTCGATCTTCGAGTAAGTCAGCTGGTTCTTATAATCAAAAAATCGCGGCAAGTGTCTCACCGTGACGTAGACGTATTTATCAAAAGTTGAGGACAGCACGGCACCGCCGTGTTCCTCATAAAATTCTTTCAGGTCTGTCCCTCCGCCAAAGAAGGACATGCGGAATGGTGTTTTTGTAATGATCATAAACTACTTCCCATAATAATTGCTTTCAAGCATCAGGCATAAGGCATGATAGACCGGCAAATGCAGTTCCTGTATTTTATAAGTCTCCGTTTCCGGGACCTGGATACAGATGTCTGCGATCTTTGAAAGTTCGCTTTCCCTCTGTCCGGTCAGGCCGATGATCTTAATGTCCATTGCTTTTGCGACGACACAGGCCGAAATGATGTTTTCGGAATTGCCGGAGGTGGAGATCGCCAGAAAAACATCGCCTGCATCACCAAAGCCCAGCAATTGCTGGGCAAAGACGCCGGTCGCATCCGCATCATTCATATAAGCGGTCGTGATCGCAATGTGCGATGTCAAAGGAACGGCCCGCAAAGGCATTTCAAGATTCTTTACAAGCCGCTCGCCTCTTTGCGGATCGATCTTTAAAAGCTTATCCGCAAGATCTTTATTGATCGGACGGGTGATCTTGAAGCGCTTCATCAGCTCGCCCGCGATATGTTCGGAATCGGCCGCTGAGCCCCCATTCCCCGCGATCAGAAGTTTTCCATTGTCATCATACGTTTTCTGTAATAAAAGATATGCCTTTTCGATATCTTTCTTGCAGGCACTTAACTGCGGGTATCTGGTGATGAGCTCATCGAGTTCGTTTTTAACGATCTTTTTCATATTTCCTTATTTAAAGCTTGTTTTACGGCTTTCAAAAGATCGCCGTCTCTATCTATTCTAATACATTTGCATCCTGCGGCGCTACCTGCGGCCATATCGTTGTCGGAGTCACCGATCATATAAGATGCATGCAGATCGATATTGAAATCTTCCGCCGCCTTCAACAACATGCCCGGTTTTGGCTTGCGGCAGTCGCAGTCGATCTTCAGCTCTTTGACTTCGCCCTCATATCCGGAATGCGGGTGATGCGGGCAGAAATATAAGCCATCGATATAGGCGCCTTCTTTTCCCAGCAGAGTTTCCATCTTCATGTGGATCTCGTCAAGTTCATCAAAGCTGACTTCACCTCTGGCGATGACCGGCTGATTGGTCACGACGATCGCAAGATATTCGGAATTATTGATCGTTTTGATCGCTTCAGCAGCACTTTCGGTCAGTTCAAACTGATCAATATCTCTCAAGAAACCGACGTATTTGTTGATCGTTCCATCACGGTCTAAAAAGATCGCCTTCTGTTTATGGGACAGGCTTCTTCTTTCGGTCTTTCCTGAAAGAAGGTCTTCGCAGACCTGCGCATAGCGCTCCGGTGTGCCCATATCCTTGACGTATTCACTTGAATCATAGGCATACATGCAGCCTTTATCACAAAGCGGTTTCAGAACATCTCTGTCCAGATCGACTTTTTCTTTATCAGGCCTGGTTTCCAGGACCTTTGGCGAAAGGATGTGGATGCCGGCATTGACTCTGTTTTTATAGAATTCAGGTCTTTCATCTTCCTTGGAAAGCCACTTATAAACGCAATTGTCTTTATCCGCCAGGATCAGACCGCTGTCATAAGGATGAGAATTTGGGTGCGTGAATAAGGTGACCAGGCCGCCCTTTTCTTCGTGATACTTCACAAAGCGGTTCGCATCAAATTCAAATAAGACATCGCCATTGATCAGAAGGAAGTCTTCTGTCAGCTTATCCTTAAGTTCGTACAGTGCACCGGCATTGCCTAAAGGCTTGACTTCATTGAAGTATTCGATATGAACACCAAATTTGGAACCGTCCCCAAAATAATCCTGTATGACATAACCAAGATGGGAGATCGTGATAATGAAATCAACAAAACCCTGTTTCTTCAAAGATTCGATCTCCAGCTGCAAAACAGGTTTGCCACCAATACGGATCATCGGTTTTGGAATATCGGAAGCGATCGAAGAGATCCTTGTCCCTTTGCCTCCGGCCATGATCACAGTCTTCATCTTCTCTTTGGCCTTTCAAATATATCAACATACTCAAGATCGAGTATTTCTTTCAATAGTGTATTATCCATCAAAGTACTGGTCGCTCGTTTGGAGATGAAACCTTCCACAGAGATCTCACCCATCCTGACCGGGACGATCAGCTCCTTATTGAGCCCTTCTCTTTCGGCAACCAGAAGTCCGACATCGTATTTGGAAAGATCCTTGTCGCCACAGACATTGACGATGGGATGTGGATCCTGCTTGATCATCAGCTGCACAAGCAGTCTTGCGGCATTGTCAAAGCTCAAGGAAGAACGGTAAGAATCTTCATACATTTCAAACGGCTGATCGTTTTTTAATGATTCAACGATGCGGTCGTAGAAATGAGGCTTGCCTGCAAGTGAAGGAGAGATCAGGAATGGAAAACGAACGACATTTCTTCCATGATGTACCATAACCGCTTCAGCTGCACATTTGTTGTGACCATAGAAATTGACCGGATCAAGCGGATCGCTTTCCTTGAAATGATAAAAATCAACGCTTTCTCCATAGACCGAATCGGTGGAAGCATAATAGATCTGCTTTGCGAAATCCGCCTGATTGATGAAATAGGAAAGGCTCGTCACATTGACATCCCAGGCGAGCTTTGGATTTTTCTCGACCAGGTCAGGATTGTGATAAGCTGCCAGAAATACGATCCTGACATCTTCTTCTTTTCTTAATTCTTCGATCAGCTGATCGACACTTTCCCGATCGGAAATATCACAGCTGATATAGCGGATCCTTTTTTCTTCGTTATTTTCAGGGATATGACGGCTGACACAGATCAGCTCATCATCTGTCAGGTCCAGGACTGCTTTTTTGATGTAGGAGCCCAGGTATCCGTTTGCGCCAACGATTACATACATAACTACTTGACCTTCCCTTTCTTTCCGTCAAAGACCATCAGGCCTGCCCATACGATGAATGCGCAAAGGCTCGCCACTGCCCCGGCCTTAAGATATGGTGTGGAGTAAGACAGTTCAATGTGATGTCTTCCTTTTGACATCTCCAGAGCCATATATTGCAAGTCACAATTCAGCAATACCACTTCTTTTCCATCGACCTTGGCCTTCCAGCCTTTGGAATAAGGGATGCTGAAGCAGACAAGCTTATTGTCATCGATCTTAACGTCGCAGACGACCTTATCCTTTTCGGCCCGCAGATCATAGACTTCTATCTGTTTCAAAACATCGATCTGACTGATCTGTTTTTGAAGCGGCTGATAGATCAAAGAAATATTCTTATAGGTATAGTTGGAACCATCTGAGAAGTTGATCGTGATCGTTCCGTTGATGCCATCGAGATACCCGAGATTGACCAGATATTCATGGCGGTCCATGTAATGCTGGTTATCATTACCCTTGAAAGTCACGCTTCTTTCGATTCCGTTATAACGCACTTTAATGTAGGCGACCAGTTTTTCCGAATACAGGCCTTCAAACTGTACATAGTATTCACCTTCACCTGTATGATTCGCCTTTAAATAGATCTCTGCGTTATCACCGCTTGCCGATATCTGGTTGTCCTTAAGACTCAGACCATCGGAATGTGACTGATCATAAAGCAGATAGACACGTTCCAGGCTTAAGTGTTTCTGTTCGAACAGATCGAGCTTGTCATCGACAAGACCGGCATGAAGCAGGACTTCATTTTTCTTGGCCGGATCAAACTGATCCCATTCCTGTCTTGTCACATAGTTGTCATAGGCGAAGACAAGCGGCAATGCGTAATCACTTTCATAGACATCAAAATCACCAGTACTGTCTTTGAACGTGAAACCATAAGGGACATCACTGTCTCCGCTGATATTGATGTAGTACTTTACACCGGATAAGGCATTCTGGCCAAAACGCAGCGCATAGTGGTTGAAATGGTGGTTGCTGGGATCGGAATAGCCCAGCTGTTTACGGAAATCAACGATGTAATTATTGGCGATCGACCAGTAATACGGTGTCGATGATTTTTCACCAAGTATATTCTGATTGGCCTTCAGCTTGTTTCCGCTGTAGCGATAGAAGGAGTCATCTTCCATTGCATCCAGGATGGAATGTTCATCATTCACCATGTCTTTGATGTCCTGAATATCGGTTCCGGACTTATAGTAGCCCCAGTAATTCGGACCGTATTCATAATAGCCCTGAAACAGCAGACCGAAAACGGCCACGGCCAGGCAAGCCAGATTGCGCCATTTTGGATCTTTGACAAAGCGGATGAAGCCGATCAAAGCAAGGCTCATAGCCAGGAATAAGGCATGCAATTGCCAGTACGCCTGATCGATATACATGCATAAGCCATAATAGAAGACAACAAGCACGATGTTGACGATGAAACAGCCATTGAGATCTTCGATATCTTCGAGAGAATCGCAGATGATATAACAAAACAGCAGTGAGACCGCATAACACCAGCGATCGATCGGATAGGTAAAGGCGTTATAGACCATGCTTAAATATGGCAGATGCACAAACAGCATTGCACACACCAGCAAAGCGATCAGCACCCCTTTCCTTTTCTTCAAAAGAAGGCAGGTGATGCCCATCGGCCATAAAAGCGAAAAGCCACCGTAATAGATCGCACCAAAGGTCATCTTCTTGATCATGTTCAGATATTCCTTCAGGCTGAAGAAGAAATCGATCGCAACACCGGAATCCAGGCGGTTGGAATGAAGTATCGTGTCCAACATCGGCAATGTGATGACCGCACTCATCAGAACGCCCAGTACAGAGAAAGCGCCGATCATTGCGAATGCTTTTAGTTTATACAGCCAGCTCTCTTTAAAAGCCAGAAGACGGATCAGAACGTATAAGATCGTGGAGACCACGTTCATGTAAAAGAAATAAATGTTGCTTAATGCAGATAAAGCCACGCTGATCGCAAACAGGTATGGCTTATCACCACAGATGATCTTTTCCGCACCAAGGATGATGAACGGCAGAAATGCAGCTGCACTGATAAAGAAGACATGACCCGACATACTTGTCATGCAATACGCACAAAACGCATACAAGAGCGTTCCAATCAGTATCCCTGTTTCATTTTTCTTTCCTTTATAAAATGCCAGAAGACTGAAGCCGATACCGCAGACATACATCCTTGCCAGTGTCGCAAAGTCGTAGTAGAGATACATGTATTCTTCCGGACACAAAAAAGAAAGGAATGTGAACGGATCGCCGATCGAATAATAATGAAAGGTCTGTAAGATATCCGCTCCTTCGCCGATAACGAAGTCCCATTGCGGAAGAAGCAGCTTTCCATGCATCAGATTCCCAAATGCAGCTTTCAGATAACGTGAATAATATATAAGTGCCTTGAAATGCTGACGAAAGCCATCTCCTCCGTGGTCGATCATCGTCTTGCCGTTGGAATAATAGAAAAAGACGATCAGTCCGGCACATAAGGCAAACAACAGTGTATATTTAACATAAAAAAGAAACTTGTTTTTTCTGCTCATGAACCTATTATATAACAAGCCCGTTGGTCTTTCGCTTTCAAATAAAAACAGCTTATTTCAGCTGTTCTTCTCCTGATATGTCCTTTCGGCAATGATGAATCTTGGTCTTTGTTTGGTCTCCAGGTAGATCTTGCCGACATATTCACCGATCACGCCCAGTGAGATCAGCTGTACACCGGAAACAAAACAAAGGATGCAGGTCATTGAAGCCCAGCCATCCACTGTATGACCAAAGAGCTTGGAGATCAGCGAATACAGAACACCGATAAAGCTCAATAAGGCAACCAATACACCAAAGCCGGTGATGAAACGGATCGGTTTGACGCTAAGAGACGTGATGCCGTCAAACGCCAGGCTTAACATCTTGCTTAAAGGATAATGAGACTGTCCTGCCAGTCTTTCATGTCTTTCATAATAGACAGATGTTGACTTGAAACCGACAAGTGGGATCATACCGCGCAGAAACAGATTCACTTCATGGAAATTGGCGAATTCCTGCAATACTCTTTTTGAGATCAATCTGTAGTCCGCATGATTGAAAACGACCTCAGCCCCCATAAAATTCATGATCTTATAGAAAGACTCAGCCGTGAAACGTTTAAAGAAGGTATCGGTATCCCTTTTTGAACGGACGCCATAGACCACTTCATAGCCTTCCAGATACTTATCGACCATCTCATCCATCGCATTGATGTCATCCTGCCCGTCGCAATCGATCGAGATCGTGATATCGCAAAGATCCTTCGCCTCCATCAGTCCTGCAAGGACTGCATTCTGATGTCCGCGGTTCCTCGATAAACAGATGCCTTCAAAAACATCAGATCTTTCACTGAGATCCTTGATGATGTTCCACGTTTTGTCTTTGGAGCCATCATTGACAAACAGGACTTTGCTCTTATCTGAGATCTTTCCTTTTTCGATCAGGGAATGCACTTTCTCTTCAAACTGCACCGAGGTGATCGGAAGGACCTCTTGTTCGTTGTAACAAGGGATCACGATATATAGTACTGGCTTCATAGCTTTCTCCGTTTTGCTCATTAAATATAGGTTAACACAATTTCAAAACATAAAAAACTGATGATAGAATGAACATATGAACAAGAGCAGTCTCGACAGGATCAATTACGGGCTTTCATTACTGAAGATGCTGATGGCATTTGAAGTGCTTTTGTCACATTTTGCCAGCTGGAAAGAGTATGATCCACGCCTCGTCTGGCCGTTTCGACAGCTCAATTCTCTTGCAGTCCCTTGTTTTCTCATCATCTCCTTTTATCTGACTGCACATTCCTTCAGAAAAAGAGACAACGAAAAAACGATCGACCGCTTCAAGAGACTGCTGATCCCGCAGATCTTCTGGGCTTTCATTTACTACATCATCTATGCAGCTATAGATCTTACACTTCATAAGGGATTACACAGCGGCATCTCTGACCTGTTTTTGCAGCTTCTCACCGGACACAGCCGCTACCTCAACCCAAGCATGTGGTACCAGTTTGATCTGATCATCGTGACTTTGCTGTTTTCGATCCTGTTTCATTATCTGGATGATAGAAAGATCGATATCATATTCATTTTCCTGCTTGTCGTATCCTATTTCCTGCAGTTTTCCGGTATCAATCATTCCATCTTTCATGAAATGGAATTTGAATTCAAATATCCTTTCGGAAGGATCGTTGAAACGATCCCTTATGCGATCATCGGCTACTATCTGAGATGCTTCGACATATTTAACAAACTTAAAAAATACCGTTATTTCATCATGATCGCAGCTGTTGTTTTGTTCCTGGGCGGCTTCTTTGTACCATGGCCTGAGATCGATGATTTCGGATACGGAGGTCTTGCAAAGCCTTACCTTTCCTTATGCATCATCATCTTTGCCTTCCTGGTACCATTCGAATACCTGAACCAGAAGACCAAAAACACGATCCTGAAGATCAGCGATTACACACTCGGTATATATTGCATCCATCGGCTCATCAATACGCTCTTGCAGGTATTTTTGCCATTCATCGCATTAAGAAGCATCGAACGCTGCGTATTGATCTATATCCTTTCCTATTTCATCTGTTTCCTGCTTGATCAGATCAAAAATCCGATCATTCAAAAATCGATAAAATAAAACCTTCTTTTTCAGAAGGCTTTGTTCATTACTTTAAGAAACCGATCTCCGCTTTTCCTTTGACGACTTTCTTTTCATCCTGGTTCTGTATCGTCACCTTGATGACTGCCCTTTTAACGGATTCATGCAGTTCATCAACGACGCCTTTGACGATCAGGATATCACCGACATAGACCGGCTTTGAATATTTGACATCCACTCCCTGCAGCAAACAGTATTTGCCAGGTAGATAGACACCGACAAGCTTTGAGATGAATGATGTCGTCAACAAACCATAGACGACTTTATTCTGGTAACCCTGTGATATCGCAAAATCTTTATCGTTATGAAGAGGATTGCTATCACCCGAAAGATCCAGGAACTGTTTCATCATCTCTTCCGTGACCGTAACAGAAAAATATTCTTTCTGTCCGATCTTCAGATCTTCAAATCTGTATTCATTCATTCTGCTTGTTTCCTCATGATCAGATCAGCCATCTCGCCGACATTGGCAAGATCAGATACCTCCGCCATATCAAACATCATTCCGAACTCATTTTCGATATTGACGATCAGGTTGATCTGTTCCAGGGAATCCCAGTCTTCAATATCATTGGCATTCGTGGAATCCGTCAAAACGATCGTCTCATCGTCAAAGACGTTGCAGAAGATCTCATTAAGCTTTTTCATTACTTCTTCTCTAGTCATTTTGTTTATCCTCAATTACTAGAATAGTATAGCAAAAAATATCGCATACTCTGTCTTTATCCTTAGAAAATATCTGTTTCATCTTCAATATTAATTTTAATGCAATTATTAATCCTAGTCATATGAAGCCCTTTTTCATAGTCAACAGTAGCGTTGCACCGTTCTTTATAGTCTCGATGTCCGAAAAATAGGTTTCCGTCTTTACTGTTGATTTTCAAAACAAGAGCTTTTCCACATCTTTCACATTTTTAATATACGAACGGGTAATTGTTCTGATCAATCATTTGGTTGACCCCGATCACAAGAAACAAAACCTCTTTAGCTCCAGCTTCGTAAAGAATATCTGCGATCTCGTTCGCTGTACTTCCCGTTGTATGTGTATCATCCAGAACAAGTACCGTTTTATTATCAACAATCTCTTTATCGATTACTTTATAAGCATTTATAACATTTTTCTTTTTTGTTTCCGCTGAGCTGCTTCCCTTCTGGCTGTAATCTTTGATACATTCCAGAATTTTAGTAAACTCAAGCTGTCGATTCTCGATTTTTGGAAGCTCAATTGAACCAAAGCGGTCAAAACGCTGCTCTTCAATATCCTTTGGTTTAAGCGGCACATATGTTATCAAGTCTGCTGGCTTGTGTTTATAAATAACTGATATGGATTTTTGAATAAAACTCTCAATATTGGGATCTTTCCTGTTTTTGAAGGATCTGATCCTTTCCGAAAGCGCGTCATAAGGAAAATATCCTCTGCTGTTCGGGAAATATCTTCCTCCGAAAAACAATTGATAATTATTCCCTTTATGTGTTGCTTTCTTTCGTATATTCAACGAGCTCAGCGGATTGCTTATATTCTCGGCATAAATCTCAGCAGGAAAACTCGCTTTTTCGAAACTTAAAAACTTATCCAATTCGTCAACATTAAGGCAAAGATTATCTGCCAACAGATCCTTCTTTGGCTTACCGATTTGGATTGTGCCAATGTGATATTGCATCATTTCCCTTATCACGTGTGGATTCAAGCTGATGCACACAATATCACAAGATCTGAAACCCTGGCCGTTAATCGCCTCACTCAAAAGAGACGAAATATCATACACGTATGTTTCTGCTGTAGATTGCTTTAACGAAAATAATCGATATTTCGCGTATTTTCCATATTCAAAATTCCGATATTCCGAGGGTAAGCCATCGATGTCAACCAAAATATAATTGATTTTTTCAGTCCATTTGAACACTATCCAACTCCTCGGAATTCTGAAGTAATTGATTCAATTCTTTGCTTTGCTGCAGCATGCTTAAAGCCTCTTTTAAAGTAGAAAACTCCATCGCACCTTTTTCAATATACTTTTTAGGCCATTTAATATTTTGATTATTTACTGCACTCGAAGGGATCAAAACGATCTTATCCTGTTTAATTGCATAATCCGCCTGAATCAAAGCTCCGCTGGTCTCCCCAGCTTCCATGATCACTGTGGCGGTCGAAATTCCACTCATCGTTGCATTTCGCACAGGAAAATGCCACCGTTCTGTTTTTTCGTAAGGAGAAAACTGAGATATCAGCAAGCCTTTTTCTGCAATTTCTTCCTGAAGTTCTCTGTTTTCTTTCGGATAATACTGGTTGATCGGAGTCCCGATGACCGCGATTGTTTTACCGCCGGCATCCAATGCGCTTTTGTGCGCCTGATAATCGATTCCCTTAGCAAGTCCCGCAACGATCACTATATTTCTTTTGACCAAGGAATTAACAAATCTTTCTGTATCATAAAGGCCTTTTGCAGAAGCGTTTCTGCTCCCGACCACGCTGACAGATCTTTCATTCAGTAATTCAATATCTCCTCTTGCAAACAGGTATTGAGGGGCTTCATTGGTATTATTCAAAAGATTGGAGTATTTCAGATCCCCTTTTTTAATTAATATCGTATCTTTCGGTAGTGTTTTAAAGGACTTAAGTACACCATTATATACATTCTTAAAAGTCACAAAATCTACATTAAGCCATTTTGACAATTCTTCCAAACTGATTTTGTCTTTTTCGTTTCCTTTTTCCAAGTGAAAGACTCTTTTAAAAAAATCTGTTGTAGCTTTATCGCTTCCTTTGAAAAAGTGCTGCACAGAAAAATATATAACTGCTTCTTTTACGGAATTTGATTCAATATCAAAAGTCGTTTGTTCATCTTTTAAAAACGAAGAGTCCAAACGAGTTCTTTTATCAAGATCGTTCTTATAAAACAAAAGAACAGATTTACTGGATTTGATAGGAGTTATTAAACCATCATGTACCATTTTGTTCAATCTCTGAGTAGAAATCCCCAAGTATTCAGCCGCTTCGTGAGATGTGAAAACATCTTTCATTATTTCTTCAATTTCTTTTCTGTCCATGCTATTTCCCAATTTCATTATAAAAAAACTATTGATGATCATCAATAGTTTTGTATTCTTTTATTACTTATTCCTGTATTGTTATGACTTCGTTCTTTAATTTGTAATCATCGCTGATCACAAATTCCCAGTCGGTATTCCCTTTTTCATCTTCTGCGATCTTTGTGAATCCCTGCAGCGCATAGAACTCTTTGACCATATTGTTTTTGGCCGTCGGATAGTAATGGCCAACGATCTTTCGGATGCCTTTTTCTTTGCATCGTTTCACCAGCTCATCCATCATCGCAAATTCCAGATCTCTCTTGAGCACTCGGCAGCTCATGATCCAGAGATCCATATCACAGACGCCTTCAACGATATGGCCGATCACGACCGATACCAGGCCATTATCGCCAAAGCGGTCGATCAGTTTGCCATACAGCGTGATATAGTTTTCATCAGTTGCGATCTTCTCGATATCGCTGACTGTATAACGATGTGTCGTCAGATTGAACTGGTTGGATTTATTGGAAAGCTGCGAGATCCTTTCGATATACATCGGCTCAAACGGCTTGATGATTCCCTTCATATCCAGGGACAGCAGATAATCTTTGTAATTGCTGAAGGAAGATTCTGCCTTTGCCCTTTCGATGTTCTGCTTGTACATCTCATTTCGTTTGAGGTCATCTTTAGATAAAGTCGTCACTTCAAAGAAGCCGTTGCGGTCGAGGACTTCAATGTAATGTTCTGCAGAGCCAAGTTCTGGTGCGGCCACACCCTTTAATTGTTCAGAAACGATATGCCTCTCCGCCGGGTTGTCATCAACAAAGACCAAACTCTCCGGAAGAAGTGTAAGTTCATTTGCGATATCCGCAAAATTCCTGTCCTTCGGTTCCCAGTTTGCCTTGATCTCGACAAAATCATCTTCCGACAGTTCAGAATCCGGATGTTTCAGACCGGCAATCGCATTTTCATAATCATTCTTGGAATCGATATTCAGAATGATGCCTAACTGTTTGTGTTCTTTTAAATACCTCTGAAATTCCGAATAGACTTGTCCTTCACTTTCTTCCGGACCGACTTTGATGCCTTCGACGCCATCATCACCGATAACACCACCCCATAAGGTATTGTCAAGATCCAGCACAAAGCCCTTTTTATTCTTGCCAAACAAGGATTTGATGATATTGGCAACATTGAATGACAGATATGGGATCGCATTGACGTTCAATGCGTATTTATACATATGGAAATAGAACGGATCTGACCAGTTCTTCAATCCATAATCTGCTGACAGATAATTGATATCGCAGATATAGAAGTTCTCATTTTCTTGCGCATATTCGTCCATCAGTAAATTCAGTCTTGTGATGAAATTGACCTTGCCGTGGACATCCGAAGCTTCCTTGTTGCCCATCAGTCTGTAGTAAGGAAGTTCAAAATTATTCTGAATGATCGGACAATGGTATCTGCTTTTCAGACTATCCCAGATGCGCTGATACTTTTCAATTTCATTTTTCAAAAGCGCTTGCGCATCATCATTTAAAGAAGGATATCTGGTGATGTTGCGGTTTGACGTACATACATATATGATATCCGGTCCAAATCCTTCCAGCTGCGGATTGTCGAACAATGCATCCTCATAAAATTTGTTGTATTCCGATTCATAGAACGATGGTTTGATGCCATTGTTCAAAAGGAAAAGCTCCATGATCTGCTTGACAGCAGCTGTCGTATAACCGCCTAAGATCGCAATCTTTTTCTCGATGAAAGCATCGCTTTGGCCAAGCAATGTCTTTTTGATCTTTCGCTTGTTCTCCAGAATATAATTCGGATCAAATGGATATAATAGTTCTTTTAACATAGTTTTTTTAATAACCGAGCCTGTCTATAAAGCTGTACACAAAGAAGGCAAACAAAACGATCGTTACCAGAACAAACAGGATCGCCAGAACACGGAACAGTCTGATGAAGGAGCTCATGACTTCTTCATTTGTTTTTTTCTTGTTCTTATTCGCCTTTTTCTTTTTCTTCTTTTGATCTTCCGTATTTTCCGCTTCGCTTTGTTCTTCTGCAGCTCTTCTTTGGTCATTCAAAGCCACACAGACGGAAGCATCGATCATTCCTTCTTCACAAAGGACGCGTTCGATCAGTGCTGTGTCATTGTGCCTGTCGCGGATCGCTTCGATCGCATTCTTGTTCGTATTGTCCCAGCGTTTCAAAACGATCAGAAAGAAGATCGTCGTGATCAGAAGCAGAACGATGGATATGAACGCAGACAGTTCCATCGAAGAAACGTATTCATTATTCAAATAAGCGATGTAGGAATCTTCCAGACACGAAGCTGTATAAACGATCAATATACCTGTCACGCAAAGGATCGCAGCCGACAGAAACAAAAATATCGCATTGTTTCTGACTGCCGAATCTTTTTCATGTCTGTAGAGGCCGACAGCCTGCTTATGAATGGACAAAAGAGCTTCTTTGTCACGTCTGGAAAAATCGATCATTGCCGGCTTGTTTGTCATTTTTTCACCGCCTCCTCTTTCAGGATCTGAGTATCGCTTCTGCGATCTTCAGATCGAATTCATCATCAATGTCATAGGATCTCTTGCGGTCCATGATGTAGGCATAGCATTTATCATCATAGATGTTCATATGTTTCATGAAGGTCTCAACTTTTGAGATATAGATCGCTCCGTTGAAACGGTAGTAAGGACGGATGTCCTGTCTTCTTTTGTTGTATTGTTCATTGGAAATGAAACCATCCATGGAAAGATCATCCGGAAGCGTATTGACTAAATGCATCGAACACTCCAGTTCGCACATTGAGACCACCGCATTGGCATCCTTTTCCTTCATTTCCGCAAATGCATTCTGAATATCTTGTGCATTCCTTAATGGCGAAGTCGGCTGAAGAAGAGTAAAAGTGTCAAATTCTTTCCCCAACTCTTTATACTTCAATAAGACTTCCTTCATCACTTCCCAGGGAGAAGATGCATCCTTTGAAGTTTCGGGATTTCTCAAAAACGGCACTTCAGCGCCATATTCCCTGGCGATCTTCGCGTATTCTTCTGAATCCGTGGAGACCATAACTGTCTCATAACAGCCGGAATCAAGTGCAGCTAAGATCGTATACGCCAAAAGCGGTTTGCCATTCAACAAACGTATATTCTTGTCTTTTAAGCCTTTGGATCCGCTTCTTGCGGGAATGATCGCAATGTTTTTCATATTATTTCAGATCGAAGAATACTTTCTTCAGATCGATATCCTTTCCATAGAATGTCTTTTTGATGATCTTCACCATCTTATCGGAAGTCTTTCCATCCCCGTAAGGGTTGATGACTTCCTTGTTGAACTTCAAGGCCTTGCTCAAAGCTTTTTCGATATCGGCTTCCAATGGCCTACAATTGATCGTGCTGTTGGCCTGTATCCTGCCCTTTTGCCGATCACCGATATTGATCGTCGGCTTGCCAAAGGAAGGAACTTCTACGATACCGCTGGAAGAATTACCGATGACACATTCGGAATACTTGATCGCGCTGAAGTACTTTAATGTACCAAGTGAAGATACAACAATGCAGTTCTTATTCGTTTTGGCGAATTCCTCAAGCTCCGCATTGATCTTTTCACCGCTCAGGTCCGCATTGGCCTTCGTAATGATGAACTTCATCTCCTGATGCTTATGAAGAACATTCAATAATTCATGAAGCTGGCTGATCGCACTGTTGTTTTCCAGCGTGACCGGATGGAAAGTGACGACGCCATATGGCTTATCCAGTTCAAAGTTCAAGGCCTTGCCAAGTTCTTCCTTGCTTAAGCATTCAACTTTTAAGACATTTTCAACGCCTAATGCACCGGTGTTGTAGACTCTCTTCGGGTCTTCGCCCAGCTGAATGATCCTGTTTTTATAAGCTTCCGTCGAAGCCAGATGCAGATAGGACATCTTGGTGATCGAATGACGGAAAACTTCATCTACCGCGCCTTGCGTCGTCTCACCTCCGGCAATGTGGATCACCGGGATCCTGGAGATCGTACAGGCAGCTGCCACTTCGAAGGTCTCGAAGCGATCACCAAGTAGTAAAACTACATCCGGTTTTGACTGCGCAAAGTATTCCGTAAACTTCAGGACGGTCTTTGACATGATCGTAGCGGTCTCGATCGCATTGTCATTCGCTTTGGACATGATCGATATCTGCTTATCGATCTTCAGACCATCTTTTTTGACTTCATCGATCGTATGACCGAAAGCCTTTAAAAGATGTGTGCCGGTCACTGCCAGAACAAGATCACACCAGTCACATTTGTCCAGTTTCAATAATAAAGGACGCATGATCCCGTAATCCGCTCTGGTCGTTGTAACAGCACATATCTTCAGTTTCTTATCAGTCATCGAGTTCGTCTTTTTCTATTAAATAATCTTCTTCGTAATCGTGTTTGGCAGTCTTGCCTAATAAATCAAACCAGCGCATCGGATTGATACCGCTGCCCGGACGTTTTGTCGTAACGTTGTCTTCGCTGAAGACATCACCAGCCTTGATCGCGGTTTTCGCAATGATCGATTTCCTGGCGATATCCTGGTTCTTCTGTTCGGAAGCCGATACCTTCTTTTCGCCGTTTCCAATCGCCACTTCGACATGTCTGATCTGATCGACCATGGATTTGAGTTCATCCGGTTCGATCGAGGCCTTGTGATCCGGACCTTCCATGTTCCTGTCTAATGTGAAGTGTTTTTCGATCACACAGGCTCCCATCGCAACGGCAGCCACCGGGATCTCGAGACCTTTTGTATGATCGGAATAACCGACAGGAAGGTCAAAAGCTTCCCTCATCGTATCCATAGCCTTCAGATTGACATCTTCATAAGGTGCCGGGTATTCGGTCGTGCAGTGAAGAAGCGTGATATCTTGAGCACCGTTTTCTTTCAGTACTTTGACCGCATCAGCGACTTCCGACAGCTCCGACATACCGGTCGACATGATGATCGGCTCATGCAGCTTTGCGATCTTGATCAGCAAAGGCAGATTGGTGATCTCACCTGAAGGGATCTTCCATCTGCGCATGCCGATGCTGTGCAGATAATCCACGCTTGGAAGATCAAAGGCAGTTGACAGGAATTCAATGCCTTTTTCATCACAATATTCTTTCAGTTTTCCATATTCTTCGTATGTCAGCATCAGCTTGCGGACCATCTCGAGCTGGGAATCCGCTTCGCCGGTCGTGACTTTCTGATACTCTGCCTTGTCTGCATAACGGGAAATGACGTTTTCCGCCTTGCAGGTCTGGAATTTGACGATGTCAGCACCGCCTTCCACGGCTTTATCGATCAGTTTTTTCGCAAGTTCAAAATCACCGTTATGGTTGACGCCTGCTTCCGCAATGATCAAAGTCTTCATTTTGTCTCTTCCTTCTTTTTTGCGCCCATGGTGACAGCCGGATTGCCTACTGTCGTTCCCGGGTTCTTGATATTGGTAAATACCGCTGCGCCAACGCCGATCTTTGCGTTGTCACAGATACTGACATGTTGGATGATCGAAGCACCTGTGCCGATCTCGCAATATTTGCCAACATGGCATCTTCCTGAGATCGTTGCATTCGGGTAAACGGTCGTATAATCACCTAATTCCACATCATGGTTGACTGCCGCGTTGTATAAAACGGTGCAGCACTTGCCGACTTTCGCCTCAATGCCAACCATTGCCCCGGCAAAGATCATGGATCCTTCACCGATTTTCGCACTTCTGTGAATGATCGCGCTTGGATCGATCAGTGTTGCCACATGTGCGTTTGAAGGCAGTGTATCGATGATGCGTTCCCTGATGGCGGTGTTGGCCAAAGCACAGACGACATAGACATCTTCATATTTTTCGATCTCATCGTCCGTTCCTAAGACCGGATAGCCCTGAAAGCTCTCCATTTCCCCTTTTTCGGTAAAACCTAAAAGATTCCATTCATTTGTTTTTTCATTGATCCGTTCGATCAGCCAGGCGACATCTTTTCCTAAGTCACCGGCTCCCATGATGATGATATCTTTCATATCCTATTCTCCATAAAGGCGTATACGCATCTTTTCAAGTTCAGACATCTGTCCCATATCGAGCCAGTCATCTTCATCGACCGTATAAACGCCGATCTTCTTTCCTTTTTCTTTTTCTTCCTTGATGAAATCCGGAAAATCGATCCTTGTATTCTTCTTCATATCTTTCAATACAGACGGCTCGATCAGATACATCGCCGTATTGGTCAGGAATGAAAACTCCGGCTTTTCTTCGATCGAAGTCAGAACATCCTTATCTTCATTGACGATGCCGTAAGGAATGACAACTTTCTTTCTGGCGCAGATCATCGTGATATCGTTTTTATTCTTTTTATGGAATTCCACGATCTCGCTGTAATCCGTCAGGATCAAGGAATCGCAGCAGATAAAGAAGAACGTATCTTTCAGCTTGTTCTTTAATAAACTTAAGCCGCCGCCTGTACCCAATGGCTCATTTTCATCAGCCCAGTGGATGCAATATTCCTTTTCGATCTCCTTGAAATAGGACTTGATCAGTTCCTTCTTATAGTTGACGATGATATGAAAATCTTTGCATCCGGCTTCCTCATACCTGCGCATGATGTGTTCGATGATCGGCAGGTCCCCTACCGGTATCAATGGTTTCGGCAGGATCTTGGTGAACGGGTCGAGCCTTGTTCCCTTGCCTCCGGCATTGATGACGACCGGGATATCGATCTTTTTCTTTTTGGATGACTTTGTACGGTTTCCGGTATAGATATCTCTCAGGTTTCCATCCTGATCCAGGATAGGTATTGCAATAAAGTTCTTATCCAGCAACGAGATCGCTTCATCAAGAGAGTGCGCAACTCTTTTTGGTTTTTTATTGCAGGCTTTTTCAACAGGATCATCCACCTTGCCGCCGGATAAAAGATATCTTCTGACATCGCCATCCGTCAAAGCACCGATCAGTTTCTCATTTTCCGTAACAAAAAGGATCTTCGGCTTTGTCGAATCGATCTTTTTCATTGCATCTTTGATCGGCAGATCTTTTTTGATCAGGTATTGTTTATAGTTCATCTTTATACGTTATAGATATCGACTTTATATTTATCCAGATTGTTTCTTAAGAATTCAATGGTCTCTGCAAGGCCTTCTTCAAATGTATACTGCGGAGCCCAGCTGGTCAGTCTCTTGATCTTTTCATTGCAGCCAAGCAGTCTGTTGACTTCTGACTTTTCCGGACGGACTCTTTGTTCATCACAGATGATCTTTGCCTCCGGATTGATCTGACGAATGAGTTCGTTCGCCAGTTCACCGATCGAGATCTCTCTTTGCGTTGCAATGTTGATCTCTTCACCGATCGTCTTATCTGACTTATAGATCTCAAGGAATCCTCTTGCCGTATCTTTGACGTAGTTGAAATCCCTGGTCGGGGTCAATGAACCGAGCTTGATCTCTGTCTTTCCGGCAAGCAGCTGCGTGATGATGGTCGGAATGACCGCTCTTGCGGATTGTCTTGGACCGTATGTATTGAACGGTCTGACGATCGTGACCGGCAAGCCAAAGCTTCGATAAAAGGATTCCGCAAGCCTGTCCGCACCGATCTTGGTTGCCGAATATGGAGACTGTCCCTGATAAGGATGTTTTTCATCGATCGGAACATATTGTGCGGTGCCGTAAACTTCACTGGTCGAAGTGACCAGGATCCTCTTCGTGTTCAGGTCCCTTGCTGCCTGCAGGATATTCAACGTACCTTTGATATTGGTATCGACATACATGTCCGGTGAATGATAGCTGTAAGGGATCGCGATCAAAGCAGCCAGATGAAAGACTGCATCAACACCCTCCATCGCTGTCCTTACACCATTGGGATCTCTGACATCACCCAGAAAGATATCGAGTTTGTTCTGAATTTCTTCATCAAACGTATCGATCCAGCCCCAGTTGTTGAAGGAGTTATACTGGACCATGGCTCTGACATCGTAGCCTTCTTTTACCAACAGTTCCGTCAAGTGGCTTCCAATGAAGCCTTCTGCACCGGTAACTAAAATTTTGCCCATAAGAAAACCTCTTTTTTCCCTTTTTTATTCTAGCATCATTTCGCTATTTAATGAACACGCCCCTCTAAGCCCCGATGGTATAATAGCTGTATGTTTACATTTGAAACTTTGTTTTTCATCCTGCTCATGATCATGACTGCCCTGTCCTTAAAAAAGGAAGAAGGATCCCTTTTATCCGTATCCAATACACTTCATCTGAGGGGCATCTTTGCCTTATGCATCATGACTTTCCATATATCAGCTACCACGGATCTTTTCTATCCTGTTTTTGCCTATCTTGGCTTAACGGTGGTCGGTGCTTTCTTTTTCCTGAGTGGCTATGGTCTGATGAAAGGATATCTTACGAAAAAGGACTATCATAAGGGTTTCCTTAAAAAGCGCCTGTTTTCCCTGATTCTTCCTTACCTTTTCATGAATCTGGTCTACTGGACTTACTATAATCTCAACGAAGAATACCACGCCTTCCACGAACTGTTTACGATCTATTTCACGAACCGCAATCTGGTCATGTATTCTTGGTTCATCAAGGATATAATCATTCATTATCTTGAATTCTTCCTCCTGATGATCCTGTTCAGGGAAAAGAAAGAACGGATGTATCAGTGTTCCATCCTTCTGTTCCTGTTCGATTTCATCATCACGCTTCTTGGTTTCAGCAATCCGTATCTCATCAATGGCGCATTTGCGGCAGGCATGATCTATGCGTATAAAGAAGAAACTTTCGTACCTTTGCTGAAGAAGTATCATAAACCAATGATCATGATCAGTCTGATCCTGGCTTTCGCCTTCCGTACGCCTTATCTTCACAATTCGCGATTCTTTCTGATCGAAAAGCTGATCCTTGTCATCCTGATCCTTTCTGTCCTGACTGCTTACAGGATCGAAAACAAAGTTTTTGCCTTTGCCGGCAAAATATCTCTTTGCATCTACATGTGCCATGGACTGGGCAAAGCGATCGTCCGCAGATTCTATGGCGGTCCTTTATTCATACAGGATCTTGCGATCTATATCATTACGCTGTTCTTATCTGTTTTCTTCGATCGGCTTTTTGGATTTTTAAATAAGAAACTAAATAAAAAGTGAAACTTTCATTTCACTTTGTAGATAATATAATTCTCTGAAGCATATACCTGTTCAAGACCTTCCAGCCTTGCAGGATTGATCGATGTGGTCTCGATGACATAGGAGACCTTTTCTTTTTGGAGCTCTTCCAGAGCGTTTTTATCGCCTTCAAAGAGCCGTTCTACGATCTTCCTTCTTCGTGAAGTCTCTGTGGCATCCGCATATTGTCCGTCATTCCAGACATAGCGGCACGAGAAGACGCCGAGCATCTCTTCCTTCCGTTTTCCATCGTATTCAAAATAGTCCAAGGCGATCAAAGCGTCTTCCGGCGTATTCTCTTTGATCCATAAGGCCATCTCGTATTCTTCGTAAGTGAATGTATAGCGTTTGTCTCCCTTGCTGCTTCCACCCTTAAAGAGAGCTATGCTTTCCTTGGCCGTATCGATCGCCCGTTCACTGACAAAGCGATGTACATCCTCATAGGAAACAAAGACCAGGCAGGCCAGGATGCAATAGATAAATATTTCATTTTTGATCTGCAGGCTGTTGATCGCATAAAGACCGGCAAGGATGCCATACGGGAACATCGACATGATGAAATACATCTGGCTGTTTCCATCCTGATACGTATTGATCGTCAAAAGGATGCCAAAGAACCCTATACAAAGCAAAGACAACAGAAAGACATCTGTTTTCTTTTCCCTGAACAGCTTCCATAAGAAATAAAGCGAAGCGATCAATAACAGGACCATCGAAACTTTATTGTTCCGGAAGATATAAAGGATCAAAGCCAGAATACGGGTCACACCGTTATCGGCCATGCCTTTTTCAAGCAGTTCATTCAGGATCTCGATCGCCCATGCATTATTGTTGAAGGCACCAAGCGGGCCTAAGAACATCAGGTCATTGGTCGTCTCAAGCTGTCCTGTGATATCCACAAGGAACAGTGCATAGCTTCCCGCAAACGCTGCCAGCCATACAAGTCCAAACAGAAAACCGGTCTTAAAGCGTTTGCGTAGCAAAAGATCAAAAGCCACGATGCCATAAGCGATCAAAACCACCAGACAGACCGGTCCTTTGTAGACGGTCGAACACAACAGCAAAACAAAGGTGATGAAAAGATCGCAAAGACCATAGCGGTCTTTTTGATACATATCGTACAGATATGCGATCCCCAGCATGGAAAGGCCATAGGCGTAATCAAAACCAAAGGCGCAGAAATAAAGATGGGAAGCCAGGAAAGAGACCGAGCCTTCCGTAAATAACGACAGCAATACGCCGAGCGCCACAAAGAGCTTTCTTTTTAAGACACGTTCAAATAAAACGAAGCTTCCATACGATAAAAGGATGCATGGGAAGATATAGGAATACAGAAAACTCAGTTCACTGACTTCCTGATGAAGGATCAGGGAACTCTGGGCAACGACGATATTGGAAAAGTAATGATAATAGAACGGGAAGCCTGCCAGACGGAAATCCTGTACCGGAAAATCCTTGGTAAAGGCAATGCTGGAGCCAACCCAGAAAAGGAAATCCTTGTTAAAGGCAACTGCATTTCCATCGGATGGCACAGGATTTGCCAGTGTCACTCCGAAAAAGCACACCAGCAGCATCAAAGAAAGTACCAGCAAAGGAAAATAAGAGAATCCATCCGCATGGATAACCTCAAGTTTTTCCCGTTTCCTATAGATCCCGTAGAACCCCAGAAGGCTCACCAGGACAGAGATCAGCAACGGCTGATGAACAAAGACACAGATCAGATACTCCAGAAGCAGTACACCTGTTCCGTAAAAATAGGAAAAACCGATCAAAGACGGCATCGATGCTTCATCCTTATTGACCAGCAGCCAGATCGCAAGGCCCGGAACAAAAACAAGGAACAGCTGAAAAAGAAAATAAAAAATGCCGGAACTTAATAAACGTCCCGAAAACAGCGGTATCAGGATGCAAGCCAAAAGGATCACACCCTCAAAGACCGACAGATAAACTGCTGCATCTTTTTTATTTTTCATTCAATCAGACCTCTCAGATGACCCAGGAAAGATAGCCCATTACCAGAAGCAGGAAATAGAAGATGCCGAGAACGACGTGTAACACATAGATATTCTGTGCGCTGACGTATTCCCTTTCCGAAATGAGTCCGTCTTTTTTCATCTTTTTCAAAATGATCATCGCCGCACCAAACAGGACATAAGCAAAGTACGCATTCGCCCATTCGTAGTTTCCGTCATTGGCTCTCTTGCCGGTCTCTGTAACGAACATCGAGACAAGAAGAGAAAACAGGTTCATCATCCAGATCTCCAGCATCATCTTATTTTCAAAAACAGACATCTTTTTCCGGTTTTTGAAAAACAGGAATGTGACATAAAGCGGGAAGCAGAAGTTCAAAAGATAATACAGAGGGAACTTCTTATCGCTGAACACATAAGCGATCGCATGTTCCAGGGAAATGACGATCGAACTGCTGCCATCGCCCGGATACATGGCTTTATACTGAAACAGCAGGATGATGCAGGCGATCAAAACGACAAAGCCAAAGCAGAAGGCGTTTTTAAAGCTTTTGCCCCTGCTGGCAATGAAATCATAGATCAATACCAGCAGCATGATCGGCGCAAAACACAATACAAAGTTTGGCTTGGACATATTGGTCAGAAACAGGAAGACAAAGAATAGCAGAAGCTTTTTCCATTCGATCTTCTTCAGATAGTCCTTCCTGATGATGAAATACATCATCAAAGTCAGCGTCCCGAAAAGCCGCATCTCGATATAGGTCGAATTGTGCCATGGCTGTGTTGAAAGTGATGTCTTATAGAAATAAGGCGACCACTCCGGGATGCAGAGCTTGCAGATGAACAATAAGCTGGCAGAGAAAAGGATCAAAGAAGAAAGATCATAGTCTTCCCCGATCAGCTGAGCGATCTTTTTCAAGAACCAGGCAGTTGAGATCACCGTCAGCGCGATCAAGGAGGACATCAGAAAGACGATCGGCAGATAAGAATTTCCCAGCTTATAAAACAAAGGAAACAATATCAGATTGATCGAATAGCCCCTTCCCGCCAGGGAACGTTCAATGTGGGCAATAAAATCACTCGTCTGCAGCTGAAAGATGTATCTGTAAAACAAAACAAAACTTGCCGCAAATATAAGCAGAAGACAAATGATCGCCTTTGTATCTAATCCGAATAACTTCTTTTTCATTTTCATGCGTATGACCTCAATAACAGTCCTTAAATTGCAGAATACCGTCTGACCTTATCGGCATTTCTGCTTTTTTTTCATCAATGTTCCTGTGTTTCAGACGCTTCTCCACAAGATCCGGCAAAGCCGTTAATGCATGCGAAAGGCGCTGACACCGTATTCATAAATTATATAATGAAAGCTCATTTGATGGAAAGTGAATGAAAGATATGCCTATGATATAATTCATTATGTATTTTAAAAGGATCAAAGCACATGAAACTGAAAGACTTTATTTTTGTACAATTCACGGTCCTGATCTTCTCGGCCGGATCGATATTTTCCAAATACGCTTCCTTTGAACCGTTTTTGTCCTTCCGCTACATCCTGTTCATGGGACTTGAAGTATTCACACTTGGCGTCTACGCCATCCTCTACCAGCAGATCCTAAAAAGGATGTCTCTGACGACTGCCTACGCCCATAAAGGAACGACCATCCTCTGGAGCATGCTTCTGGGTTATCTGTTCTTTCATGAAACAGTCACACCGACAAACTTCATCGGTGCTGTTATCGTAATGGCCGGCATCATCTACATGTCGATCGGAGGTGAAGCGAATGAATAAGTACGTCTTAGTCAAGATCGTCAGTGTCATCATTTCCGCTTTCTCGCAGATCATCTTAAAAGTCAGCGCAAACAAGAAATATGACAACAAGCTGATGGAATACCTCAATCCGCATGTCATCATCTCCTATGGGATCTTCTTCCTTTGCACACTGCTTGGCATCTATTCGATGAAAGGAACATCCGTCGCCTTCTCTTCGATACTCAACGCCTTAAGCTATATCCTGATCCCGCTATTAAGTTTCCTGATATTAAAAGAAAAGCTGAGCAGACGTCAGCTTATCGGAATTGCGATCATATTTGCCGGTTTTGTGATCTACTCTCTGTAGGTCACTTTTTCTTTATTCACGACCTCGCGGATCGTGAACTGCGGCAAGTCAGACAGCATCATGTAGATCCTGCCGATGTATTCGCCAAGAAGGCCCAGGATGATCAATACGATGCCGATCAGAAAAAGCATCGTCGCCATCAAAGAAGTATATCCCAGCAGTACGTTAGGATTGATCAGTTTCTTGATGATCAGAAAGAGCCCGTAAAATAAACCGAAGATCGAGATCAGAGTACCGATGAACGTTGAAAGACGCAAAGGCACGATCGAGAAATTCGTCAGGTTCATGATCGCCAAGGCGATCAGCTTTTTCAGAGTATAACCGGATCTTCCGGAATGACGTTCATTCTGTTCGACTTCGATATTGGCAAAACGCGTCGTGATCTTAAGCATGTAAGAATGGACCGAAGGCGAAGGTGAATGATACTCTTTCGCTTCATCGACCGCAAAACGGTTCCAGGCAAAAAACGGAGATGTTTCAACGCCTTTCGGATACACGCCAAACCAGACCATGACCTTTTTATACAGATCCGAAGTGATGATCTTGAATTTTGAACACTTTTTATTCACCAGCTTTGCGCAAACGACATCATAGCCTTCTTTGATCTTTTCAGCCAGTTCAAATATCGCTGCAGCAGGATGCTGACCATCATCGTCCATGAAGACCAGGACATCGCCATCCGCATAGCGAAGCATCGACATTCTCGCATTCGCCTGCGAATAGTTTCTCGACAGATCGATACCGACGATCTTCTTGTCCTCTTTGCATAATTCCCGGATCTTGTCGAACGTATGGTCCGGCGATCCGTCATTGGCTAAAATGATCTGATAGTCATAATCGTCGTGCTTTTTGAATTCTTCACGGATCCCGTCAACGACAAACTCAATGTTCTTTTCAGAACAGTAACAAGGGATCGCTATCGAGATGAGCATTTTTTTATTCATATCATACCTCAGACAGGATCTTGTCAAACAGATCCCAGTCGATCATATCTTTTCCATTCACATCTTCAACGCGAAGGACTTCATGTATCCTTGCGATCAGATCTTTCAGCTCGTTTTTATCATTCAGGCTTATCACCAGTCTGTATGCGATCGCCGCATAGCTGTTTGTCTTCCTGCTTGTGATCTCATCGCCGGGACTGCAGAAACGCTGCACATCCATAACTCCATCCAGCGCAAAAACTTCCTTCTCGCCGCAGATCTTTGCGATCTCGCCTTCCTTCAGGAAG
This sequence comes from Solobacterium sp. UBA3303, assembly GCA_002362065.1. GTDB lineage: Bacteria > Bacillota_I > Bacilli_A > Erysipelotrichales > Erysipelotrichaceae > Colivicinus. The sequence goes on from DESX01000039.1 coordinate 40,821, forward strand.
AATGTGAGGTTGCAATAGAAGCCATCAAACAGAGGATCGATCTTTTCGATATCGGAATCATCCATGACCCCTGTGGCCGAATAATCGATGAACTTTTTGATGATGTTGACACCATTTGCCTTGACATTGAATATCTCGGAAGCATTGCCGCCAAAACGGACTGCCGGCTCAAAGAAATAGATCTCATCATCATACCAGATCCCCTGAAAGAAACCGATCAGGTTTTCAAAGCCGAGATCCAGGAACATCCTTTCGATCTTTTCCGCATAGGATTCAACTTTTTTTACATATCTTTCGCAATTGTAGATGATCAATGGCGCAAGATTCTTTTTCTCATTTTTGAAGCTTGAAGAAAGGATCCTGTCAAGGACGGAAGTGATCTTCAGTTTTCCATTCAGCATAACGAAATGGACCATCGCTTCTCTGCCGTCAAGATAATCCTCGATCACGACTTTATCGTTCCGTGAGACCGCTTTTGCCTTCTCAACAGCTGCGATCAGTTCCTCTTTGTTCTGACATACCGTGATCCCTTTGGCAGCGTAGGCATCCGAAGGTTTGACGATGACAGGAAAGCAGATATCTCCATCCTCTTCGTATTCATGAGGAACAGGTATTCCGTATTTCAGACAGAGCTTTTTGAACTCCAGTTTATTCTGAAGGATCTCAAGCTGTTTTTCGCTGATATATGTCGGAAAGCCGTAAAAACTGCACAGTTTCTGTGCAGACTGTATATTGTTATCGGAAAATCCGGTAAAGATCGCAGTGATCTTTTCTTCTTCAACGATCTTCTTGAGAGCTTCTGTATCAAGTGTCGAGACCAGGTACTTTTTATCTGTAAACTCTTTGGCCTGGGAATCCGGATAATAATCCGCAACGACCGGCTCATAACCGGATTCATTGGCGATCCTTGTCGCATATGCCATGCCGCCGATCGCGCCGACAAACAGAATTTTTGTTTTTGCCATGAAGTTATTATAACATAGGCAAACTGGACCAAATCATTTAATGGAAGGCCAATGTATCACATATGAAGAAAACCCTGCCATACAAAAAAACAGGCATGCGCCTGTTAGTTGTCTGACTGATATAAAGCGGAATGAAGTCTGTCCCAGAATTCGCCATATCCTTCCGAACTCGGTGAGACCGGTTTGGCAAGCGGATTCTTTTCATCGACCAGGATCTTTCCGCCATCCCCAAAGACAAGTATCCTTGTTCCGAGGATGATCGCTTCCTGAATGTTGTGTGTGACAAACATAAAGGTACAGTCTGTCTTTTTCGAAATGTTCAGCAGTTCTTTCTGAAGTCTGGTACGTGTCATGGCATCAAGAGCTGCGAAAGGCTCATCCATCAGAATGATCTTAGACTTCAAGGCGAGAGCCTTGGCGATCGCCACTCTTTGTTTCATACCGCCGGAAAGCTGATAAGGATAATAGTTTTCATATCCTTTCAAGCCTACGGAAGCGATCGTTTCATTGGCGATCCTTTCGAGTTCATCCTTGTCTTTGAGACCCTGTATCCGTAAAGGATACTGAATATTCTTTTTGACTGTTTTCCATGGGAAGAGCTGATTGAAATCCTGGAAGACCATGAAACGGTCGACATCCGGATCCTTTGTGACTTTTCCATCTGTCGTCACTGTGCCGGTATAGTCTTCAAAACCGGCAATGCAGCGAAGCAGCGTGGTCTTGCCGCATCCTGAAGGACCAAGGATCGTCAGGAATTCTCTTTCTTCGACATCGAGGTTGACGTTTTCAAGAATGACGCTCTTGTCATCCTGATAGACCTTGTTTAAGTTTCTGACACTGAGGATCGTTTTACTCATTTTGACATCCCCCATTTCTTGATCGTATGTTTCTCGATCGTATCGATTATGCCATATTGAACGATCACGCCGATGATGATGATCACGATCAGTGTCGCATAGACTTCTGCGTTATTCAGGTTCGTACGCATCTGGTTGATGAATAAGCCGATACCCGGCGAAGATGCGATACCAAAGATCATTTCTGCACTAAGTAAGCCTCTCCAGGCTCTTGCCCAGCCGACCTTTAAACCGGAAAGGATATAGGCGGTGGTTGCAGGAAGATAGACACCTGTCAAAAGACTTTTCCCTCTCAAGCCGATGTTCATTCCGGCTTCGATATAGATCTGCGGGAAAGAATGGAAGCCATCCAGCAGGTTTCTCGACATCGGCCAGATGACGGAGTGGATGACTAAGAATACGATGACGCTTCTGTGGATACCGAATATGATGATGACCACCGGCAATAATGCCACACCAGGCAGCAGGTCACAGATCGAGACCAGCATATTGTAGATCTCATAGAAGGTCGGGTTGATCATTGAGATCGCCGAAAAGACAAAAGCCAAGAAAATTCCCAGAAACAGACCAATAAGCAGCAGCTCCATGGAATTCAGGATATACTTCCACAAAGAAATGCCGGCATAGCCGACTTTGAAGTTTCTGACGAAAGCTTTTGCAATCGTTTCGATCGTCGGGAAGACGATCTGGGAATTGCTGCCGAAGACATTGCGCTTCGCAACAATTTCCCAGATGATCACAAAGGCCAACAAAAACAATGCTTTCGCGATCAGAGCTTTCTTCCGATTCATCATTAATTGCCTTTAACGTTATCGAAGACCAGTTCGCTGTAAGAAGTGATGTTCTTATCACAGAAGTCGTTATCCTGCATGAACTGCAGCATTTCAAACAGACCGTTTGTCTCTGTGGAATAAACACCTCTTTGTAAATAATCTGCTTCAACTTCAGCTGTATTGCCATTGAAATCGCAAGTCAGAGCAGCAGCTTCGTTGACATTGTTGTTGATCAGATCGATCGCTGCAACAAACGAATCGCATAATGCCTGATAGAGTTCAGCATCACTGTTGAGCTCGGTCGAAGCGATACCGACGATGAAAGACTTGTCCTGCCCCCATGCCTCATGAACTTCTTTGATCTCATAAAGATTCGCATTGTCGTGTTCATAGAAGATATAAGGAGAAGAAGTCAGATGGCACTTGACTGCGCCGCTTTCCAGAGAAGCCATTCCATCAGGATGCTTCATTGCAACGATGTTTGCATCCAGCGCATGTGCATCATAGCCGTTTTCAGCCAAAGCCTTAGCCAGGATGATGTGCTGAATGGAGCCGATGTTGACCAAAGCGATCTGGTTTTCCGTACCTACAAGATCGCCAAGGGAAGCGATGGCGGCGTCATTGGACATCATGCCATGTTCCTGACCTGAAATATTGGTAAAGACTTTATAGTTCAATCCCTTGGAAATACCCGTCATAGCCGGACCAATGCCCATAAAACCTGCATCGATCTCACCGGAAGCGATACCGTTGTTGATATCTGCACCGGATGACATCTGTACCCATTCCACCTGAAGTTCATTGCCGGTCAGGTTTTTGTATGCTTCTTCCATCAGGCCCTTTTCCTTGACGATGATGACTGGAGCATACGCGAGTCCATACTGATAAGCGATGGCGATTTTTTTGGTCTCAGTCTTCGTTTCTTCAGCTGTTTCTTCCTTTGCCTCATTTGAAGCAGAAGAACAGCCACACAAAACAAATAAAAGGCAGAGAACTAAAGTCAATAATTTTTTCATAGAATCCTCCTAGATCTCTTCGATCATCTTTCTGCAAGCGGCAGACAAATATGCCGCTTCATCATAGATCAAATAAATACTTCTTTTAAACAGATCATCAGGCAGCTCGATCAGATCGAACTGTTCACTGACGTTTTTCACGATCAATGCATCACGGGATGCAAAGCACATTCCGGCACCTTGCAGCGCACAAGAGATACAGGTCGAAACCTGGTTGCAGACGGTGTAGGAAGAAGGGTGGATGCCATATTTTTCAAAAAACGCATCGATCCTCACCTGCAGCGGCTGATCCTTTTCCAGCAGGACGAAGTTCATATGGTCCAGGCTTTCGTAATTGCCGTTGAAGCTGAAACCAAAGGACTTGGGAACGCACAGACAGATCTTTTCGGAACCGATCACCTTTTTCTTCAGCTTGCCGAAGTCACGGTTGGAAGTTGAGATGTAACAGTCGATCTGTGCACTTTCAAGCATTTCCGCAAGTTCATGCTGGGAAGCTACCTTGATGCTGTAATCAACCTGATCAGTGTTTTTGCCGATGTAATCAGCCAATAGCGTTTCCGCATAGACTAACGGCGCGCCGACCCTGATCTTCCTTCCGGAATCTTCAAGCGAGTCCTGGATCTCCTTCTCAAAATTCGTCTCCAGGGCATCCCTGGAATTCAGGAAACGCAGATAGATCTCGCCTTCCCTGGTCAGTGATACCGGACTGGTCCTTCTGTCGAGAAGTCTGAAACCAAGCTTCTTTTCCAAAGAATTCAGTCCCATGCTTAAAGCCGGCTGTGAGATCGACAAGGCAGCTGCTGCCTTTGTAAGATTCCCCTTTTTTACTGTCTCCAGAAAATATCTCTCATTCTTATCTAACATAAGTATTTATTTATGCTTCATAAGCATATCTTTATGTTAGACTTATTATCCCCATATGTCAATATGTACGCACGCAAAAGGCAAAGCATATACCGTGTTATTGTTTCAGACAGAAAAAAACAGACGCTCTGTTTCAAAATATCTCGCGTCTGTTCTTGAATATTCTTATTCTGTTTGGAAAACAAATATGTCTTTTTTGTTATTTTTCGTCGTTCAGGATCGTGTCGATCAGATACTCCGGTACGCCCTTGGTCTGATCAAAAATGTTTCCAAGATAGATGCCAACACCGCCCAGGCAGATCAGAATGATGCCGCCGATCAGGAAAATGGAGGCAATGATGCTCGTCCAGCCTTCGGAAAGATCGCCTCTGACAAAATAGCGGACGACCTGTACCAGCAGATAGATGAATCCGATCAAAGCGATCACCATGCCTGATTTCATCACGAGCTTCAACGGCTTGATGGAATTTGAAGTCAGCAGATCGATCGCCATATCGATCTTCTTGGAGAAGGTATAGGAAGAATGGCCTTCAAAACGCTCTTCCGCTTCCAGATCGATGATCGAGGAGTGATATCCCATCCAGATCAGCATCGGCACAAAGGATTTATTGCGATCAGCGATCTTATTGTACTCATCCACGACTCTTCTGGTTGAGATGCTTAAATTGCCGATATCCTTGTCGAAATTCGTTCCTTCAGAAAAGTAGTTGTAGACCTTATAAAACATCTGCGAGAACCACAGCGTAAGCCTGGAATCCTGTCTTCCCTTCCTTCTGGAAAGGACGAAGTCATAACCCTTCTGAATCTCTTTATATAAGTCATAGATGCTTTCCGGTTTGTCCTGCAGGTCGCAATCCATCAAAACAACATATTTTCCTTTTGACAGAGCCATGCCCGCATTGGTGGAATGCAGCTGCCCGAAATTCCTTGAAAGGTTCACGCCTTTGACTTTCTTATCTTCCTTGCAGATCTCTTCAATGATCTGCCAGGAGCCTTTCGGACAACCGTCGTTGACCAAAATGATCTCATAATCCTTTGTGAGATCATTCAATACCTTGGTAAGTCTTTCATGCAAAGGTCTTAAAGCTGCCGGACAGCCATAGACCGGAATGACGACAGAAATCTCTATATTGTTCATATCCTTATTTTTCTACGTAAATGTAATAACCGTGACGGTCCGTTGAATTGGTGACCTTGTCATTGATGTCATTGTTTTCCAGATACATTTCGATCATCTTATAGCGGTCATCTGCTTCAACTTGATGCATTGTTTCAATGTCATCCTTCGTCATGATGAAACGGATGCAGGATTTCTTATAATGTTCATGGACCGTATAATCCGGCTTCCTGCCTTCGGCAACATCGATGACCATCTTGATGTAGTCATAGCCTGTTGAAAGCGGAACGAGGTGGCAGAAGTGATCGCCGCCCATCCTAGGACCGACTTCGATGATGTGCGCATTGTAATCTTCATCGATCCTGAATTCCGGGACCGATGCGCCATATTCGATGCCTAAGGCATCCAGAACTTCAAAGATCTGCTTTGTGATCTTTTCATGATATTCTTCCGGGATATCGGAAGGCTGATCATGACCGGTCTCGATATAATTCGGCGCTTCCGTCGTATACTTTTTCGTCAGCGTCAGAAGCTTGTGTTCGCCTTTGTAGGAGAAACACTCTGCGCTGTACTCCGGACCGTCGATGAATTCTTCAACGATCGCTTTCTTTTCGAAGGAATCGGCGATCGAAAGCGGGACTGCCTTCTTCACTTCTTCATAATTCAGGGATTTATAGATGCCTCTGCTGCCGGAACGGTCCGTCGGCTTGACGATCAAAGGATACTTCATGCCTGCAAGATCTTCTTCGCTTGGAACAGAATCGACCAGAATGAATTTCGGACACAGAAGTCCTTTTTCCGATACGACCTTTCTGGCCTTGTATTTATTCGTTGCGATCTCATCAGTCAGTTCGCTGTTGCAAGGCTTATGGAATCTGCGCAGCAGGTAGTTGACTGTCAGTATCGTGATATCCGAACCGATCGAAGCTGCCGAATCGATGCCGTTATCCACACAATACTGGTAGATCCTGTCTTTTTCGATGACGCTGATCGGAACGAAATGGTCAGCTTCCGCTTCCCCTACATCGCCGCTTTCCCATGCGAAAACATAAGTTTCATAACCCAGCTGTTTTGCCTCTTTAATCAAAGGCAGCTGAAACTCTGTTGCACCGATGATCGCGATCTTTTTCTTTTCCATAGCGCACCTCTCTTCAGACAAATATTATTAATATTATACAATCTATACTTCATAAGCACAAAACGGATGGCTTTCATCATTTTCTTTCCGGAATGGAAAGAAAACATCAGTAAGGCATTCCTTTCTGTGACAGTATGAACTGCAGGAACATTATTTCTCCAGCTTCTTTCCTTTTTTACGATAGATCCACAGATAAGCTCCAAACATAACGAATGACGCAAGCGAGATCAGGGCACCAGGTTTCAAACCCGGGGTCTCATATTTCATAACAAGCTCATGATCTCCCGCTTCTAAGAACAGTGCACAGTAATGCTGATTCGCCTGCAGCACTTCGCTCTGTTTTCCATCGACATATGCTTTCCAGCCTTTGGAATACGGGATCGAAAGAAGAAGATACTTGTTTTGATCGACGCTGATCTTCCCCTTCACTTCATCAGCCGCAAATACCACATCCTCAAGATGATCAGCGGACAGTGCATCGATCTGTTCTTCATAGTGTTCCATCGATTTTTCAAGGACCTGAAGATCTTCAAACGTATATTCGCCTTTCAAAGAGAATGTGATATTGATATCCGTTACAGGCTCATGACCGAAATATGCAGTGTAATCGGACTTGGCGAAGTAATAGTGATGATCTTTTGTCAGATATGAGAAGTAGATCGGATTGTCTTCATCGGTATACACGCAGATCGATGAAGCGGTATGGTCGTCCTCAACAACACCATAGATGTCAGTGAAGTCCAGCTGATCCAGAAGAAGGTATGTTTCTTTGTCCTCATGTCCTTTCACATGCAGGCTTAAGATTGCATCCTCATCTTCGACAACGATCGTATTTCCCTTCATTGAGATCCCCTCTTCGCATGTGAACGTATAAGGAAGTTCCTCAATGTCTTTGTCATCATAGCGAAGTGTGGTCTCACCATCCAGTACGACCGACTTCATCATTGCATCCTGCTTTTCCAGCATATTCAGTTCATCCCAGTCTTTATAAGACAGGACTTTGTCGTAGGTATAACCGAATGGGAGAACATTCTTATTTTCGTAAATGTTATAGTTTTCTCTGCTGTCTTTTAAAACAAAGCCATATGGAAGGACCCCTTCGCTGTTTTGCTTGGCAATATAGTATTTGACATTGCTCAAAGACTCCAGTTCAGCCCTGTTGTCATATCCGAAGATCTGCCAGCAGATAAAATCCTGCATCCCGAGTTTCAGTCTGAACTGCTGATCCGATGCATTTGTGATCGACCAGTAGAAAGAAGTCGATTTCGCATCAAAGTTCATGGCGGCGTTGTTCGTCAGCCTGTTTCCCGTATAGCGGAAGAACTCTTCGTCATTTTCTTCCATATACTGTGCCATCATATGGGCTTCAGAAGAATGAGGCAGGTCCAGTGCATCTTTTATGGAAACAAGGTCTTTCATGACATTGCCGCCGTTTTTTGCAAAACTGTAGAGTTCGATAAAAAAGATGTTAAGCACGATCATAGAGATCATCAATGCTTTGCCTAGATCGATCTGTCTGTACTTCTTCTCATAGCCATAGAAAGAAAGAAGCAGGAAAATCATACCAATAAGTAACGGAACGAAGACTCTCACGCTTCTTGACCAGGCAGAATAGAGCGCAAATGCTACGCAAAGGCCAAACACTCCAAACAGGAATTTCCGGTTGTCTTTGAATTCACACCATTCTTCCGTAAGCGTGTAGCTGACAGGCAAAGCGATCGCAAATGACCAGCGCTGCGAGACAAAAGAAAAGCCATTCAGCACCTTGCCGGCAAAAGGCAGGCAGACGCATAAGAAAGTCACGATATTCACAATGGCCAGACATGGGTTCTTACGGAACTTTTTCAAAGAAAGCGCCAAAGCAAACAAAGTCGGTGAAACAAAGCCCATGCATAAGTCATATGCCGAATCATTGGACAGGAAGATCGTCAGCAGTCTCTCATAAAAGAAAGGCGGATACAGCAGAGAGACGACATTTTCGATCCCCATGCGGTTGTCATTCATATAGGAATAAAGCATCGGACCAAGGATCACCGCAGCCATCAAAACACCAAGTATTGCATGGCCAAGGATGATCAGAAGTTTTGTAACGATCTTTTTGAGATCTTTTTTATACAGTGTGATGACGCGGATGAAACCGTAGATCGCCGTTACTGCAGCTTCCATATAGAAGAAATACAGCCAGCTGATCGCTCCCCAGCAGACAGCGATGATGAAGGTAAACGGCTCATCCTCGTTCAGTATCTTTTCCAGACCGAGGATCAAAAGTGGCAGCAGCATCAGCGGCGTCAGAAAATAAATATGATGACTGATCGATTCCAGAGACCAGAAGCAGAAACTGTAAGACAGAGCTCCCGCCAGTATCGCAAAAAGATCTTTCTTGCCCAGGTAGAAACACAGTTTCATAAAAAAGAAACCTGAAAGATAGACCCTGATAAACGTATTGAACAGATAATACAGTGGCAGCAAAGACTGCGGAACAAGTCCCGAGAGGAACGTGAGCGGATCACCGATCGCATCAGAATGAAGGACGGAAATGATGTCCGATCCCTCACCGATCGCAAAATTCCAGTGAGGCATGACAAGTCTTCCCTCAGTAAACAAAGTGACAACGATCTGTTTGAGATATTGCGAATAATACAGCATCGCACGGTAATGCTGATTCATGCCGTCGGAAGCTTTATTGATATTGGTCTTTCCGTTCAGTAAAAGATTGCCGACGATGAATAAGAAACATAAGAAAAAAAGGCAGGTATAGATCCGATAGCCCTTTCTTCGGTTTTGTATATCACTTTTAAGTTCAGACATAGATGACCTCTCTAAAATTTACCATATATGAAATTGGCAGCCTCGTATCCCGGACCGTATTTGCCAAAGATCAGGATAGCCATGATCAGCAAGAAATAATAAGCCCAGCGGATGACGATCTTTTTGTTGGAAATACTCTCACGGATCTTGATCCCCTTCTCTTTCAGATGGTCGATATAGAGGATGATAACGATCGCGATCAGACATAAGATCCATTCCCGCAGATTGAGCCCAAGAGAAACGAGAGTCTCCAGATTGAAATCCGAAAAGACGAACAGTTCCTTGAAGATCGCCTTGAACATGCCCAAAGCAGCGGACAAGGAAGATGCCCTGGAGATCAGTCTGCCGAAAGATACGATCATGAAAGTCCTGAACATCTGGAAATAAGAAAACCACTTCGTATCTTCATTTACGGAAAAACGCTCACGCATCATTTTGAAACGGTCCTCAAAAAGGATGCCGTTCATGATAAAGATGCCGTTCCACAGACCATAGACGACATATTTCCAGTCGGCACCATGCCAGATACCGACCAGAAGATAAACGATGAACATTGCGCTGAATGGTGCAAATTTCCTGCCGAATGTCTTGCCAAAGACATTGACCAGCCTTTTTCCGGTCTTATTCAGTCTCTTTGACAAGGATAAAGGATAGAATACATATTCCCTCATCCAGGCACCCAGAGAGATGTGCCACCTGCGCCAGAATTCCTCAACGGAATGCGCATAGTATGGCTGAGAAAAGTTCTCCCGCAAAGTGATGCCGAAGACTTCGGAGATTCCCCTTATCGTATCGATACCGCCGGAAAAATCCGCGTAGATCTGAAAGCCATAGCACACGACACCAAAGAAGACGAATAAGCCATGATAATCCGTGTAGTGATCAAAGATCTGCGATACCGCTACACCGAGCCGGTCTGCCAGGATGATCTTCTTCGCGATGCCCCAGAGCATCAGCTGAAGTCCGTGGCAGATCCTCTTGTAGTCAAATTCATGACCTTCGTATAACTGCCCGCTCAGTTCCTTATACTTTGGGATCGGACCCTGAACGATCTGCGGGAAGTACGCCATATACAGCAGGAAACGGAAATAATTCTTTTCCGGTTCTGCTTTTTTCTTATTCACATCGATCAGATAGGAGATCGCCTGCAAAGTAAAATACGAGATGCCCAAAGGCAAAGAAAGCTTCAGAAGTGAGATGTTTCCATGAAAAAGGGCATTGATGTTTTCGATCAGGAAATCGGAATACTTGAACACGACAAGATCAAGCAAAACGATAGCGATACCGCAGTTTGTGATGATCTTCCGTTTTTTCTTATCCTGCGTCTGATCGATGATCCGGGCACACAGGTATGTAAACAGAGATACCGCAAGCAGCACGATAAGCAGTTTATGGCTGCAAAGATAGTAATACAAAAGCGAAAAGACCAGCAGGACCAGCCATTGCATGCGTAAAGGAGAGATGAAATATGTAAAGAACGTCATTCCCAGAAACAGAATGAATGTAAACGAAACAAAACTCATTATTTCACCTCGATCGTAAGGCCTTTATAGTCATAATTTCCGTAAAGCCTCCTGCCGTTGTCTTCCCTGTAAGACAGGACCGTATAGGTATATGTCTTTCCTTTTTCGATATCTTTATCCGAAAAGAGGAGATCCGTATCTGTCTCAAAGACCCTCTCAAAGCCGTTTCCTTCATTGCGATAAACGATATAGCCATCCGCACCCGGCGTTTCTGACCAGTTTACAGTGACAGTATCGTTTTCCTGTTTAATGGATGATAAAACCGGGAACTGCAGGTCATAGTCCCTGTTTTTCATATCTGTTTCAACATCAAGCACATGGGCTGAAATGATCTCATGATACTTTTCAAGTGCAGCATTCCATTTTGGATCATCTGTGACAGTGCAGTTTCTTTGTTTCATCACATATTGTGCCAGATGATCCGTATATTTGATCGAACCATGGATATTGGTATGGTTGATATCGTAAAAATCCTGCTTCATGGACAAAGAAAGATCTTCAAAGCTGTCCCGAAGATCCAGCACTTCATAGCCTCTTGAAGTGATCAGGTCATATAACTTTGACATCTGTTTATATTCATCTTCCTTATACGTCTTAGGCGGAAAGATAAAAATGATATTTTCATCGTTCTCATCAAGATAATCAAGAAGATCTTTCATCAGCACTTCCATCTTCTCAGGAAGCTCCATTTTCTCATCAGAACGATAATATGCCTCCGAGATGTCATTGACGGTACCAAGGTAATACTGATGGCGCGTTGCTCCTTTGATGCCTTCATCAATGATGAAATCATCTTTGTCCATCTCCGCCCAGCGGTCATGGTATTCGACGATCGGAACAAAGAAGCCCACGCTGTTCAAAACAGATTCACCGGGCTGTGTAAAATATTTCAGCAGAAAATCGATCTTGTTTTTCGAAAACGGCATGTAATCCGACATGAAATGCACACCAAGATACTGCATCTCGTAATTCGGTGTCACCGTCAGAAGGATCATAGCGTCTTTCTGTGTCTTTCTGACTTCCTCGATCGCATATCGGTATGCCAGCATGCCCATGCCCGAAGAAGAGTAATTGATTGTTTTTATTCCATAGTTTTCATAGGCAAACAAAGGCGAATAAAAAGCAAACGTGCAGCTGGAGCCCACAAACACGGCATCCGCACTGTTTTTTTCTTCTTTATAGAAATTGATGATCTGAAAACTTGAATTATCGTTGTATCTTTCCCTGTATTGCAGATAAAACTGTGCCGTTCCGGCCAGCAGAAAAAGTACAAGAAAAAAGCACAGGATACGGACCAAAGGCATCTGAAATCTGCTGAAAAACTTCTTCATCACTTCACCATTATATATCAAAAGCAGCAGATTACCCGTTGCAGCGTTCGATCAGTTTGTTTCTTTGCAATTTGCCGTTGAATGTACGAGGGATCGAATCGATCTGTTCGATCTGCTTTGGAAGCTTGTTGTTGTCGATGTGTTTGCGCATGTAAGTCATGAAGTCATCTCTGTTGAGCTCGCTTCCTTTTCTGACAACGATATAAAGATACGGGACCTGGCCATAGATCGGATCGTTTTTCGGAACACAGCAGCAGTCTTCGATATCTTTGTATTTCAGGATCTTTTCTTCGATCTCATCCGGAGCGATCTTGATGCCGCCATAGTTTATGATCGAATCTTTGCGGCCAAAGACATAGACATAGCCTTCTTCATCGATATAGGAAAGATCATTGGTAAAGATATAGCCGTCTCTCATCGTCTCTTTCGTGAGTTCCGGCTGTCTCCAGTACCCCTTCATGTTCATTGCGCCAGCACATGCCAAAAGGCCCATGTTTTCCTTGGAGGAAACGATCTTCTTCCTGTTTTCATCCGTTACGATGAACTTTGCATTTTTTGTCGGTTTGCCGACACATTTATTCTTATTCTCCTTGCGGAAATCCAGGATGCAGGATCTTCCGGATTCCGTTGACCCATAGAAATTATATAAACGCGTATTTTTAAAGCGTTCGATCAGAGTCGCTTTCGTCTCTTCATCCAGTACTGCCGTGCCGATCTCGATATAATCAAGTCTCTCTGCCAGGGCAAAGAATCTGTCTTTGCCCAGTTTCATCATCGTTTTGATAGCACTTGGTGAGAAGTCCATGGATATGACGTTGTATTTTTCGATCATGTCAAAAATGACTTTTGTCATCATGACACCATTGCTTAATACGATACTGCAGCCGTTCACCAGATTTGCATAGCAGCTTCGCAAGCCATGGGAATGCGAGATCGGCAGCGGGATCAGTTCCACATTGTCTTTCCTCATTTCCACGCCGTATATGATGTTTTCAGCCAGCGCGATATTGTTTGCGCTGGATACTTCCACGCCTTTGGACTTGCCGGTGGTTCCGGTGGTAAAGAGGACCTCCACAGTATCCTCGGCCTTTGGAAGAGAAAAATCGTCCTCGTATATCTTTCCGTCATAGAGAATATTGCCGCAGCAGTCGCATTCAAGACCTTCGATCTGTTTATCGCTCATAAAAAGTGCCGCATCCGTCTCGGAAATGATCTCTTTGATCCTGGTCTCCGAAGCATCTCTCTCCACCGGAACAAAGATGGCACCGATCAGTTCGCAAGCCGTCTTCATAGCCAGATATGTCCCGTCCTGGCTGCAGCGCATCACGATAACTTTCCCTGCATATTCCTTCAGCTGACTTGCCAGCATCTTTGCATAATCAAAAAACTGCGCATATGTATACTGGTATGCCGTATCCGCAACACAAAGTCTGTTTGGTCTCTCCGTTGCATAATATTTCACAGCTTCAGCAATTGAATTCATCTTCATGACGTACCCCCGATCGATAAACGTATCTTTATTTTAACTTATTTATCAGATAAAGAAAAAGGATGCCGCCTTTACGCGTACATCCTTGTGAGTAATTATTTGCTGACGATCTTGTTGGAAACATCCTTGATCGTAAGCTTGACAGTGCTGGTCTTGAACTTCGGACCGACATCACCGACCCATATGATCTTAATGGTGACGCTTTGTGAAGAGCCGGCCTTGACTGCGCTCGGATTTCTCAATGTGACATAGACCATTTCGCCGGAAACTTCCACATCGTAAATACCCTTTGCGCCATCGATATCAACGGAATCGATCTGGGCGTTCACACCGCTGATCTGAAGTTTTGCAGAACCGACGACCCTGTTGACGTTGGTCATATTGTAGACTTCGATCACGGTCGGAACAGCTTTGACTGTCGGAGCTTTTCTTGCGACCTTGACAGAGATCTCGCCATTGACCTTTGTACCATCAGACAATGTATATGTGACATTCTCTTTGATCGTCTGGTCAGCGATCCTTCTGTCTTTTAACGTGATCTGATAAGCCTCATCGACTTTCTCAATGCTGAGCTTATCGCTGTTAATAACGACGTCTTTCACTTCTCCGACATAGTTGGAGACCTTCAGTGTGCCGATCGCTGCAGAATCTGCATCCAGCGGATTCAGATTGCCCTTGACAGACATCTTGACAGCGGCATCCTTTTCGTAAACGTTGACTGTCAGCTTGATCGGTGTGGCAGATTCAATGCCATTGATCTCAGGATAGATCTCGTATACATATTTGCCAGCCGCCGGATCTGAGATCTTGCTGACTGTGATCAGATCTTCTGTAGCATCATATTCAAATCTGAAGGCGCCATCCGCTGAAGTCTTGTTCACGATATCCGTGATCTGATAATCAAATCCTGCATTGCTGTATTTGACGATCGAAGACTGTACTTCTTTGTGAGACTTGTTGAATTTCATCGTTGAAGTCTTCAAAGAGATCTTCGGATCTGTATCTGTGACCTTGACGGTCAGGCTGACCGCTTTGAGATCTGCTTCACTTCCATCATTCAGCTGAATATATGGAGTGAGGCTCAGCTTGTATGTACCTGCTTTTGCTGCAGCAACTCTTACAGCACCTGCAGCCTGATCATAAGATACGCTGACACCATCCACCGCTTCATAGCGGACCCCTTTAACGGTCTCAGAAGCTGCAGAAACATTGATTTCAACTTTGCCCGCAGGATTGTACTTGCTGTTGAGATTCAAAGTCGTAGAGCTCAGTTTTGCCGTAGGAAGCTTGTCAGAAACTCTGATCGTTGCTTTCAGATCGATCGTTTCGTTCCATCCGTCTTCTTTATAAGAGATCGTTAAAGTATCATTGCTCAGATTGCCTGAAGTCGCCAGGATTCTGATATTTCCTTCTGCATCCGGACCCTGAGCTGTATAGTTTCCGGAAGCGCCGTCCTTACCGACGACACTGACGATATTGCCTTCAGTGATCGGATTTTTCTTGTTATCGACAAGCTTCAGCACAACAAGCCCCTTGTTTGCACCGTCACTGTAAACAGTGGCAGTCGCTGCAAGCAGCTTGACTGCAGGCTTTGTCTTCACCGTCTTGAACGAAACCTTCTTTACCAATGGCTGGTTGTAGCCTTCAAAGTGGAACAGTGCATTGCCTGATTTGACACCCGGATCTTTTAATGTGACAGATCCATCTGCCGGATCGTACGATGCCCAGCTGTTTCCGTTTTCATCTTCAAACGTCACTGAGATCGCTTCGTTGTCCAGTTCCTTGGAAGAATAGGTCATGCCAAGGCTGTTCTCGTTGGTGAATGTGTTATAAGAGCCTGTCGTCTTGACACTGATCGAAGGCAGTTTGTTTTTAACAGTTACCGTGAAATCAAAGTTATATGAAGCATCATCCGTGACTACCGTCAGTGTCTGCTTGCCGCCCTTTGCCGAAGCGTCCTTTGCGCTGATCACAGCTTTTCCGCTGTTCTGGTCATAGTCAACATTGAAATCGCCGGTGATCGAAACACTCTTGATCTTCGGAGAATAAGGAAGATCTTCATAAGCCCGTTCGATCGCGAATTCAGTGCCTTCATTCATATAGGCATTGATCGTCACCTTATTTGTTGAGAGTTTCGGCATGAAGTCGATCACTGTCAGAATGATGTCATAAGTGACCGGTTCCATCGTGGACGGGTTCGTGGAGATCGTACCTGTGATCTTTGTCGTACCGCTTCCGTTGACTTTCAGTTCGCCGCTGGAAGATACAGAGGCAACTTTGGAATCTACCACAGTGTATTTGACACACTGGATATCCTGATAAACGTCCGCATCACCGCCTGTGCCAGTACCTGTAGCCTTGATCTGATAGGTTGCCGCATTCGCAACATCAGAAATACCAAGATAGATCCTCAATGTGCCATCTTCATAGCTCTTCTTATCCGATGAGATCGTTTCAACATCCAGAGCCAGCTTTTCAAAGATCTTATCAACGACCTTGATCGTCGGTTTTCCGATCTCTCTGACTGCTGTATCATTCAGTTTGATCGTCACTGCGGAAGAACCTTTTTTAACAGCGGTGATCTTGTTTGCGTTTCCGGAAACGACCGCTTTATTGGCAACATCAAGTAAGATCATTGACGGATCAACATCAAGCAGTTCACCGCCTCCGATATCTACTTTTGCATTTACGATGTAAGAGTCGCCTACTTCCATGCCTTTGGAATCGTCATAAGTCTTTCCGGTCCTTGTATTGACCATTTCGTAAGACAATGCTGCATTTGTTGCGTATCTGTATACTGTAAATACAGTCTTGGCAGAAACAGAGCCGATATAGGATGTGATTTCTACAGTCCCGCTTGTAAGGAAAGTCACATTGCCATTGGCATCGACAGTTGCTACGCTCTCATTGCCTGAACTGAAGTTCAAAGAATCCGTTGCATCGAAGGAAGATGAACCTGCTTCGATGAGTGCTTTGACATGGGCTGCTTCTTTCATGGAAACTGTCGTTCCGACCATGCCTTCTGCTTTGGCATCTGCCGTGATCTTCAGTCCATCAGCAGTAACTGAGATCTCTTTGCTGTCAGTAATGCCATTTGTAACAGCAGTCAATACATATGTTGAAAAATCATTTGCTGTCAGTTTGATCGTGTTTCCGGAAACTGTGTATGCAAGTGTGTCTGTAACATCGACAAGATTTCCGTCAACGTATTCTTTTACAGACCAGTTTACAGTCTTGGAAGTATTGATTTTATAGGTCTTTTCAACTTTAAGGAAGATCAGACTGCCGTCATCGCCGCTTTCCGAAACGATGTATGGAAGTTCGATCGTTCTGTCAACTGCCGGGAAGCTTCTTGAGTAGATCGTGAAAGAAGCCGAACCCGACACAACGCCATTGAACGCATCGCGGATCGCTTCTTTATCAACAACGACCTTATTCCCTGACAGAGTCATAGGATGGTCAGAAGCTGTATTATAAATGTATTTTCCGTTTGCCAGGATCCTTCCGCCGCTGGTGGTCTTGCCGTTTTCTACTTCTTTGACTAAATTTTCGAGGTAGGCATTTCCTTCCGCAGCATCAGAACAAGTAATAACAAGATTGCCATTGCTGTCAAGACTGGCAGAAACTTTGCTTGGATCAAGATTCCTTGCAGGATTCTTGAGATCGAGCTGTTTCGTAACTTTCGTCTCGAGATAGCCTTCAGCCGATAATGTTAATGTGTATGTGCCATCATTCATGTCGTTATTCACAAACACTTCGTTCGGGATCACGACATATTTGTTGGTCGAGTCATACGTATAGAATGTCTCCTGTGCCAGAACACTTGGATTATCATCAGGAATGTGATAATTCTTGGCATCATCGTGGCTGAGGATAGTCGTACCTGTATTCTGCAAGACAACACCGCCGACATCGATGAAACCACCGCCGATATAGACGATCCTGCCCGGGATGCCGTTTACTGTATCATTAAAGCTTGAGAACTCTTCCTTACGTTCTGCCAGAGCCTGCAGCCATTCCTTATTGTCTGAATTGATAATGACATCACCATTGTTGTTTGTGTTTACAGTTACATCACCTGGTGCTTTCTGGTTCAATTTGGCAAGCTTATTTGCTTTCGCATCGTTCGGAAGTGCTTCAGCTGTCATGCTCTTGATGTTGACATTTTTTTCTACGTAATCATCATAGCCTTCAACATGTACCAGGATCGTATATGCCTGATCCGGGAGTTTGTCATCGACGAGCTTTCTGACATCGATCTTCAGGCCGTGGTTGTGTCCGTAGAAATAGAAAGAATCAAGGTAGACCTTATTCTGTCTTGTTGTATTGGTGACCTCATAAGAAGCTACGACATTGCCGTTCCCATCAATAAAATCAACACGGGAGCCAAACTTTCTGTATGCATCCTTCAGCCAGCTGTCAACATCCGAGTTGCCAATGACCAGATATACCGAGCCGTCGTTTCCGACAACGCGGAATGGCCAGTTGTTCGGATTGCCTTTGGCATCGATCACGGCTGTATCGCCTTCGATCTGTTCCATCTCGGCTTCCGGATCGACCTCTGCTTCTTCTTTGTCAGAAGCAGTTTCTTCATCAACAGAAGGTTCTTCTGCCGGAAGTGGCTCATCCTGTGCAGGAGTCTCTTCTTCGGTCTGTGTCTCCTCAAAGACTTCTTCCTCTTCCTGCGTCTCTTCTTCAGAAACCTCTTCTGTAAGCAGAGTCTCTTCTTCCTTATTATCTTCTTCAGAAAGGACCTCTGTTTCCAAAGGGATCTCTTCATTTACATCCGTTCCCTCTTCTGCATAAACCGGAACGTGATAACTTAATGCTGAACTCATCAGCAGCATAAGCGTAATCAATAAAGTTAAAACTCTTTTCATTGATTATTCCTCCTGTCTCTCCAATTATAGCTTATATTTTGACGTTTACTGTAATTTTATATATTATTGAAAATATGAAAAAGCTGTTAGAAATATTGAATTCTGTACACGGCGAGATCGACTACGAGAACGAAGAAAGGCTGGTCGATGATTCCATCCTGGATTCCTTCGATATCATTTCCATCATTGCGGAAGTCAATGATGCATACGATATTGAGATCTCTGCAGATGACATCTCTCCGGAAAACTTTAATTCCGCAAAAGCTCTGTATTCACTGATACTCAAGTATCAGGAAGCCAGATAGCTCCTGCCTGACCTGCCTTAAGCAGGTTTTTTTCTTTTAGGAAAGCAAATACAGATGAGATGATCCAAAGACTTTTTTCCCTGGATCTCTCATCTGATACTCAAATTGAAATAAAACTGTATTTCGCAAAACCCTGTAAGATCTTTTTTATTGCACTTTCCACACGACATAGAGCGTGATCGTCTTGCCGTAACAGTTCTCATCGTAATTGAACAGATCTTTGTCGTCATATACCTTTGTTCCGTTTCTGACCAAAGACCAGCCCGCAAAAGTGTAGCCTGTCTTCTTGAACGAATTGGAACGGATCGGCAAAGCTTCACCGATGCTCTGGTCTTTCATCGAACCGGAAGTACTTCCGTTTCCGTCGAAATGAAGATTGCAGGACAGATTCTTGTTGCGGATGGCAAACTTGATCTCTTTGATGCCGCCGTAAATATTGCCTTTTCCTCTGATCACAACAGTGGCATTTCCCTTTGCGATGTTGTTTTTATAAGAAACGATATCAAAATTTGACGAATCTACGATGCTGCTTCCTTTTTTCAGAACGATCTCACTCTTTGACAAATAGATCGGTTCGCCTGTATATTCCTTGGCTTGTATGGTCGCACTTAAAGAAGAAATATTCTTCTGATAAGTCTTATACAAAACTGTGACCGTTCCGGTGTAGTTTCCTTTAGCCTTGATCGTCGCTTTTAATACGGTATTTGCCGGAACGAGGTCAGTAATAAATACGGATTCGCCCTTATAGCGCTGCGTACCGTTGGATAATCTGACGTTTTCGTTATAGACGATCTTTGAAATCGTATAATCAGTCAAAGCAGACAGGCTCTTGCCATTTGTATCCGTGATGCTTGCTGAAACCTTGTGAAGACCTGCGGAACAGTCTTTCACCAGGACCTGGGTCTTTACAAGATCTTTGGTCTCGATCGTAAACTCACGGATCAATGTACCTTTATAGTTGCCTTTGCCGGTGATGGTCACTTGCGCGTTCTTGCCCGAATTATCGCTGACCTTGGAATTGTTCTTGTAAGACAGTTTATAATCCGTGCCATTGATAAGTGTGTAAGATCCGACTTTGATCACAGGCTCCGGTTTGACTCCGCCCTTTTCATAATCGTAGGAAGAAGCCATTGTAATGACCGCATTCTTATTGGTCAGCTGTGTCTGATAGATCTTGTAATTCTTTTTAACAGAACCGGTATAAGCTCCAAGACCGCTGATCGTAACGGTTGCAGTTCCGGCTTTGAGATTGTTTTTGTAAGAAAGCTGATAATCCGTGCCTTCTGCAAGCACTTTGCCTTCATATGTCAGTTTCAGATCGCTTTGTTCGATGTTTTGGCCGGTATAAGTCTTGTCATAGATACCGGTAATGCTTGTCTTTGATATGGAGACACCATCGATCTTGAACGTCTTTTTCATGGAGCCTGAGAATCTCCCCAGACCATGGATCATCACAGTTGCCGTTCCGACTTCCTTGTTGTTTTCATAGACAAGAGAATAATTTTTACCTTCAATCAAAGGTTCATCTTTATAGGTCAGCTGAAGATCCTGGGTGATCGGATCACCTGTATAGGTATAGGAAGATACAAGGCCATTGATCTTCGCATAAGAGATCGATGTACCGTCGATCTTGAATGTCTTGATCGCAGAACCTGCATATTGCTGACAATCCGGTTTTGCCGTGATGATGATGCTTGCCGTTCCGGCGTTGATATTGTCCTGATAAGCGATCTCAAAATAATCACTCAAAGGCTCCAGTACGGTGTTGCCGTCCTTGATGACCGGCACAGGAGTGATCTCCTTGCCCTCATATGCATATTTTGATGAAGGAAGTGTGATATTCAGCTTGGAAACCAGCTTTTGCCTTTCCTTCATGACCCTGACTTCAAAGGATTGCGCAAAGGAATAGTTTCCTGCACCGTCGATGCGCACGGAATAGATGCCCGGTTCGCTCAGCTTGCTTACAGCAGAGCCGGAATCATTCAGTATCGTACAGACATAATCCGTCTTGTTTTTTAATGTCTTGCCATTATAAGTGACTTTCGGGGAAACAGAGATACCCGATTTATTGTATGCGTAGACCTCGGTCAGTGAGATCTCAGGTGAGATCGGGATCGCCTTGATCATAAACGTTTTGGATAAAGAACCTGCATAGTTGCCTTTTCCGGTAACTGTCATCGTTGCAGTCCCTGCATTCTGGTTGTTCTTGTAGGAGATCGTATAATCGCTCTTTTCCTTTAAAAGCGTCGTATGATAGTAGACCCTGATGTTTTCCTGTGTCTGCTTCTTGCCGGTATAGGCCAGATCTTTCACACCGGTCAGCCAGAATCCCTTTGGTATCTCTTGCGGATCGATGTAGATCTCTCTGTCTTCTTCAGAGATCTCGCCATAATCTTCCGGGCTTTCAACGATATGATACGTATAATCGACCGTTTCCGAATCCGTATAGTTTCCTTCTCTGGATGCATAGGCTGAGATGTAGATCTTGTCTTCTTCATCGGCAATGCTCTTGTTCAATGTGATCGCATCATCATATTGAGAATAAGCACTTCCATTCAAAGAATAATAGATCACTGCATCCGGCGTATCACAAAGAAGCCGCAGCAGACTGCCGTTTGAAACATCACCGGACTCATAATTCGCATATGGATAAAGGACCTGCTGCGGGCCTAGTTCCTGATCGACTGTAACATCGATCGTATACTCAGCCGTAAAATGCTTCTCATCATAGGTTGCGGCATCACTGACCCGGATCGTGATCACACAATCACCGGCCTTATACGCATTGACTGCAACGATCAGCGATTCATTATCCAGAAAAGCCGAATCGACACTGACTCTTGCGATCTGTTCATCAGAAGAAATGATATCGATCGAAGCTGCGCAATTGTCTGCCTTGATGCGGAAGAGCTTTTCATCGCCGATCGACATGGAGATGGAAGAAGTTGAAACTTCCAGACCGCCATCTGCGTAAACATCTGCAGCTTTGAAAGGCAGGATGCCCAAAAGCATGATGAAGACCATCACGCTTAAAACGCATTTTTTAAATAATTTATTACTGATTTTCATCATTTTCCTCATAATTCAAGACCGGGATCACCTGATCATCGATCAGCAGATAGTATTGCTTTGTGGTATCTTCCTTATCGATCCGATAGCTGCAGCTCGTGCCAAACATGTACAATCCAAGTTCTGTGCAGTTTTCTTCATTGAACTCGCCTTCACAGGAAACAAGTCTGCCGATACCTTCGCCTTCCATATGCACTGAAAGCAGGATATCTTCTTCAGTTTCCTGCATGCCGCTTTGCTTTTCTTCCGTATCTTCAAACAGCGGGATCAGCTGCAGCGATGAAGTATCCAGGCCATAGTTCCAGACGCCTTCATTTTCGATCAGGACTCTTTCTCCGTTGATCAATGCAGTCCATCCTATAAATCTGTAAGCTTCCTTATGACAGATCGGCAATGTATAAGGCTGACCATACTCGATCGTATCAAGGTCACCTTCAACGATCTCATCTTCCTTGACATCAAACATCAGATCGGTCTGTGCAGATAAAGGAGTGATCGTCAGTACAGCTTTTTTATCTTCCGGCTGCTCATAATTTTCATTTTCCACAACAAAGGACATCGTGACTTCGATCGATTCATCCTTGTTGATATAGCCTTTCAGTTTGTTTTCTGAATATGTGATCTCTTTTATGCCGGCCGGGAGTTCACCATCATAAATTAAAGACTTCTCCGTTCCGTCATAGATATATGTCTGATCTTCAAAAGTGATCTGCGATGTATCGATCTTTGCTTTTTCAATATTCCATAAGAAGACAAGGTCGTCATTCGAGCCATCTTCCCACATATATTTCTTTTTATCTCTCAGAGAAACGATCGCTTCGTATTCTCCGGCATCCGTCTGTTTGTTTCCTTCGATCGTATAGTAAGGCTGCTCTTCAAAAACGTATTCCTGTTCTTCACCGTTATAAACGAAAATATCGTTTGTCACAGAAGGAGCTGCAACTGCGCTTCGCTCATCTACGATCTTCCAGGAGATCCTGTAATCGCTTTTGGAACCATTTGCCCAGGAATATGTCTCCGGATCCTTTAAGGAGATCGTTGCCACATATTCTCCAGCAGCCGATGCTTTATTACCCGTAACATTGAACAGATAATCATCAGACAACTTCAGCTTCTGAACAGATCCGTCACAAAGGATCGTCGTTGACTCGGCTTTCGGATACGGGATATAGGATTTGGTCGATGGTTTTTCCATCTTCAGGATCGAAACCATTGCATCGATATCTGCCCCCAGGGCATTCACGAAGGATTCCTGATCCATTCCTTTTTTCTGGGCGTATTTGCGGGCAATACTCAGAAGAAGGTTCTTTGTCTTTTCCGCAAAATTCCGGCCGGGAGACTGCTGTATCTGTTTGACATAATCGTTTTCGATCCATCCGACTGTACGGCTGTCCCCTGAATAAGTTGTGAACACGTAATCGGTATAAAGGTCATCAAGGCTGACGCCGCACAATGCATTGATCAAAAAACAGATCAGTCCCGTTCTGTCGGCACCGATACGGCAATGGATATAGACCGGATAATTGCTTTCATCCGCAAGATCATGGAAGATCTTGAAGACTGTACCGATACTCGTATAATCCGCAGACAAATATCCGCCATATAATTCAAATTTCATGTAACGGCGAAGATAATGTTCAAAGTCTTTGCTTGGATATCTGTTCAATTCAGACGTATCATAGTAGATCGAAGAATCCGACTGTTTTTCTTTGATATCGATCTCTGTCTGTATTCCGATATCGTTGATCAGGACATCCCTGTTTTTTGAAAGGTAGGATCCTGGCTCCATCATATGGCCCCGGTACATCATACCCTGTTTCACGATCATTCCGTCTTCCGTTTCAAAACCGCCAAAGTCCCTGGCGTTGCCGATCGTTGAAGTGGAAAGATTTCTGACAGGTACGTCATCGACGTAATACGCCTGCAGATCGGAAGTACCGGAACCATTGCTGACGGTCCAGAAATACAAAGTCTGTACTTTGACATTTTCGATCTTTACGGTACGGGAAGTCGATCTGTAAGTTTTTGCATTCGCCATATCGGATGATTCCGATACCTTGATCGTATACGTGCTACCATCGCCTATGACCGATGAACCATACGTCAAAGTGATCGGTTTTGAAGCATCGCCGCCGCCTTTATAAGTCAGGATTGAACTGTAACCGTTGGCTAAAAATTTCTTCTGATTTTCCGTATGGATATCATGTGAGGCAACGTTTACATTTTTGTTGTCGACCTCTCCATAATAAATGATGTTTTTCAGTCTCTGTTTATCTGTGGCATCCACGGCACCATCATCATTGAGATCCGCAGCTTTCAGCTTGTCGGCATCCGTTATGACCTTGCTGCCGTCAAGATGCTTGCTCAAAAGTATATAATCCAGTGTATTGATCAGCCGGTCATCATTAAGATCACCCTTCAATACAGCCGTATTTGTTTCATTTGAGATCTCTTCTGTTTCTTCGGCGTTGAGAAAAACGCATTGCACCCCTGCAAGCCCGAAACAAAGAAGAATAACAATTATTTTTCTTACAAAATTCATGTCAATATTATATCTCATATCGTCAAAAAGAAACATCACCGTTATGTTCAAGGACCGATACGGATTCAACACCGCGGATCCCCGAGAGGTCCTTTACGAGTTTTTCCGTGTCCTTGCTTCTGAGCTCTATGCTCATATCGTGGTCCGAAAAAGAGCGGGACTCGGATTTGATCGAATAATAGCTGCAGCTTTTCGAGACAGCCTCTTTGATCTCTTTGGTATCCGCATAGCTTTTCGCATTGATGATCAGGATCTGCGGCGCCTTCAGTAACGGAAGCTTTGAAAGTATGACGACCATGACCGTCAGAAATACCGATAACATCATCGCAAAACCGCCGACGCCCGTACCGCACATAATGCCGGCTGCAATGCCCCAGAACAAAAACATCAGATCGATCGGGCTCTTGATCGCCGTACGGAAACGGATGATGGACAACGCGCCGCCGACACTCAATGTCACCAGCAGGCTTGACTGTATTGCTGAAACCAGGCCCGCCGTGATCAGAGTCACACATGCCAGAGTGATGTTGAAGTCCTTGGAATAGAAGGTCCTTCTGGTCATCAGAATGTATACGATATAGATATAAAGGCCGATCAAAGCCGCCATGCATAAGGCGACAAAGACTTCCAAAGAACCGATCGGCTTGCTCCAGCCTCCGGCCAGGGCATCAAGTAATGTGCTTAAGAATTCATCCATATTCATAAAAGATCCTCCGCTTGAATCATATATTTGCGACATAGTGTATATTTGGAGATCGAAAGCTGTTCCAGACCTCCGATGTCAATGCAATCGTAGATAAGTGATGGCAAAAACTCATCATATTTTACTTCCATGATCAAAGTCCCGCAAGGCAGAACGCTTCTTTTATAAGCGTACTGACCGAGAAAGTTTTTGAGATCTGTCGAAGAAGCGATGTTCATATCGAAAGTGATACGTATATTCCCTGCCTCATAAATATAAGGTACTCTTTCATATTCAACGATCACCTTCGGTTTAAAACCCCTGGCCATGATCTTATAGGTCAGCTCTTTATTCAGATCATCCTGATCCGCAATGTCCCGAAGATAACCGCCATTCACCAGCCTGAGCGCATCATAGTGCTCCAGATAGCTGTTTTTTTTCAACATCATGTTGTTCCGTTTGGCTTTGCATTCCAGAAAAACAGTGGAAGCATCATGATCGTAATAGCGCAGACGGTATTTCTTTCTCAGATCAACACCTGCGGCAACTTCATAGAAACAGCTGTCATAAGGATCATCATAATACAAAGAACTGATCAGATAACGCCCGTCTTTGGCGTGGGGATCAAGCTTCATGACCCTTTTTAACCGATCAGTGATAAGTCTCATCTGCTCATACGAAATGAGATATTTGAATTCATGACGAAACTTTTCCATCTTAGATTCTCTTTCTTATTATATGTACTGCCAGGCCAAAACAAAACAGAAAAGCGGCCACGGCAGCCAGATTGAAAAAGCCAACGTTTTCTTTATTCGCCGTGCTGAGATCAGGCAGATATGTCTCATATTCTTCACCCCTGACAAGGCAAAGGTCATCATTCACAGCCCGATCTTTATTGAAGACTTCCCCGCTTTCCTTTTCGTAGAGGATCGTATTCAGCAGCCCTTTATCAAGATCATATGCATCATAGATACTGCTTCCTTTTTCAAGGATAAAGTTATTCAGATAATGAAGTTCATCTTCGATCTGCAGCTTTACATATCGGTCTTCGTTTTCAAAATAATCCGAAAGGAAGAGACTTCTCTGTTCCAGGAAAGGCTGTATCTTCTTATACGAATCAATATTTTCTTCCCTGTCCCAGCGGATGCAGTCCGCATTGTAAGAAGAAGAGATCAGTCTTTGTATCTCATCGATCCTTGCATAGCCATAATCCTGCAATACAGGAAGGAATTCTTTCTCATAGATCTGTCTGACTCTGTCTTTGAACTCTTCCCGTTTCAAAAGCCAGTAATTATAGGAATCGCTCAGCTGATTGCCATATTTTCTTGCGTTGCCGGCCATGATCTGTCTGACACTGTAACCAAAGCAGCGGTCATAATCCCACAAAGGTCCTCTGACCAGTTTTCCGTCATCACCCTTATAGAAAAACACGCTGCAGTAGCCTCCGTCGACATTTTCAAACAGTTCATCGATCAGATAGACTCTTGCGAAAGAATCGATATCGATCATTTCCTTCCAGCGATCACTTTCAAGATCCTTTAAAGCCGCTTCGAAGTCATTGACTTCATTTTCGATGATCGAAAGGAAAGAATCGCTTACGATCTGCGGATAATGAATTTCCACCAGATTGTTTCCTTCGGAAATAAAATAATTATCCAGCAGATCATGTTTTGCGTTGAGATCGATCTCCAGAAGATACGAAGAATCCCTTTTCAGGTCCAGACGAGTATTTGAAACCTCGATCCTTTCACTCAGCAGATACAGTCCATTGTATTTGCCGTCAATATAGACATTGATATAGCGATAGTCCGGAACATAGGACAGATCCAGTTTTCTTGCAAAGTCATAGACCAGGGCATTATCGATCTCTGTTCCATCGACTTCATTGGCCAGAAGGGCCCAGTGTTTATCTTCACTCATGTCCAGTATTGAAACAGCACTGTCAAAGCGGATATTGTATGGTTTTTTCTCGTAAAAGCGCCAGCTGGTATTGCCTCTTCCCTTGATCGAAGCATATTCTTCCAGATCAGCATTTCCTTTTTCATCGATGACCTGCAGTAAAGCTCTCGCCTTCTCGTTTTTATATTCATCCGCATTGACCTTGTCGATGTCTCCTGTTTTCACATCAATAAAAAGAGAAGAGATCCCATCGGTCTCAACGACATCAAACAGATATTCTTTGCCATCGATCAAAAGCTTATTCTTATTCTCCAAAGCAGAAAGATCTTCCAGGATCGTCTGATCATCCTTCAGCAGCTTAAATTCAGATAATGAAAAACCTGAAGGAAGATAGATCCTGCACACACCTTCTTTTTCTTCAGGGATGATCTTTATGTCTCTTGCGCGATCATAAATAAAAAAACTCGCCTGCTCTTCTTCCGGTCTGTCTGTTTTCAGCATTACAAAAATGATGAAAGAAAACAAAACAAAGAAGATCATCGCTAAAATACAGGCCTTAGACTGTTTTTTGTGCCAGAAAGATACCATATCCCATACATTATATCAAATCAGCTGTTTCAAACCATTTAAGAAAAGATCCCAGATGATAAACAGCCAATTATGAGTTTTCTTCTTTTATGATGCTTTTTCGCTCTCTCCTTTGAAGAAACGGATCATGTTTACAAAAGCCCCCTCTGCCTTTTTCTCCACAAAATGATGCATCAAAAAAGAACAGGCCAGAACAGTCATTGTAAAGACAGCCATCAGAAGATGAGGCTCAATACCTTCCTTAAGTCCTGGCATCAGACTGAATAAGATTTCCATCAGATAAATGAAAGGAGCGTGCCAGATATAGACTTCGAAGGAAACTTTCCCCAAAGTACTTATGAAGTTTTTCCTGAGCAACCTCTCAAAAGACAAAGCGATGATCAGGATGCAAGGAAGCAAAACAAATGTATAAGCTCCCCATTCATATTCATAAAAAGACGAATGATCGATCAATCCCAGACAGAAGCATACAGCAAAAATCAGACAGGACAGGACCGAGGTCCTTTTTTGATCGACATTCTGATAAAAGCCATACAGAACTGTACCAAGGAAAAATCCTGCATAGCCACGCCCTGCTTCCTCATTGAAAAACGGAAGATCGATCTCATAGGAAATGATCGCTGTTCCGATCGAGATCATGAAGATGGAAAGATAGACAGGATCCCAGTTGTATTTTTTGCACAATTTCAGGATCAGCCAGAGAATGATCTGACATTTGATCAGAACACTTAAGAACCACAGCGGATTGTTGATCCCTCTGCCGCAGAGGATCGAACCTCCGGAAAAAGTCAGAAGGAAGCTGTTGAAGACTTTATAAATATCCGGCTTGAGACCGTTGTACCATATGCCGTTGATCAGATAATAAACAGTCTGCAGCATCAGCATGACCGTAACAGACAATGCAGACATCGGAAAAAAGCGGCGTATCTTGTTATAAAGATATTCCTTAAAAGAGCTGTCCTGAACATTCTTTTTGCGGATCATCGCCAGAAAACCGGAGATCATAAAAAACAATTCAACACAATATGCAAAATTGAAAATTCCGCCATAAAAGTTGATATGGCGGAAAAAGATTGCAGTATCCTGCTGAAAATGATGAAATACGATAAAGATCGAAAGGACGAATTTTAATAAATCGAGCGAATAATACCGATTACTTACATCCATAGAATTCCTTGATCGCATCACAAACGCAAGTGATATCTTCCTTGCTGAGCTTATAATACATCGGCATACGAAGCAGTCTTTCAAAGCCGCTTGTTGTAAATTCATCTTCGCCATGGAAGCGTCCGCTCTTCAAACCTTCCGGAGCGCTGTGAAGAGGAACATAGTGGAAAGCCGTGGAGATGCCCTTGTTTCTTAGGAATGTCTGCAAGGCATATCTTTCTTCCAGATCCTTTGCCTTGACATAGAACATATGACCGTTCTGTACGCATTCTTCCGGAATATAAGGAAGATCGATCACACCTTTTTCTTTCAATGGGCTGAGCTGTCTCATATATTCTTCAAAACTGCCGACACGGTCAGCACGGATCTCATCCATGATCAAAAGCTGCGGATAAAGATAGGCTGCCAGGATATCGGAAGGCAGATAGCTTGAACCCTTGTCTACCCAGGTATATTTGTCAACCTGACCGTTTTTGAATTGCGTACGGTTTGTACCCTTTTCACGAACGATGGCTGCACGATCGATCAGATCCGGATTGTTGATCGAGATCGCTCCGCCCTCACCCATTGAATAGTTCTTTGTCTCATGGAATGAATAACAGCCGATATCACCGATCGTACCAAGGTATTTTCCTTTATAAGTCGCATCGACACCCTGTGCCGCATCTTCGAGAACCAGCAGATTGTGGCGATGTGCGATATCTAAGATCTTGTCCATTTCACAGCCGATGCCGGCATAATGGACGACCATGATAGCCTTTGTCTTTTCCGTGATCGCTTCTTCGATCTTGTTTTCATCGATGTTCATCGTATCCGGACGGATATCAACAAAGACCGGAGTGCCGCCGAAGATGATGATGGCGTTGGCAGTGGAAGAGAATGTATAGGAAGGAACGATGACTTCATCGCCCGGACCAATGTCTGCCAGCATGCATGCCATTTCCAGCGCAGTCGTTCCGCTTGTTGTCAGATGGATCTTTTTGGAAGAAAACTTTTCTTCCATCAGTTTTTCACATTTAAAAGTAAACGCATTGTCTCCGCAGATCTTATGCGATTGAATGGACTGTATTACATATTCTTCTTCGCCTTCTACATAAGGCGGAATGTTAAAAGGTATCATAATAGACCTCCGTATTTTTAAATTATAATATAAACATTTGCTGTTTGAAAGTTAAGTACAAACGAACAGCAGAAAGAAAAAGGCAGACTGCCTTTTCCTCGTTTACTTATTTCCGTGCAGATTTTCCTTGATCAGGGTCGTGGAGATCTCCGGTGTCCTTTCGAGGTAGACGACTTCCACCCCTTCTTTTTCCAGAAAGTCAAAATGTCCCTTCCAGTCATCACCGATCACAAAGACGTCGATATCGTACTTATGCACGTCTTCTTTCTTCTGTTCCCAGCTTTCCTCCGGAATGATCTCATCGACATAGCGGATCGCCTCCAGCAGCTTCTTTCTTTCTTCGTAGCTCTGAAAAGTGACCTTATGTTTTTCCTTCTCGTTGAATTCATCGCTGGAAAGTCCGACGATCAGATAATCCCCTAATGCCCTTGCCCGCTCAAGAAGCCTGATATGGCCATAGTGAAGCAGATCGAATGTGCCGTATGTAATGACCTTTTTCATCCGTTTTCTCCTTCAAGCAGTTCCTTTTTGATCAGCTCAAGAGCTTTATCTGCCGCATGCGGATAATTGACCATGACACGGCTCATAAAATTCTTCCGGCCTTCCATCTTGTCATCGTTTCCTTTGACCACGACATTTTCAATGAAGTCATCGATCTGTTTTGTCGTATAGGAAATATAGCACTGTTCAAGACACTTCTTTCCTAACGGGGCAAACTTTCGCTCAATGTCTTCCTCACTCTTCAGCATGTAACAGCAAGGCTTGCCGGTATACATATATTCGACTAAGAAAGAGCCGCAGTCCTGTATGCAGGCATCGGAATCAACGAATTCCTTAAAATAGTTGCCCTGATCGCTCCAGATCACATTCGGTTTTGCCTTCATCTTGCGAATATACTCATCGCGTTTGTGTTCATCCCAGCCTTTTGCCATCCTCAATGATTCAAAAAGGAACGGATGCGGCCGGTAGATGAAATCGATCTGAGGATAGCGGTCCGGGAGACTTTCGAAGTATTCATAGTAACGGACAAAATTGGCCAGGGAAAGGATATTGTTGTAGCCGCCATCGACCGAATGATGAAGGGCCAGCAGGATGCATTTGCGTGTCCTTGTTTCTTCTTTCACTTCTGCCATGTCATCCATCTTGATATAGCCTGTCAGTTCGCCATTTTCACCTTTGCGGTAAGAATATTCTTCATATTCCTTCATGACATCCTCATTTTCAATGAAGACCTTCCAGAAATAAGCGTAATTGAAGGAAGCCATGATCTGCCGGTCATAGATCGAACGGTAATAGCCGTAATTGACGATCAACGGCAAAAAGCTTCTGCCCACGCAATAACGGACATTGTATTTGAAGACCGAAACATTGTATGGCGACGGGAAGACGACGATATCCGCATCATCGATCTCATCACTCCATCTGCCATAGCGGTCTTTTACAGCCATGACAGTTTTATCATCACCGAATTCCTTTTGCAGTTCTTCCCTGCATTTTCTCATCAGCTGGTGTGGATCTGAAATGCGGTTGTCGGGAATGACGATGATCTTTGTATCAAACAATGCATCTTCCGACATCCGTCTGAATAACGGTTTTGCCGGAAACATCGAATTATCACAAACTAAGAAATAAGCCTTTACCTTTTCCTTGTTCCTGATCTTGTTTTTTATGCGTTCGACATTGGAAGGCATCTGTTCAAGATATGTATTCAGATCGATCGGATGATGATCGGTATTGATCGGGGAGATCTTTATCAACGGATACAGATCCGGATTGTCACGTTCAATGATCTTCATGGCCGCAACGATCGATTCCTTGGCATCACCGTTCAATGACTTCTTCTTGATCAAAGGAAGGCGATAATCGCGCAGCAGCGTCAGTATATTTCTGTGATTGATGCCGGAATCTTCCGTTTCCGAAACATAGGCTTTGGCAACCATGTTTTGTGAAGTCAAAACTTTGGTCAGCTGCGTTTCAAACTCTGCGATCGCCGTATAGCGGTCCACTTCACCTTTGACACGTTCCATGAATTCATCCAGCAGCATTGAATCGATAACTTTCCGATCAAATACATAGAAAAACGAACAGATATGAAAACTGATCGACCAGTTGCCGACATAGCCCCAGAAGTTCCAGGCTTCTTTCGCCATCTTATCAAAAGACTCTTCAAACGGATAGACCGGTCCGTAACAGGAGTCATTCATCATGACGAGTTCTTCACTTACCGATTCTTCAAGATATCCGTTCTCTCTTAAATATTTCAGACCATCCCGATAGGAGCCGAAGTCGTATGCCCCATGTCTCTTGTAGCGGACATAGGAGACCAGACCATCAAGCTTGTCGAGTTCTTCTTCAAAGATCGGGCTGTCAGCGATCAGAACGATATTGTCTGCAATCTTCTTTAAACCTTTCAGAAGATAGATCAGGGAATCATCGATCCGTCCATCGTAGCTGAAGGAAGCAAGAAGCACAGTCCGCTTATGATGCGGTTTTGCTTTCTCATATGTCCTTTCAAAGCTGCCGGCTCTTTGATCAAAGACAGGCTTCTTTAATTCAAGCGCAGAAAGCTCCCTTCCCTGAATATAGCCGTCGTATTCGTAATGAAACAGCGGATTGATCCCGGCCGTTTTGACATCGCGATGAATGGAAAGATACTCATCCGTGCAGAACAGCTGTGAAGGGTCTCTGCCCTCAAAACCGCCATATTGAAAATAATGCAGTGCCGGATCGATGTCCGCATTCTTTACATCCGGATAATTCTTCAGATACCACTCTTCATCAAAATACTTTGAATGGCGGATGCAGTCGACCTGTGAATACCATTTGAAACTGTTGTCAAAAAAGTTGCGGTGTTCAAATTTTCCATAGCACTCATAATGCAGCAGCGGATTCATCTTCTTATCAAGAAGATCCGGATAGCGGCGCAGATACTCATGACCATTGAACTTTGCGGAAGGATTGTATCCGTATTCAAGGCCATGTTTCAGATAGTGCCGGATCGGATTCTCATTGTTCTTTAAGATCTCGGGATGTTTGCGGATGTACCATTCCTTATCAAAATATTTTGAATTGGCGATGATCCTTTCTTTTGCGATCCTCGAAGCGATCTTGTAGTGAAGACGCTTTAAAAACAGTCCCGCATTGTCAAAGAAACTTTCACCGATCTTTTTCTTTTCCTGCCGCTCATAGCGCTTTTCAACTCTTCTTAGTTCCAGCCGATAGCGCCTTGACTGTAATCTCTCGGCTTTTAAGCCATTGGCATAGACAAGACCCGCAAACAGACGTTCAAAGACGTGAGCCAGAGTGTAATCATGGATGCCTGGAAAGATGATACCGAAATCTTCAGTCTTATAGATCGTCAGTGGACTTAACAGTTCGGCCCTGATGATGAACATCGTACCGGCCGGAAAGATCAGATCTTCCTCATCTTTCAAAAGCGGCAGACCCATTTTTTCAAGTTCATCATTGACCCGCCAGAAATAGTAGTTCTTTCTTGATTCATCATCCTTGATCAGACACAAACCGGCTGCCGCCATGCCATTTTCTTCATTTTCCATGGCTTCAAGCGCCATTGAAAAACGCTGCTTTGAGCCGATCAGGGAATCGACCATGATGTTCTCCCAGACAGAATTGGAAATGATCACTCCGTTCAGGATCGTATTCCCCTGTTTGCCTCTGGATTTGGTATGAAGCTTGATGACATAGTCATAGTCACTCAGATCCACCTGATGCAGGACTTCAATAAACGGAGCCACATCAAAGCCACGGTTGGACACTTCCAGAAGGATCGCATCTTTATACATGTCCTTTAAGATCTCTTTGGCATGGGAAAGATCGTTTGCGGATTCGCTGATCGTCACAAACAGTCTGATATCCGCAAGATCGCTGATCGCCCTGATGCGCTTCAAAAAAGCCTTCAGCTGTTCTGTGTAATAAACATGAAGATGTATGAGTACCCGTTTTTTTCTGTTTTCCAAAATATTGTTCATAAAAGACTGAAAGTCAAAATCAAGCGTCTTATATTATCTCATATTATTTTAAACTCATCCACATGAAATCACTGCACAAGAAAACAGGCCTGAAGCCTGTTTTCCCAAATATTTGTTTTTGTTTTTTACAGACCGAAGATCCTTCTCAAGATGTTTCCGATATCGAGGATCAGCGTCTGCTTGCCGATATTGAAATTCACTTTCTTCGTACCGGCATAATTGCCTAAGCCGTGAAGCACCATCGTCGCTCTGCCAGCCCGGATATTGTTTTCGATCGAGCTGATCTCATAATCAACGCCATAAACCAGGGTATTTTTGCCCACTGTCACGATCAGATTCTGTGCGGTTGGAACGATCTGTCTTCCGCTGTATTCAAAATACTGATTCTTGCCGTTGCTGTATTCGATCTTGACTCTCGCCGATGAAAGGTTATAGGACTTGTCGAATACCTTATATTCTGTGGAGATCGTACCGTAATAGGAACCGATACCGGTCGCTTTTACGCCGATGACTGTGCCCGGTTCAGGGACATCGGTCGCACGCAAAGGTGTGCCATATGCCCTGTTGTAAGTCGTCGAGCCATTGACCCTGGCATCCTGGGCATAGTAGTAAGTCAGTTCATAGTCCTTATTCAGCGTCAGCTTTTTGCCTTCGTAGTCATAAAGTACAGGCTTGACATAATATTGCGTTCCTTTTTTGGAAGCCGCATAGACGATGTCAGCCGCTTCCATAGTCATATAGGTGATATCCTCTTCCAGGATCAGGAAGTAATTATTGGCGATCGTGCCTTTATAATTTCCTTTCATGACGACCGAAACAGATGGAGGATTCTTCGTATTGAAGCTGTCATCCGTATAGATCTTCTTGTTGTTAAAGAACTTCAGCGTATAATCCTCGTTCTCGATCAGTATGATGCCATAGACTCCTTCACTGATCTCATAACCGCGTGGATCATCTGCAGTCGTCTTCAGGATGACATAGACATCCGGACGTGCGCCGGTCTTGCTGAAGGACATATCGCTCGTATAGACGATCAGATCGTTCTTGTTGACCTGGATCGCATTGATCGTAAAGTTCTTCTTGATCTCGCCGCTGTAGTTTCCGATACCGACAAACTGTATCGTACCTCTTCCTTTGTTCAGGCCGCTGATCACGACCGTATAGTCCTTATCCTGGATCAGTTTTTCATCTCCATAGTAGAGGCTGACCGCACTTAGATCCGGACGTTTCGGATCATATTTGTAAAGATCCTTGAGACTGATCATATTTCCTGTATAGGTGACTGCATTCCCCAAACAATAGACTTTTGCCTTGCTGATCATCCTGCCGGTGATCTTGAAGACAACACTCTTCTCGCCGATATACCTGCTGTCATCTGTTGCTTTGATCACGATCTCGTAGGATCCGATCTCTTTGATCGGTTCCGGAGTGACCTTTTCGATCACATAGTCCTTGCCTTTTTCAAGCGTTTCCTTACCCACAGTAACTGTGAGATTCAGATCTTCCGGCTTGATCGTTTCGCCATTGTATTCGAGATTATCGATCTTGATCTTAGCCTTGGATAGGTACTCGCCATTCTTCTTGACATGGATCGGAACGGCAAAGCGTTCTTCCGCTGTTTCAAAATTCTTTACACCGGAAATGATCGCGTAGAATTCACCGTTGCTCTTTCCTTCATCAAGATCACTTTCCTTAATGCCGCCATCAAGGATCATCGTTCCCTTCGGATCCTTACTGTAGGCAACGACATAATCGGTCTTGTTTTTCAGCTTCTTGCCATTCCAGAGGATGACAGGGATTGGACTTAATGTCTTGGTTCCAAGCGATTCATAGATCTCACTCTGGTAAGAGAAGCCGTTTTCTTCGCTGATCGCCAATGGAGTGATCTTGAATGGGATATAGGTATTTCCTTTGAAATTTCCCTGACCGCTGATCACGATGTGTGCGACCTTGGTTCCGCCTGCCGGAACATAGGAGCCATCATCCTTATAAGTGATCTCACATGCCGCAAGGCCTTCCGGACAGACATTCACATTGTTCTTATAGGTGATCTTATAGTCGTCTTTGACCGTCAGTAAGTGATTGCGATAGTAGACCCTTAAATTCGGGAACGTGATCTTATCTCCTGTATAGCCGACTTCCTCGGCAACACCAGCTGCCCAGAGTCCCGGCGGGATATGATAGAGTCCATCATCACCTTTGATCTTCTCGAGGTCTTCTTCATCGATCTCCCAGACATCTTCTGTCGTCTCCGCAAATTTGAATGTTGCAACATCAGAGTTGTTCAACTGCGGAGCCCTGACAGCGATCGCCTTGATCGTGAGATCGCCGCCCGGATAGATGATCATATCGGTATATCTCTTGCTGCTGGTATTCGGTGTGCTTCCGTCAAGCGTGTAATAGATCTGTGCATCCTTGGTATCGGTATGAAGCTTGATCTGATCGCCCTTGATCAAAGTTTCCACGAACTCGATCTCTTCATAATCATAGACCGGGACCTCATAGGTCGAATCATAAAGGTAGAAAGCACTCGGTTTTGCAGCTTTGTCCTTTTCCTTGACTGTAACAGGGAGTTCAGCGCTTAATTTCTTTCCGTCTTCTCCCGGAACAGCTGTTTCCATTTTGATGATTACAGGATTATTTCCGGTAACAGCCAAAGCTTCCACAGTACCATCATTTGATACCTTTACTTTGGATCCGTCGGATGAAGAGAATGTGACTCTTTTATCTGTCGTATCTGCCGGTGTGAATACGGGAACAAGCTTATCAGCCATGCCCGGCGTCATAGTCAGTTCACCGATCTCAAAAGCGATACCTTTCGCCTGGACAATGACCGTTACATGGCACGTAGCCTTGAATCCGCCGTCATTTGTTACAGCGGTGATCGTACATGTACCACCCTTCTTGCCTGTAACAAGGCCTTTGGCATTGACAGTAGCGATCGATGAATTGGAAGTCTTCCAGGTCACGGTCTTATCTGTTGCGTTGGATGGCGAAACAACAGCAGTCATCTGATAGGTCTTGCCTGCATCAACGCCCGCACTCTTAGGCAGAACTTCGACACCGGTGACCGGCTGAATGACTTTTAATGGGACTTTCAGACTTGTCGAACCGCCATTCATTTTGATGGTTGCAATCAGATTTGCAGCTTCAGAATTGTTCGGCTCGTAGTTGGCATTGACTTTGCCATTGTTTATAGTTGCATATTTTTTGCCGGCTGTATCCAGCGACCAGGTCACACTGTATCCTGTGATCGCGATCGACTTCTGTTTGCCGCCCAGAAGAACACTGAGCGTTCCCGTGATTGAAGGAAGGCTGGTTGATTTTCCTACATTGACCTTAACTACAGATTTGCTGGAAATATATTTCGGTTCTTTATCCGTAAAGATCCCTACCTTTACATCCTTACTTCCGTCATACGCCGCAGTCTGTGATTTGTCTTTAGCCACAGAATCCGAGAACAGCATGACCCAGTAATCGCCGCCATTGTATGTCACATGGGCGATACCGAATGATCTGTTCTTCGTGCGCAGCGATCTGGTACGCTGTGTACTGTCTGCAAGAACTTTATTCAATACCTGAAGCGAAGTGCTCATCGAACCATCCGATGTACATAAGATATTCTCATTCAGGTTAGTTTCACTTTCCACACCATATTTTGTCTTGTCAAAGACGGTATGCCATGCGTCGCCGTTTGGCCTTGTGTGTGAGAAACTCATTACGATCTCGGCAGCTCTTTGCATTGCATATTTTTCGATCGTGAAATCATATGTCAGACCCGAGATCCGCGCTGTATCTATCCTGTACGTGTTCAATTTCACGGCAAGATCTCTTGCGCTGTTCTGATTGTAATTCACGGTATATGTACCGGTGATCGTCTTGTAGCCTTTTGCGCCAAGCGCTCTGGTCAAAGTGTATTTTTCTTCTTCTTTTTCAAGAACGACGACCGCAAATGAATCCTTATGCCCGTCGATCTCAGCACTTACCTCGACAACGCCGCTTTGTAAAGCATTGACAACGATCTGGCCATCTGTCGATGAATCGACAGCAAGAATGCTTTCATCTTCGACAGACCATACGATATCCTGATATTCGCCCTTTTCAAGCGTATACGGGATATTGATCGTCTCACCTGCAAAAACTTCATAGCTGCTTTGTTCAAACGTGACCGTCGCAGGCTCATTTGCAAGGACCTTGACGATCGCATCCGCTGAAAGTGCACCATCAAGGATGGAGGCCTTGATATTCGCGACACCTTCCTTTAAAGCGGTAATGCTTCCATCTTCATTGAAAGCGACGACCTCTGTATTATCCGTGCTCCAGACGATCTGTGTTTCTTCTTCTGTGCCGGAGATGGTCACTTCGAATATAAAGCTTTCTCCTTCATGCAGTTCTATATAGCTTTCTTTCAATGATATCGATATTTCTTCTTCAGTTTCAGCTTCTGTTTCTTCGCTTATAACAGGTTCTTCTTCCTCTGTTTCAGCCTCTGAAACCTCCGGTATCTCTTCCTCTTCTGATACCTCAGTTTCGGAAGTTTCCTCTTGCAGAACTTCCTGCATATCGATCTCTTCAGTCTCAACTGTTTCTTCTGCCGAAACATTTACATATTGCGGCAAAGCCAGCAGCAAAACCAGAAACATACATGCGATGTTCTTCATCCTTGCGTGCCAATTCATAAAATGATCCTCCATTTATTCTATGTATACCATCTGCAGCGCAACAAAACTGCTTCATTCCTGTTTTTGAATACTCTTTTCAGATCGCATTTTTAATGAAAACAGTTCATTTCATCTTTGTTGTGATCCTTTACTTCTGATGATTATCTGATATATCTTCATATCCTTTGTTCCTTTTCATTTTAGCATATGATACCTGACCGTACTAAACTTCATTTCGTCGAAGAAGGCATTATAAAAGGGACAGCTTACAGGTCTTCCCCGAAACTGTCCCTTATTTGATTTAGCTTTTACTTAGTTGATCCTGTGATCTATTCAACACCTGTTACAGGGATCACATATGGAGTATCCTTGGAAGGCTTCATTCTCCATTGTGCAACTAAGAGGATCTCAGAGTTCTTGCCCAGACGGATCAGTTCTGCTCTGAAATCGTTGATGTTCTTGTAGAGAGTCTGGTTGCCCTTTTCATCAGTGTAAAGGAAGCCGATGAAGTTGTAACCTTTTCTCGTGTACTTGTTTTCATCAGAATTCATGGTCGGATCTTCATACGTGTAGATGTGGTCAGGCATTTCACCGGTACCGCCATTTGGATCATACTTGATCGTGTATTTCCATGGATCCCACTGCGCAAACAGTTCGATCTCTCTGTCTTCTTCATTAAGAAGGACATCTTTGTATTCTTTTGAACCGTTCAGAAGTTCGCCTTCGTTTTCAAGCTTGAAGCCGATGAAATCGTAACCTTCTCTTGTGAATGTCCATTCTTCCTTGGAAGGCATGACTTCAGATGATCCTTTATAGACATCATCAGGCATCGTTCCTTCACCGCCGTTGGCGTTGTACTTGATCGTATATGGAAGAGCTTCCCATTGTGCATAGAGTGTGATGACTCTGTCTTCATCGACTAAGAGTTCAGGTTTGAATTCCTTGGCACCGTTGAAGATCTCGCCGTCATTTTCAACTTTGAAGCCAATGAACTTATAGCCTTTTCTTTCGAATGTCCATTCTTCCTTGGAAGGCATTGTTTCATCTAAGCCGGTGTAATCATCATCAGCCATCTCGCCTGTTGCATCTTCGGCGTTCTTGTCATACTTGATCTTGTAATCAAGCGGATTCCATTGTGCAAAGAGCGTGATTTCTCTGTCTTCTTCTTCGATCAGGATGCTTCTGAAATCTTCTGAGTTTGTATAGAGTTCGCCTTCGTTTTCAAGCTTGTAGCCGATGAATTCGAAGCCCGGACGTTCATATTGCCATTCTTCCTTGGAAGGCATCGTCGGATTCTCTGCATAGTAATGATCATCATCCATCGTCTTGCCTTCGATCAGAGTACCGCCGTTGCCGTCATACTTGATCGTATAGCTAGGCTTGAAGTAGACCTTTAAGACAGTTGAACCGTCTTCCTTGATCTCCTGTGACCATAATTCATTCTTGCTTTCATCCAGATTGAATGCAGGTCTTTGAGAAGTCTTGTCTTCATCTGTGACAGTAGCAACCGGATTGATCAGGATATCTTGATATCTGACAACAGAGCCGCCGTTTGGTTCACTTGGGTATGTGCCGTCTTTATTCTGGTAGTAGTATTCAACTGTGTAAGGGACTTCAACAACGATAAAGTCAGGCAGATATACCCAGTCAGCATAGCCGTTGATCGTGAATGTGAAGCTGGACTGCTTGTACAGTTTGACACCGATCTCGGCATTCGGGATATCACCCCATGAGATTCTCTTTAAGCCATCTGCTTCAACGCGATACTTCGTACCTAAAGAGCCTTTGTTCTGATAGTAGATATCATAATCCAGCGCGTTGTAGAGATAGTTGGACTGGTCAGGGTCGACAAAGGCAATGGCGCCAACGAAATCGTTGAACGGCGTTGTGAACGTATTGTCTTCATACAAAGAGACAGTGACTTTGAAGTTTGCACCGTAAGCCTTGAGCCATACGGAATACTTCATACGTTCGATTTCTTCCTTGGAATCTGAAACCCAGATCGAAGTCGTATCGCCTCTGTTGTAGCCATACGTATTTTCACCCTCGAAAGTCACGTTTACCTTGACAGAAACCGTGTGTCCGAAATAATCGAGTGAATCCGGATATCTGACTTCGTATTCTTCAGGTGTAGCCTTGTCAGCCGGTCTGTGCTTCGTAGTCGTCAGATCAGCAGTCTCCAGCGTTTCCTTCTTGAAACCGAAATACTTGAATTCGCTTGTTTCATGAGCTCCTTCGTATTCGGCAAGAGTCGGGCCTTCCGCTTCCGTCTTTTCAGGAGCGACGGCCAGGATCATCAGCAATGTCAGCATTACTGTCAATCCTTTTTTGAGATAATTCATCATTTTCTTCATCTTGAATCCCCCTTAACAGTCACTTTCTATTCTGCTTATATTCTTAAACTACTTCATAATAAAAAGCAGTAAATAGAATATTCCATATTTATTCTAACAGATTTGTTTTCCTACATGTACTCTTTCGCACCATTTTTTCTGTGAAAATAATCAGTTTTACAAAGCAGAAAATCAAGAGATGCGGACACGCTGGAAACGTGTGTTCCATTTGCCCCAGTCCTTGCCATAGGCATAGCCGATCAGGATATCTTTGTCTGTATCGATATGCCCTGAAGGGCTTTTTGAAACACCCAGATTATGGGAATAATCCTCGATCATGTTCTTTAATTCCATCTTCTTGACAAAATCCTTGCCGTTGGAAGATTCGTAGACGCTTAAAAATGAGCCTTCCGTGAGCCTTCCTTCCATCGTGAAAGCAAAGAATGTATTGAAATGTTCATCGTAGACGACTTCAACCGAATCGTGATCCTGTCTATATAAGACAGGCCCTTTCTGGCGGATGCTTGAAGGCCAGTCTTCGATCAGATCCGCTTTGTATAAGCCGATATAGGAGTCTGCGATATCGATATAGCTGTAATAGATATACAGATCTTCCTGCAGGATCACAAAGCTGACTTCACCGATCCCCCAGTTGTCTTTGCCGCCGTCATAAAAAATGATCGGTTCGGGATCTCCACCCCAGGAAGAACCGTTCCACTTTTCAAAAGGACCATCGGGATGCTTGCTGCGGGCAACAAAAGCCATATTATATGAGCCTTTTCCCTCATAATAATCCGTTGCCGTATAGGCAAGATAATAATAGCCGCCAAAGTATATGACACCAGGATCGCAGACTGAACACTGGTCTTTGGAACCGGGCGTTGGTTTTAAAACGACTGTCTCATCCGACCAGTTTTTGCCGTCATCCGAATGCCTGTAAGTGATCCAGTCCCATTGGGAACCGCTGTTGCCAGGTGAAGAAAACCAGGCATCATAGCTGCCGTCTTCATTTTTCATGATCGAAGGACCATAGCGGTAATAATCATCCGAAGCATAGAAAATAATGTCACCATCATCAACTGCTTCAAGGACATATTCCCTTTCATCAGCTTCCGGATTGATGGTCTCTTCCTCTTTTTCTTCTTCCACAGGCTCTTTCTGGCAGGCCGTGCCCGTAAGTAAAAGCAGTATCGTTATGCAAATGTATAAAACATGTCTGAACGTTTTGTTTTCCATATTTCAATATTGTACGCGTTTTATCTTCAAACAGAAAGCTTAAGCGCCAGACATCCTTTCTCTTTATCAGGCAAAGTCAGTATTACAGAAGTATTACAAAGAAGAAGGAAGCACAGATGATCGATATCAGAACCGTAACACTTATCACTGTCACCCGAACGTCTGCAGGTATGAAAAGCTCTGAGCAGTTAAGCTCAGAGCCATCCACGTTTAATTTAAGAGATCCGT
Organism: Solobacterium sp. UBA3303; assembly: GCA_002362065.1. Taxonomy (GTDB): domain Bacteria; phylum Bacillota_I; class Bacilli_A; order Erysipelotrichales; family Erysipelotrichaceae; genus Colivicinus. Next base: position 83,401 of record DESX01000039.1, read on the forward strand.
TATAATACTTTGATCCTATTGTTTCCAGATCGCATACAGAGTGATGATCGTACCCGGTTCAAATTCTTCGTAATTGATCATCTGTCCGTTTGTAAAGCTTATACCGTTTCCATCTCTCTGGGTGTTCCATTCGACGAACGGGATATTGACTTTGTCAACGACCTTCTTATAAGCGACCTTGGTCAATGCCGCATCCTTGTAGATGATCAGATCACTCATGTTACCGGTCGTTGCACCGTTGCCCATGAAACGGAACGTCAGACCCATGGATTTCTTTGCAATCTTGAAGGAGATCGTCTTTGCGCCGCCATAGGTTCCTTTGCCTCTGATCGTGACCTTGGCTGTTCCGATCTTGGCGTTGTTGAGATAAGAATCGAGTTCGATCTCATAATCTTCAAACGGTGTCAGGATCTTGTTTCCGATCTTCACGGTCAGATCTTCTTCATTAAGGTAAATCTCACTTCCGGTGAAATACTGAACAGGAACACTGATATTTGCCTTGGCAATATCTGCCTCTATGATGCGGTAAATACCTGAAGTCTCACCTGTATAGTTGTTGACTTTAAGTCCATCGGTATTCACGCTTACTTCAATGAGTGCATTGACTGGCAGGATATCATTCTTCTGAACCTCTTCTCCGGCTTTTCTGAGCAGTTTCGTTCCTGATTTGTTAGAGCCATCAACGATCTCCGTATCTGCATAATACATATAGGAGATGTTCTTGCTGTAATCAGTACCGGCTGCCAGTTTCTTGCCGTTGCTGTCGGTCAGAACAGGATTTGACTTCCAGGCATTGCCTTTTGGTGAATAGACTTTATCCGGGATCGTTATGCTGACATCAGAGATATTGCGCTGAACGATCTCAAATGACAGTGTCACACTTCCAAGATAGCTTCCCTTGCCCTTGATCGTCATAGTCGCTTCGCCAAGCTTGCTGTTGTTTTTGTAAGAAAGCGTGTAATCGCTGTTCAGTGTCAGCTGTCTGCCATTGACTTTGATGACCGGTTCAGGTTTGACACCGCCCTTCATGTATTCGGCCGTGTTGCTGTAATCGACATCATCTTCGCTGATCTCGACCTTATTGATCGTGAACTTCTTGGCAAATGAGCCCTTGAAGTTGTTGATTCCCTTGATCGTGATCGCCGCCGTGCCTGCTTTGATGTTGTTCTTGTAAGTCAGTGTATAATCGATGCCTTCTTCAAGAACGATGCTATCATTGTACATCAGCAGCAGATCCTGTGTGATCGCTTCGCCCGTGAAGTCAAGTGCTTCTTCCAGGCCATAGACTTCTGTCGTCTTGGCTGATAAAGGAGCCTGTGTGATCTTGAATGGTTTGCTCAAAGTACCGGCATAGGAAGGTCTTCCTTCCTGGCCAAGATTCATCGTGCCTTCGATCGTGACATAAGCCGTTCCGGCATTGACATTGCCCTGGTAGGAAACGGTGTAGTCTTCATCTTTCACGAGCTCTGTCTTGCCGTCAAAGACTCTGATCTCCTGCAGGATCTCTTCACCGGTATAGACTGCGTTCTTGATACCTGTGATCTTCAGACCGGATACTGACACGAAGGAATTATCATCGTAGATCCTGTAGGTCCTTGTGATCTCTCCTTCATAGTTGCCTTCTCCATGTACTTTGACCCAGTACTCTTTCGGCAGGATCGTATTTCCATCAAGTTCATATTCAACGGTATAGTCACTCTTGTTTTTCAGAGTTACACCGCGATGTACGACCGTCACTGTCGGTTTCTGTGCCTTGCCATTTTCGACAAAGACATCCTTGTTTAACAGAACGACCGTCTCTTCCATATTCAGCTGTGCAGGCAGGATCACGAATTCTTTGACAAGCGTACCTGTATAGTTGCCCTTGCCGGTGATCGTGATCGAAGCTTTGCCAGCCTTGGTGTTGTTTGCGTATTTGACTGTATAATCATCGCCTTCATGTAAGAGCTTGTTGTGGTCATAGACCCTGAAGCTCATCGTGATCGGCGAGCCGGTGTAGCGGATCTCTTTGTTTGGATCGCGTTCATCATATATCAGTTCAGATGTCCAGAAGCCCTTCGGGATCGCATTTGGATCATCCGGTCTGTCTTCGATCAGGATCTCTCCAAACGGATCGACATATTCAGAAACTTTCACCAGACATGATGCATAGAGTGTCGGATCATCACTGGCAGTCGCTCTGATCAGCGTCGTACCGGCACTTAATGCACTGACCATACCGTTTTCGTTGACGGAGGCGATGCTCTCATCTTCGGATGTCCAGATGACTTTCGTACCTTCAAGAACGCTCAGCTGTTTCATATCACCGACTGTCATCTCCATCTCTTCCTTATCCAAAGTCAGTGTTCTGATCTCCGGTTCTGTTTCATGGATGACAAAGTCGCCTAAAGTATCCGTATCGAAACTTAATTCACCCTTTTCTTCATCATAGGAAGCATAAAGGTTCTGTGTCTTTCCGTCATTTCCGATCCTTTCAACATAGACTGTCTCGATATTTGCAGGATCGCTCAATGCGAACGGGATACAGACATGAACTTTTCCATTCAAAGCACCAAGTTCTTTATCTTCAGAACCTGCTTCGATCCTGTAGACCGGATCTTCTCCTGAAGAAGTCAGATCACTTAAAGAAACTTCAAATGTATCTTCACTTGCTTCAGCGATGCTCTGCCATGCCTGTCTGTCAAAATCGAGAACTGCCGTATTGGAATTGATCAGGATGTTCTGATGCGTCAGAGTATCGAGAACACCGCCGCCGGACTTGTCATCGTTGTAGAACTGTGCCTTGAATGCGTTATCCGCTTCATCGATCACATATTCCACATAAGTCGGGATGACCTGGAACGGGTTGATCAGCAATGCTTCAATTGTCTCTTCTTTGACTCTTTGTGCAGAATCTGCCATCTCTTGCTTGTTTACAGTGAAACGATCCGTGCTTTCATCGTGATCAAGGACAAGGACATCATAGATCTTGCCCGCATCAACGATCACTTCCTGGACGTATTCGCTGATGATCTCTCCTGCCTGATCGAGCAGTGAGATCCGCATCGTCGTCTTGCCCGGATGCCTTGCTTCGATGATCGCATCTTCTGTTGAGATCGAATAGATCTCTGTATTCAGCAGATCGACTACAGACTCTGCTCCATCAGCGGAATGGATGCGGATGACTTCATTCTGAATGCCGCCGTTTTCTTCCACACCGTCATCGATCGAGATCCGCATCGTGTAATCTGTCGATCCCTTCTGCAGTTTCAGCTGCGTCTTTGCAGCGTCTTTCAGGAAAGTCGGCAGCCCAAGCGTATCACCAACGACTTCGATCACAAAATCGCCCATCGTCTGCGGCATACGATCACCCAGGATCTTTTGCATTGTCACATCCATGACATGATTGATCAGACGTTCTCTTGGCGTCTTGTTGATGACGACATCATACGGGATCGATGTCGTCGATTCAGACAGTTCGACAAGGCTGACGTTTTCCGCATAGTAAGATATATCGATATAATCGCCAAAGAAGGTAATGTAACGCAGGTACTCTAAATCTGATTCAAACCAGAGCGTCGTAGCCAGCTGCATTTCAATGTATCCTTTTGGCGCAAGTTCTTCAACATAACGGATGAATTCATCGCCAAAGTCCATGCCCTCGATCTGTTCTTCCGTTTGCGTATGATCGCTGTAACCGATGACCTTGAACTGTTCACATCCTTTGATGCCAAAGGAGAGATTGTACAGTGATTTGTTCGTAACATTCTCTAATCTGTATCTGACCGTATAGTCTTCACCACGTTTTGCCACATCATCAAGAATGATCGAAAGATGAAGTGCTGAACCGGCGTAGACATGAACAGGCTCGCTTGTTTCAAATTCTTCATTGATCACAGTTCCAAACGGCATATCCAGAGCAGAGACATGAGCACCGATATAATAATCACCCTCAGCATCACCGCGGACATACCATGTCGCATTTGCGCTGCCCTTCTTATCGATCGTACCCAGATCTATCGTCTTGTTCTGCGGTTCAGAGACCATATCCGCAAGAGACATGCCTTCCGGCAGATCAAGAACAGCTGTTGTCTGCTCAAGCGTATCTGTCGCAGAATCGTTGTTGACTACCAGGGACACCTGGAACATTTCCTTGAGCCAGTGTGCTTCGCCATAGACGACCATCGCAAACTTCTCGGAGATCGGATAAACGGTAACGACGGTCTTTCCGCCTTTATCGTCATCATCCTGGCCGCCTCCGCCGCCAATATTGATATGGATCGGAGCCGGTCTGATTCCGACGATAATGTCATTTTCGTTCTTGTATGTCGGATAGCTGACTTCATATTCGGTCAGTCCGGCAGTAAATGTGAAGGTCGTCGTAAATTCAAAGACGTGCTGGTTGCCCGGTGCGTCGATATCGATTCCTGCTTCCTTGATCTCTTCAAGGGTCATCTCCCTGACTGTGATCTCACCGGACATGATGCTGGTCGCATAGAGGCTGATCATCTGATCGCGGTATCCGCCGGCAAGGTCCATCGTAAAGGTACGGACCATATAGCCCTGCGCAGCGGCACTCACCGTGTAGCTGCCGTTTTTCAATACAGCCTGTGCATAGCCATATTCATCACAGCGTACTTCATAAGACTCTTCTTCGCTTTCCAGCAGGATCAGAACATTTGCAACAGTGCTTGCATCATCGCTGTTTAAAACATTGAAGTTGACGACCGTATACTGGCTGTCTTCCTTTTCGCAATCGATGACTTCAACACTTATCTTATTTTCATAAGCATCACCATAGATATCCGTAACCTTCAGCTGAACTTCGTATTTACCGGCCTCATCAAAAACATGACTGCTTTGCTTGCCGGTATCTGTTGTTCCATCCGAGAAGGTCCAGTCCCAGGATTCGATATAATCATCCGAAGCCTGAATTTCCGCAGTGAATACCGCAATACTTCCGGCCTGCAATAGTTCAGCTCCGTTGTAGCTTACTTTGATCTGCGGTTTCAGATCCGCCGGATCGATGATCACGATGTTGTTTGCATAAGAACCATCGTAAGCATACGGATACAGATAAAGCGTATATGTGCCGCCTTTAACGGAAGCCTCACGGATCTTTCTCATCGAAAGGATCAGCGTATTGCCATTTGCTGTAAAGTCGCTTCCCTTGAAGAAGTATTCATTCTCATCGTTCTTGAGCTTGATGATGCTTCTTTCATCATTCACAAGGAATTGTCTCCACCTCACATCCGAACAGGTGATGACGATACCATTAGTCATCAATTCGATCGAAACATCCTCCGGCTCATAACCATAGCCACCTGTCAGATAAACAGGTACATCTGCTTCATATGACGGATACTTATATGGTTCTATCGTTATATCGTAGAAATCATTGTATAGTTTCAGTTCGATCTGTTTTTCCGAAGTCAGAACGACTTTGCCGTCCTTAAAGGAATAAACCGTTTCATCATTCGTATTGAAAAGTTCAACAGCTTCACTACCCTGCTTCTTCAAAATGATCTTTCCGCCTGATGAAGCCGGCGTATCTTCATGGATATTCGGTTCACAGATCGCCTTGAGCCAATTCATATCGGAAGAAGTAATGACCAGATCACCGTTTTCTTCCGTATGGATATCAATGTCTCCCGGCACATTCGGATTTAATGCGTTTCTGATCACAAGCTGATCGATAATGATCAGCTGATATCCAGGCGCATACAGCTCTGCGATCGCAGTTTCCGAATCAGTGATGCCATAGCTCAGCATCGTATTGTTATCGACGATGATCTTATTTCCGTCGATCCGATAATCGATGATCTCATTTCCTGTCGCCGTATAGCGTCTGTTTGTGAGGCGGATGATGTTTCCGTCATCACAGGTGACTTCAATATAGCCGCCTTCTTCTGTGAGCGTATTTCCCTCATAGACAGATGTCTTTGTTAAAGCTGTCAGGAAATCTGCATCTTCACATTGAATGATCAGACTGCCGTCTTGCGCTGAAACGTATACTTCATCAGTTGGCTCCTTGCCAAGTTCCGGCAAAGTGATGGTCTTTGTATGATCTGTATAATCATACGACGAAAGAAGTATCCTGTATTCACCTGCCTGAACTCCAAGTGAGACCAGTGTCTTCTTTTTGATATACATAGAACCGTTTTCCAGTACGAACATACTGTGATCGATATGATAGTTCTTATTGTCATCATAGATCTCTGTATAGCTTTCTTCACTGTTTAAGAAAGACTTCAGATAATCCTCATCTTCGCAATAGATCACGATATTCTGATCTTCATCAACACTGACACTGACTTCACCGGAAGGCTGTTTTGCGCCATTCTCGATCAGGAAACTGCCAAATCCTTCTTCCACATAAAGGTATGGACGAAGCCTTACTTCATATTCGCCGTTGACGATGTCAAAGCGTTTGATCGTATCAGCGGAAATTTTGACTGCCCCTTCTTCTTCAAGATACTCAACCCGGATATGATCAAGAACTTTTTCGTTGCTGAGGCCATACCAGTGTTCTCTGTTTCTGAAAATGACCAGACCACCTGTAACATAATTTTCAGGTTCATCGATCGTTTCCACACACAAAGCTTTCAGCCAGTCTGTATATGCCGATGTGATGATCAGATCGCCGTTTTCCTCAAGTACGACCTTCACATCATCCGGTACGAAGTTTCCTCTGACGTTGGAAATGACAATATTCTCAAAGATCTGGCTTTCATAACCCGGAGCAGTGAGAGTGACTTTCGCATCATCGCAGTCATAGATGTTGGAATTGTTTCGCAAGTCTTTGTTGGATATAACGATCCGTCCGTCTTTCACTTCAAGAGGATAGGACTCATATACATTGTCATCCTGCATGTATTTATCATTCTGGAAGTAAATGTATCTGCCCCCGATCGTTAAAATGATCTTGCCGCCGCGAGTGATATCCCGGTAAACGCTCTCCTTGAATTCGGAAACGTTCAGGGTGACCAGCGCATTCAAAAACTCACTGTCCTCACTGCTGATGATCAGATCACCCGCTTCCATGTATACATTGACTTCTGCAGTCAAAGTCTTCAGATAACCGCTGATATGCAGATTCTTTTCAACAGCTCCATAGTGATATGCCTGCAGTTCAACGACATAGTCATCATCCGGAATGCTCATCGAAACGATATCATCCTTCTTTAAGATGACTTTGTTATCTAAGAGTTCAAGCATTTCTTTTCCGGCTGTATCTCTGTATTTGCTGCCGCGGAAATAGATCGAACCTTCCGCCAAAGCCTTCAGATAATCCAAATCAGCTGATGTGACGACCAGATTGTCCTGCTCATCAAATGCGATCACAATGTCACCAGGTGCCACAGTACAGACTTTCTGCATAACGACATCTTTGCGATATTCACTGTAACCGACCGTCTTGATCACGATCTCATGGCTTCCGTTTTCGATATTCCGGTCCATCAAAAGATCGTTGGAAATGATCATCTTCTGATCCGAAACCGTGATGTTTGTTGAATTATACGCGGCAGGCGGATAGAAGACATACATAACGTCTTTACATCTTACGCCGATGTAGTTCTTCTCGCCATTCAGGAAAGAATCCAAATAGGCAGAATAATCATCATTCAGCTCGACCGCTTCGATGACCAGATCTCCGTTTTCATTTTCATAAATATTCAGTTCCGGAACCGTTCTGACCAGATCTTCCGTAAACTGTACGTATTCGCCTTCTTTATCCGCACTGCTTCGATAGCCCTGATATCCGTAAGGACTGAACTCGAAATAATACTTTTTGCCAACAACATCACTCTCGCCGGCATCGCCGAATCGTTCGATCAGACTATCTCTGCTGACAAAGATGTATTTTTCGCCGCTTGTTTCATCTGTTCTGAGTTCATAACTGTTTTCCGAAGCGCTTTGATAGCCTGTATGATGATCATGCGAGAAGTGAATGTATTTCCATTCATCCGCCCGGATCATCGCAAAATAGCTGCCGTGTTCGCTGATCGTTTCATATTCATCATAGATCGTAAACTTGCCTAAAGCTTCGATCCAGTCCTGATCGTTTGAACGGATGATCAGGTTCTTTTCATCGTCAAGCGAAGCACTGATCACAAAATCTTCTTTCAGTGCTGTCTTTGCATACTTCAATCCCTGGATCTCAATACTGTAATCCGGCGCTGTGTATCCATATGCCTCGATATTGAAACGGATCAAATCATCCGTATTGTAAAGAGTACTTTCATTCAGTATGACCTCGGAAGGGATGTATACGTATGTTTCATCTTCCGATAAGAAGACTCTGCTGTTGCTGCCCTTGGTTTCACCGGAATCCGGATCGAAGTTCTTCCAGTTATCAAAATGATACGACATTGAATAGTCTTCATTGGAAACAGTGATTGCGCTGCCTTTTTGCAACGTGATTCCTGTATTATACTTAAACACCGTTTCTTTCAGCAGAGCTTTCAGGAACCTGATTTCTTCTTCTCCCGTATTATCAAAATACAGACGGATGCCCTCTTGTGTCTCCAGAGCTTTCAGACCGGAAGGAACTGCCTGACAGCTTTCGACAATCGTATCCCCAAGATCGAGCGTAACGCTTGGATAATTCGCTGTCGCAGGGAAAGTGATCGCTGTGTCTCCAGGGGCAATATGATTCTCCAGCAATGCTTCATAGGAGATCACAAGACCTGTTATAACATCACCTTCATATTCAAAAGTGACGTAGGCTTCATCAAGGCGAATGCTGCCCGACTGGAAATAAAGATACTTTTCGGAATCAAGCATTGAAGCCAGCTCCGTCAGCCATTCACTGCAGCTGGAGGTGATCCTTAAGCCCTTGGTATCGCCGTCCTGCTGGGACGAAGTGTTTTCAATGATCTCTTCAGCCTCGCGATCAACAAATTCATTGAACGTTACCGAATCAAGTTTTACACCATCAAATCCGTAAGTGTAGAATTCCAGATCATAGATGCCTGCTGAAATGCCTCTGTCGCGGATCATCCTGTTCGGAATCGTAAATGATGTATGATCATCACTGATCCTGAAGTTATAATCACCATAACCGCTGTAAAGATCACCGACATAATTGCCGTTCTCATCAAAGATCATGATCCTGCGCTGGTAATAATTGTCATACTCCTCGCTTCCATAGACCATCGTCTCAATCCAGTTTGTATCCGGACAGCTGATGATCAGATCGCCATATTCATCCGATGAAGCTTCCACATTCTCCGGCGCTGGCAGGCAGGCGTGGTTCAGCAGGATGTCGATCGGCTCGGAAGCTTTATATCCCTCGGCATAGAAAGTCAGCTGTGCCTTGCCACTTGTGATCCGTGATGACAGGATCGCCAAATGATTGACCAGAAGGTATTCGCCATTGAAGATCAAAGCATCATAAGTGCTGCCAGGATAGTTTCCGAACGTCGTACCGTAAGACTTGCTCTCCGGCTTGATCAGCACATAATTGTAACGGTTTGGCGAAGGCAAAGGTGTCGCGACTTTTTCAAGCCAGACAAGATCAGAAGACGTGACTTTGATATCACCATTCTCAAGTTCTTCTGCCTGTATCGATTCCGGTGCCGGATCCGAACTCTTATGGATCGTCAGAGTCAAACCACTTGTATCCGTATTGGCAAATCCCAGTACATTTGCATAGACACTGTCAAAAACGGTTCCTTCTGAAAGGTTCTGTTTCTTTACATAATCATATGGTACATAGACATAACCATGACCTTGCTCATCCGTCGTGTAATACAGTGCTTCGCTCACCATCGGACTAGACATGATGGCACCCTTATAGATCTCATTGCGCAGGGACATATAGGAAGAGCCTTCACTCTGAGACAAATAGATGTTAGAGCCATATACACTGTTTCCGGCATTATTGCGTTCTGCTGTTACAGTCAGGTTCTGTAGCCATTCCTCATTATCCGAAGTGATGATGATATCGCCGGCTTCGTTTTGCTCGATGCTGAATGTGACGGCTTCCTCTTTGCAGCCCAAAGAGATACCACCATCAACTGAAATCGTGACCGTTTCATAGCCATTCGCGCATAATTCTACAGATGCATTTTCGTCATTTGTTACCAGCCTGCCCTTTAAAACGTTGGAAGAGATCCTCACTGTCCCGGAGCTCTCATCATAGACCAATGGACGGATCGAATCAAAGGCAATGCCGTTTTCCGAATCATCAATATTCCTGATCGGATTGCCGGAACTAAACTGAACATGACCGCCATAGAAAGCGGTGAGTTTGTTGTTGTTTCCCCAGTTCCTGCTTGTAGGCAATGTTAAAGCCTGCAGGAATTGCGGATCACCCGAAATAAGCAGATCATCGCCTTCTTCATAAGCATTCAGTCCGTCAGGGACTTCTTTGCAGGCCGAAAGTGTGATCACATTGCCGGAATAACCGCCAAGATCGAATGTACTTTCACCGCTTGAAACATGATGCCCCTTGAGATCCTCATAGGAAATCAGGATATATTCTTTTCCATTCGCATCCGTTTCTACACTGAAATACAGATTTGAATACAATTCACGGGAATTCGTATTGTATCCGTTATTTATGTAATAAGTACCTCTATCATTCGATATCACGACTTCCATCTGCTGGTTTTTGCAGGATGCGATCAGACCATCGACTGAAGAATAGAGATGAACATCTCCGTTCTCCAGTTGCGTCACATTGATGTCGTACTGGATACCATAGCCGCTTAAATAAACGTCTTCGATAAACAATGAACCATAGCCGTACAGTCTGACTTCAAAATCATAATAGCCGTCCGCAATCTGTTCATTGATCAATGCGTCTTTTGACACAACGATGCAATCGCCATCTGCATATGCACCGACATCGGTCAGGCCGAAATACCAGCCGTCTGTGCCATCTGTCGTGCGGATGATCAGATAGCTGCCTTCATGATCATATGCACTGATCCAGTTCGGATCCGCACTGCGAAGCAAGAGATTGCTGTCTGAATCAAATTCAGTGTCTGCATTTGGTGCTTGCAGGCAGACGTTTTGAAGATCGATATTTTCAATCGTCAGATCTTCATATCCATCAACAAAGATCTCAAAATTGTGAACGCCATTGACGACCCCATAGCGGATCAAAGCATCCTGATAGATCCTGAAAGAATACTGCTCATCAAGTTCAGCATTTCCAGATCCTATACATTCAGCAGGAACGATATTGAGTCTTGAAGAAACGTCTGGATCGACGATATAGAGATAATTATCTGCATTGCTCGTCAGTTCATTGATGTAATCGATATAATTCTGATCATCTGCGTCACCCGAAATGATGACATCCCCATTCTCACTGCGGATCGACAGTGAAGGAGTTTCTTTCAGTTTCCACAGATTCCATGTACCGGCCCATTCGGAAGCATTGTCTTCAAATCCTTCCTGCAGTTCTGTTTCGCTTAAGGCAAGAGAGTCTTTTGTCCAGGTCCCTTCCGGAAGTCTGGCATCCGCACTCCAGTTATGGAAGTTTTCGCCCAAAACAACGCTCGTCAAAGATGAACAGTTTTCAAAAAGACCTGCCATCCCTTGAATATTGGAAGTGTCAAAGCAGCTGATATTCAGATAGGCCAGATTGGAACAGCCACTGAACATGCGGTTCATGTACTGGAACGAAGACGTATCGATCGGGTATTGATCAAAATCAAGCGATTCCAGAGAGCTGCAATTGCCAAACATAAACGTCGCTTCCGCAACATCTGAAGTATTCAGACCGCTCAGATCGACCGAAGTAAGATGATCGAAGCCATAGAACCAGTATCGGGTAGTCAGAGGATGGATCAACGCACTATTCGGGATAGAGACAGAAGTGACCTGCGTTTTGACGCTGCTCCATTTCACATCAGACGCAAAAGTGATCTCTTCCTGCTGCTCAAAGTCTGCAAAAACGATGCCCTGATAGGTATTTCCTTCGATGTCCCTGACACTCTGCTCGCTATTGTTTTCATATGTATCGGTACTTCTGAAGAACAGCAGTTCTCCCCCATCCAACAAAACTGCGTAAGCCTTGCTTTCTTCTTCAGCAGGCCCACTGTAAGAGCCCTGAACGATCGAAAGCTCATCGGCCGAAAACATCTGTCTGGTATCATCACTGTACTGATAGACGATCGACACATTGTTTGCTATAAAGGTATAGCCTTCTTCAACGCTTCCACCGTTTTCGCCGATACCAACAAGGAACAGCTTGTCATCTGCGCCGACACTGCCACTGTCACAGTTTGTAACATCGACCAGATAATTGTTGTGGTCATCCATGTGAAGGATGTTCCACATATGATTGCCTGCACCCGTTCCGCCGCTCATCGTGCCATCCACGCAATAAGCACAGATGTCATTGCGATCGAATGAAGTCAGATCACAAAGATACTGGAACGCCTTGGAATAACCTTCACATACGACATTCGTTGATGCATCTTCATCAAAGATCCAGATCAGCTGCCACGGATTGCCATAAGCGATCCCGCCTTCAGCAGCCGCGGTATTGTAAGATACCAGATCACAGATCTCATTTTTATAGCCGTACAGTTTATCCAGATCGCTGCTGTTTTTATAGGCATCGACGATGCTTTGTGCCTTGTTGATGGCATGATCGATCGTCTCAGCAGCAGAAGTATCCACTGTATAATCTTCACTTCCGGCATATTCTTCAGCTACTTCAAACCAGAACGTGAAATCACCGCTGATCTGAACCATCGAAGAGTTGTATCTTCCCGGACCGGAGTAGCTCACGCCCTTTGTCTTGTCAAACCAGTAGAATGCATATGGATTGTCATACAATAACGCATGGAAAAGCTCATCAAAACTAAAGCCGATGATCTCATAGACCAGATCGATACTGTCTTCAGTTATCGTCTCAAGGCCAAGTTCCTGCGCTGTCCAGGTATTCTTTTCCAGATTCAGAAGATTTGAGCTTACGGATATGACTGTAGATGTCCTTTGACCCGAAGCGATCTCTTCGATCGCCTTCATCATCTCTTCATATAAAACAGCATTTGCATCAGTCAGCTTTTTCCCTGTCTGATGCCTGCTTTCGATCTCGTATGTATCGAACAGGTTGACCGGATCTTTCTCCATCTCAACAAGTTCACCATAAAGGCGCTTGTTGATATAGCCTTTGATCAGCTCATCCCGATCTTCATCCGTATCCTGTTTCCACTCTCTTAACGCAAACGGATGCACCTCTTCTTCAGAAGGCAGTTCTTCTTCCTGCGTTTCTTCAACAGGATGTGTCTGATCCGTTTCTTCCTGTGTTTCCTCAGCAGAAAGTATCTGCTCAGCTTCTTCCAACTGTTCAGAAAGTCCTTCCGCATTTTCTGTTACTTCAGTGCTTGTATCTTCATCCGCATAAACGATATGCGGTGCATACGAAAAAAGCGCTGTGAATAACAAAATCAGCGACAGAAAAGCAGTCATTATTCTTTTCATAAACCGGCGATCTCCTTTAATAACATTGTTCTGCGATCAAGGCGCAGAAAAATATCTATACTAATATTTTCTCAGAAAAAAGTCCTATTTACATCTTATTTAGCCAATCTGACTGTAAAACTTGCCAAATCCGTACAATAAGCACATCTCAGACAACAAACAGAGCTGTTTTTTTCTGCATAAAAGTACGCACAGGGAGTATATTTTCTTCAAAAAGATGATCAAAAACAGATAACACGTGGATCAGTTCTTATGAAAACTTCCGATCAGCACTTTAAAGACAGCTTTCATACAATACTTATCAGAGAGTAAAACCATAGTTTTTGTAAAGCATCCTTCATTATTTTACAATGGTCTTAATGAAAAAACACTATCGCCACATCGATGTATTAAAAGGGATTTTCATCCTTGTCGTCATCTTTGAACATGCCAAATGGCCTCTTTCCTTCTGGCAAAAGACCGGCATGCCATTCTGGGATCGCATGGCCATCCCTTGTTTTATGACGATCTCCGGATTCCTGTATACCAGATCCATTGAAAAAGGAACAATCAAAGATTATTATTCGTTAAAAAATATCGCTCATAAGCTCAAGCGATATCTTTTGCCGTATTCTTTCGTCTTTCTTCTTGAGCTCATACTCTGGTTTATCGTATCTGTCCCTTCTGTCAGAGAAGCGATACGTCAGAACTTTCAGTATGAACTTTCCTTTGATCCGAATATCAGGCTCACATTCAGGGAACTGCTTCATCTTTATCTGATCGGCGGCGAAGGCCCGGGAAATTATTACACCCCTGTTTTGATACAGCTGATCTTCATTTTCCCGCTATTGTATCTGTTCATCAAAAAATACGGATACAAAGGTCTTCTGGCTTCTGCAGGATTCTGCCTGTGCTCTGAATTGTGGCAATACCTATTTCATATCCCAAGGACCATCTACAGGATCCTGATCCTGAGACACATCATGACGATCTGCTTTGGCATCTATCTTGCCTTAGGTTACTATAAGAAGAACATCATCCTGAATCTTTTATCCCTTTGCACAGGGATCTGCTATATCATCGCCCATTCCTATCACAGATGGACGCCGGTCTTCTTCAATAACGGCTGGGCAGATGTCAACTTTGTAGCCTGCCTGTATTTCTGCCCGATCATTGCCTTTCTTTTATCAAAAGAAAAGATGCATTTCAAACCGCTGGAGCAGGTCGGCAAAGCTTCCTATCACATCTATCTGACCCAGATGATCTACTACAACTTCGTCAAACGTGTTATTGCCATACAATACTTCAAGAGCCCGTATCTCTGGTGTTTTGTCTCAATGATCATATGCACGATCATCGGATTATGTTTCTTCCAACTGGAAAACAGGCTCAAAAAGCGATCATAAAAACCGGATCATATTCAAGATTCATTCCATACAAAAAGGACGACCGAGAAATCAGTCGTCCATTTTTTGTTTCAGCGATCGGCAGTCAGCTATTTTGCCTTGACAGCGTTTGATGCGTCCTTGATATTGAGTGTCAAAGTGCTGGTCTTGAGACCCTTGAGATTCTTGTTGTTCAAAGATTCTCTGTAGGTTCCGATATCATTGACCCAGTCGATCTTGACTGTGACCTTGGCATTGGCAGACTTGATGTTTGCCGCATCAACAAGGTAGATGATGATCTCATCCGTATCCTTGTCATAATCGAAACGATATGCCAGGGATTCAGAGAACCAGACATCCTTGATCTCACCGAAATCATGGCCGGTTACAGAAACTCTTCCGACTTCTTCATCTCTGACAAAGGTGTCATAGACGTTGAATGTGTTCGATTCAAGCTTCAATACCGGTGCTTTCCTTGCGATCTTGAGGTTGACACTTGCGTTTACTGTATCGCCTGTATCCATGGTCAGCTTGACCGGGACAGCTTTCAAAGTCTGATCAGGAACATCTGCCTTCTTCAGGGTAAATACAACTTTGCCTTCTTCATTGAGCCTTGCCTCAACAAGATCGGAAGTCACAGCGATATCTTCGACTGCTGAAGAGATGCCGCTGAGCTTGATCGTTCCAATGCAGTTTTCTTCTGAGCTCGGATCAAACTGATTCAGCGTACCCTTTACAGAGATGTTGGCTTTTGCCAGAGCATCAGATACACTGACGGTCAGATTGAGAGAGCTTCCTTTGACTTCACCCGTATAGACCGGTGTGAGTGCATACTTGTAGGAACCCTTTGCTGCACCAGCCTTTAAAGTAAGGTGAAGCACACCATCTTCGATTTTCACTTCATTCAATACATCTGCAGACAATGCTGTTGACTCAAACCTGAGGATCTGTGCACCTGCAGGCAGATCTGTGATCTTCAGTGCAACTTCAGCTGTTTCATGATAGTTGCTGTTGAGTTTGACAGTTGCCGGAGTCAGGCTGACTTTCGGAAGTGTACTTCCGACTTTGACAGTCAGTGTGATATTTTTCAAAGCTTTCAGTTCGCCCTTGACGCTGATATAAGGCGTCATAGTATAGGCATAGTTTCCATTTGCCGCATTTTCGCCATCGATCACAAGGTTTCCATCCTTGAATTCGACTGACATGCCTTCAAATGTCTTTTTGAAATCGACTTTGACGACATCGTAATCTTCACTGCTGGTCTTTAATGCGATCGTTTCTTTGCTTAAGAAATTCTTGTTCAGGACCAGTACATTCTTATTCAGCCATTCTTCATGCGATGCACTTAAGACTGCTGTCGGCAGGTTCTTGTCCGCCTTGAAGGAGATATTGAACGTATTCACGCCACGCGGATCGTCATAACCTTCATAGCTGACCAAGACTTTGCCCTTTAAGATATATTCACCCTTTTCATTCTTGGCAAGTGGAACGATATTGCCTTCTTCATCCATCTTTGCCCAGTCATTCTCAAAGCTGATGCTGTAGTTTTCACCTGTTTTGACAATGACATCAAGGCCTAAAGTTGAATGATCCAGTACCGTGTTATAAGCACCTGTAGCCTTTACAGTCGTCTTAGGCAGGACTGTTGAGACAGATACAGAATATGCATAGTTGTATTCGCTGCCGTCATTGAGTACGACGTGCAGGTTTTCGGCATAGGTCTTGCCCTTGGCTTCGTTCTTCACTTCTTCAGACTGCCTGATATTGAAATGATCCGCGCCTTCTTCGTAAGTGACGACGAAGTCTTTTGCACCCGTCTTGGAATTGGTCAGTGAGATCTCTTTGATCGAAGATGATGCGATCGCATAGATCTTCACATCTGTTCCATCGCTCACGTATTTATTGAGCGTCGCCTTGGCGGATTCCAATCTCGGTGCGTAATCAATGACACGCACATAGACATCACAAGTGACAGGATCACTTCCCTTCGGGTTGGAAGAAACAGTTGTTCTGATCAGCGTCTGGCCGGCCTTCAGTATCGAAACTGTTCCATCTTTTGCCGCTTTCGCGATCGAAGCATCCACCGGCGCAAAGGTCAATGATTCTGCCTGAGTTTCATTGCCAAGCTTATCCGTACCTACGCCAACTAATCTGATCGTCTTCTTGAGAGCATTCTTCGAATTGAAGTAGAGGTTCAATACACCATCTTCATAAGTCTGATCCATCAAAATGCCATCGGCATCTTCCACCTGTAATGCAAGACTTGTCAGTACACGCGGATAGACCTTAAGCGTGAACGTACAGGAACGCTTGCCCGGATCATCTTTCAAAGCTGCTGTGAGCTTGACGGAACCGGACTTGAGCGCCCTGATCTGACCATTTTCATCGATCTGAGCGACCTCTTCCTTGTCAACCGTATAGTTCAGGGAAGAAGGATCGAGCACTTCACCTCCGGCTGTAACTGTCAGCTTCGCTTCATCGAGTGCTTCCATGCCTGTGCTTGCATTATAACCTTCGATCGATGCAACAAGCTTGGTTCCTTTTGCGACTTCATAGACCGTGAACGTCGATGTTGCGCTCTTGCCGAAGACACTTGCGTTGATCTTTACAACACCAGGGTTCAGGAAGGTGACAACACCGTTTTCATCTACCGTCGCGATCTCAGTGTCTGAAGATACAAAATCCACAGTATAATAATCGCCGGCATTCGTTACTTTGACATTCAGGTTCAATGTATCACCAACAGTGGCATCTGCCTTTGCAGGTGTCATTGAGATCGTAACGTTGCCCGCCGGCAGGACATCGACCGGAATCGTGTCAACATATTCATTACCCTCGACCTGTGCAGACAGATAGACTCTGCCCGAACTTAATGCCGTGAGGTTTCCTTCTGCATCCACCTTTGCAAAGCGTTCATCTGAAACTGACCAGGTAACTTTCTTGTCTGTATTCACGAAGAACTGGACTCTGGAGCCTGCCTGCAGCTGCGCACTTGCAACAGTGATCAAAGGAAGATCGATATCAAAGATATAGAACTGTCCATAACCATAGGCGTTGATATTCGCAGAATATCCTTCTCCGGAGATCCCGGTCAGCAGATCTCTTGGGATATACGCATATCCCCTGGACTCATCATATTTGATCTGCTCATTATGGACCTTATACTTTGGCCTCTCAAAGTTCGAAAATTCATTCCATGAACTGTTTTCGTTTTCCAGGAGGATATAAGAACCTCTCTGTATGATATTGTCGTTGCTGTCAAGCTTCTCCCATCTGGTCAAAGCTTTTAAGAAATCTTCATTTCCTTCAGTTGTTGAATAGATAACGATATCACCGTTTTCTGAAAGTCTGACCTGAATGCCATCAGGGGACGGCTGGACGCCTTTGGTGATCGTGATCACAGTATCATCAACAGCTCTTCTGTACTTATACGGTTCAAACATCAGCGTGTAATCGCCGTTTTCGATCCTGTTATCGATCAGACCATCTCTTGCGACTGTGACTTTGCCGTTGCTGTACGTCAAATAAGTCTGTCTGGAGGAATTGAAGATCGAGCGCTGATAGTAGTCAACTCCTTCCTTCTTGAAGGAGATACTGCCTGCGCTCTTATCCTGGCTTTCTTCGGAACATAAAGCCTTGAGCCATTCGATATGACCGGAAGAGATCGTGAGATCTCCGTTTTCTTCCACTTCCACATCGAGATCATCCGGAATGAAATCTTCACAGACATTATTCATCTGAATATTTCTGAATGTTTTGGTCGGATAGCCCTTTGCATTAAGTTCTACGGAAGCTGTTCCGTTATAGATCTGGCGGTTGATCAGGCCCTGTTTCGGGACCTTGATCTTATTTCCTGAAAGAGTATAGGCAGTGTAGTTATACTCTCTTCCATTGTAGTTTTCATGAGAATTCTCAAACGGAGAACCCCAGTCACCCTGTGTCACAAAGATCCGGCTTCCATCGATGAAACTGTATCCGTCCTCATTGTTGACGATCTCTCTTGGAGTCATCAAAGCCTTCAGATAGTCCGTATCATCGCAGGTGATGATCAGATCACCGGAAACACATTCAACAATGATATCTGCCTCTACCGTTTTGGCGTAACCGGCAAGTTCGATACTGCGTGAAACCGTATCATAACCGCTGACATTGAAATAGAGCCAGTAGTTTCCATCCGGAAGCTCACTCATTTCTTCCTTTTTCAGGATGAGTGAATCACCGCTTTTTGTAAGTCTGTTTCCACTGATATAAGTGTCATAAGAATCTGTAGAGAAAGATATGCCATTTTCTGCAGTGGCAAGTTTATTCATCCACGCATCATTGCCGCTGCGGATGACAAGATTCTTATCGCTGTCGATCTCGATTTCAACATCCGGAGCCTTCTCACACGCGTGGACCAGATCAAGGTAGTACTCTTTGTACAAATAGCCAGGTACTTCGAAATAGAATCTGACTTGGCCATTCGGCACATGACTGTCCAGGATCTCAGCATTGCTGATGATCAGATCGTCATTTTCGATGTACATCCTGCCCTGAGATATGCTCCAGTAAGGTTCAACGCTTGTGCCGGTATTGTTGAAATTGAAATAGATCATGCTTTCTTTGCTGCTGGTAAGTTCGCTCAGATATGCTTTATAAGCATCGTCTTTGTTTTCGCAGCTGATAACGATATCACCGTTTTCATTTTCAACAAGCGTCAGTTCCGGTGTTTCCTTGATCAGATCTTCAGGGAAAATGATGTATTCATTTTCATTTTCCGGATCTGAAGTGAACGCTTCATAGCCATAGGCGTTCAAAGCAAAGGTATATTTGCTTCCGGCCTTTCCGAATTCACTTTGTCCGGCGAATCGGTCTCTTAAATTATCAACGCTGATAAATATATAAGCACCTTGTTCATCTGTTCTCAGTTCATACTGGACTGTCTTATGTTCATAAGATTCACTTGAATTATAAGTACTGTTTGAGAAATAGATATTCCTGTTAGTTTCCGCATTGATTAGTCTGATTCCTGAACCCCTGCTGATGACTCCCGAAGTGCCTTCGATCGTTTCCTTACAAAGTGCTTCAAGCCAGGTTTCATCATTTGAACGGATGATCAGATTCATCTGTTCATCAAGCTGTGCATGGACATCGAGATCCTCTTTCAGAGGTTCTTTCGCATAATGCAAACCATTCAGACAGAGATTTTCGTCATAATAACGTTCATAGCCGTAAATATAGATATCGATATTATATTTTTGATCTGAGTTGATCAGGCCGGAATTTTCAAGGATGTAATCACGATCGATGTAAGCAGATTTTCCATCTTCAGACAGCAATATGATCCTGCTTTCATACGGATCCCGGTTGGAATAGATCGTCCGGTTGTTTTGTGCATACATCTCATGCTCATAATTCTCGTCATGCACTGAGACATGGCTTCCTCTGACTTCAACACGTTCCTCGCCGGAAAGATCATTGATACAGAAATGCGTCATCTCTTCAAGGAATGAACGCTCTTCTTCACCCGTTTCTTCGAAATAGAAGCGGATACCCTCTTCATCTTCCTTAACTTTTAAGCCTTCAGGAACTTTCTTGCAAGCCTGCAGTTCAAAATCAAGCTGTACCCAGAACGAGTCATATGAGGCTGTCATCGGGAAGTTGATCTCTGTTACCGAACTGCTGATATTGTTGGATAAAAGCAGCTCATGACTGATATAGAACCCCTGGCATACACCGTCTTCTTCAACAAAAGTAAAGCCTTTGTAACTCTTATTCAGATAGATGGAAGAGTTTCCAAAATCAATATTGACACCATCATCTGAATTATAAATATCCTGCATCTCTTTCAGCCAATCACTGTTTGAAGAAGTGACCCAGAGATCAAGTGTATCTTCATTTTGTGAAACGATCACTTCAGGAGTTGGGTCTTCATGCTTCACATACTCATTGAAATGAACGGCATCGCTCGGTTTATATGACATATAACCGTAATTGTAGAATTGCAGCTTATAGTCGCCGCCGCAAAGGCTACGGTCAAGCACCAGATCATTCGGGATCGTGAAAGATTTATGATCTGAAGACATCACAAAGCTGTGACCCGATAAGCCACTGTAAAGACCAGCTTTGAAGTCACCATTAAGATCTAAAACCGATATCCTTCCGCGATTTGTCGTTCCATCTTCTTCAACACCATCGACCATCATTTCGATCCAGGCTGTATCGGAACTCGAAACGATCAGATCGCCGAATTCATTGCTTAAAGCAGTGATATCAGTCGGCGCAGGTTTGCAGACATGGGACAGTTCGATCGAATAAGGTCCTGCCTTTTCATAACCCGGAACCGTGATCTCAACATTCCATTCACCATTCTGTATCTCATTGTTGAGGATAGTCGTATGATTTAAAACAACATAACCCTCATTGAGCTCAAGAGGAGCTGAAAACCTGTTGTTAAGGAAATTCCTTGTTGAGAAGCCCTCTCTTGAAAGGCATATGCCATTGCTGTAGTTGTCCATGACCTGGCAAAGATCACTTAACCAGGCATCATTTTCCGAATAGATCAACAAGTCGCCCTTTTCGCTTTCATCAAGACGGATATCAGATGGCGCTTCTTCTGTTCCCTTGACGATCGTCAAAGAGATCCCGTCATTTTCTGAGTCATAGTTATAGCTTCCAAAACCCAGGGCATTGACATTGATGCTGTCCAAGACTGTGCCCTCCGGCAAGCCAAAGCTTTTGACAACGCTGAACGGGATATATACATAATCATTTTCCTCATCATAGAAGAGATCCGTTCTCGTATTGTTCGGGAAATTCGGCGTATTGTAGTAATAATTGCTGAAGCTCATCTTATATTCGCCATTTGAATACAAAGAGATCGAAGAGCCGTATGTATTGGTTCCTGCGTTATTGTATTCCTTTACTTCAATAAGGCTTCTGAGCCATGCATTGTTTTCAGAATTGATAATGATATCACCAGTCTGATCATTCTGCTCAATCGTAAAAGGAACTTTCTCGTTGCGGGAACCGATCGTGATACCACCATCAACACTTACAGTTTCCCTTTCAAAACCGATCGCGTAGAAATCGATCGAAGCTGTGTCGGAATTTTGTACATTTTTTCCCTTTAAGACATTGGAAGAAATACGCAAAGCACCTTCCACTTCGTCATAGGTAAACGGAGAAGTATAGACTTCAAAACCATCACCGCTGTCCTTGAGTCTCTGGATCGTCGAATCATAGGACCCGGAATGAATGACAAGATAGCTTCCGTATTCTGAAGCATCTGTTACCAAACGATTGTCATACTTTCCGATAAAGAGCGCATTCAGGAAAGCTTCATCGCCATAGATCAGCAGCTCGCCGCCTTCTTCTTTGGCACTCAGAGTTCCCGAAGCCTTCTGGCAGGCAGAAAGGTCGACAGTGTTGCTGTTCATGTCCTGTGCGCTGAAATAGCAGCTGCCGCTTGGAACATAATTCGCCAGAAGATCATCATGAGAGATCAGGATATATTCACCCTGCTCGTCTTCTTCCACGCTGAAATAGCGATTGGCATATTTGCGGCTTTCGTTGTAGCCGTTGGAGATCAGATATGTTCCGCTGTCAAAGACGACCGCAATATCAAGATATCCGCTTTTTGCAGCATCGATCAGGATCTGCTCACGGATGATGATATCCCCATCAACGTTTGGAAAGACCTGAAAACTGCCGGCAGCTCCCTCTTCTTCAGGCTCATCCGTCAAAGGCAAAGCTTCGACACTTTCTTCCTGAAGATCTTCAGAAACCTCAACAGTTTCTTCTTCCTCCTGCACAGAAACTTCCTGTTCCTGTAAAAAATCCCCGTCTTCAAGATCTTCATTGATCTCAACGACAGGGTCTTCTTCCTGCGCATAGATGATCGACGGCGTATACGAAAATAGCGTCGTCAATACGAGCACAAGAGAAAGCAATATCTTCATAGCTTTCTTCATATAGACTGTTTTCCTCCCAAATTCAGATTATTCCTATGCAGTATCATACTGCAATCTAATATTATTCTCTCAAATTATCCAGAAAAATGAAAGAAAAGGATGTATCATTTCGGATACATCCATCACTTTAGTATTGTTCAGACTCTTTTTAATCCTTTTTCAGACGTGCAGCCGGTCTGACGGCCTGTTCAACTTCCTGTACGGCTGAAGCGATCGAGCCAAACTGGCCCCAGATATATTCGACCTGCGTGCGGTCTGCACCTGGCGATCTGAGCCAGTAGTTGCAGCTATTATCAGCAGATGCCGATACGCCGTTTTCGATCGCATATTCACTCGCCTTGCATATACGGGATTCCTCATCCGGCAGATATTCCTGGATCTCTGCCGAGCTCAGCACGAATAAGCGGTCTCTTGTCTCGTATTCTTCCGGAACCAGTTCTTCCACGCTCATCTCTTCCTCATCACTTTGCGGATAACGGGTCGAAATGATCGTTGAAGAAAGCACAGTGGAAGGATCTTCCTGCGAAAAGGCGTTGTCCGGGAACCTGCCGTTGAGCCAGGAGCGAAGTGAACTGTTTTCCCAGTACACTTCTTCCGGTGATTCCTCAAAGGCTCTTGCATCAAGTCCGCTTTCCGCTAAGACCAGAATGGAACCCTCATCTTCATCCAGGACGATCCAGCGGATCAGTTCCTTGCCATTGGATGTATCTCCATCCTGTTCATAAGCGCCAAACAAAATGATATCGCCCTTTTTCGCGTTGTCGATCAGTTCCTTCTTGATCGCTGCCAGACGGTCCTCACTGTCATCAAAGCGAAGATTATAGAAGATCTGGGCAGCAGCGATCTTATCGCCGTTATTGTAAAGATCTTCTGCCTTTAAGTAAGTGGTCTCTTTTACCTGATACGCACTGTCTTTATAATCACCCAGTTCTTCAAACATGGCGATCGCCTCATCAAAGTTTCCGGCCAAAGCAAGTTCACTTGCCTGATTGTACTTGTTTGAAGGCACCAGGACATACGTATAGACAACAAACAGAAGCAGCAGTACGGAAAGTCCCGCCGTCAGCATCGCAAAGTTCAGTTTGAATGCAGGTTTAGGCTTAGCTGCCTTGTTTTCTTCTTTCTGTTTCTTTAAAAGAGCTCTTTCTTCTTTTCTTCTTTGTTTTTCTTCTCTTCTGAGCTGGCGCTCTTGTTCAAGCTGCAGCTTCTTAAGTCTTCTTTGTTCTTCCTTTTCTTCTTTTTCTTTTTGCCTTAATTCAGCTTTTCTGCGCTCTTCTTCTTTTTTGTCCGCTTTTTCTGCAGGCTTTGTGACAGGAACGGTCTCTGTTTTCTTAACGGTCTCTGTTTTTTCTTCTTTGACCGGCTCAGGAAGGACCTCTTCTTTTCTGACCGGTTCTTCCGCAGGGGTCTCTTCCTTTTGTTCAGCCGTCACAGTCTCTTTTATCTGCTGCAGTGCTTCCTGCGGAACTGTCTTCTCTTCAGGCGGAAGGATCACTTCAGGCTTGCTTAAAACCTTTTCTTCCTTGGCTTTTCTGATCCTTTGACGATTCAGCTCATTGTAAAGGTTCCTGACCTCCCTGTCTGTATTGCGCAGGAAAGACCGATAGTTTCTTCGTAAAGAACTTTCGTTGTTTTCATCTTCTTCTTTTGCTTCCTGCAAACGGTAATCGTAAAGATACAGCAGATCATCGATGCGCTGTCTGACCGGTGCAGAACCATTCTCTTTCAGCCAGCTGAGATTCGGATCGAGGCGAAGTTCGTCTTCGATCTGCCTTTTTTGCACAGTCCTGGCATTCACCATCGACGGATAAGTCAGATCGAACTGATACTTCCTTCGGATCTCCTGTTTTTCCAGAAGGCCCGGGATATAGGATTTTTCGATCATCTCCTCGATGTGTCTGCTTTCGTCCTGATCAAGGCTCTTGGTCTCGATGATCTCATAGTCATAGAGCCTGCCATAGAATTCGAAAAGCTCATCCTGGGAAATGACTTTCTTGTCCGCCATCAGCTGTTTGAGACGGATCTCTTCATTGTCCGGATCGATATCCAGGTATTCACTGAATTTCTGCTTTGCATCATCGTAAAGACGGCACTCCAATAGTTCTGTGCCCTCTTCCTTCAGCAGATCGAGCTTGTTCTTCTGCCTGCTGATCCTTAAGGCGACGATACGTCTCTGACATTCCTCAACGTATTTTTCGCCGTCCTTGTATTCCGGATCAAAACGAAGGATCAGCTCATTGAGCTCTTCTTCGTTCAGGTCCTTATTGAACTGCAGTACATTCTTGCGATAGAGTGTCTCATCTTCGCTGTTTTTCTTCTTTAAACGCTCTTCATAAAGCTTTCTTACTGCCTGATCAGATTCCTTCAGATAGATCTCATAGATGTGACGTAAAGAAGCGATCTGTTTTTCATCGTCCTGTCTTGCCTCGTCGATCCTTTGATCATAGGCCTTTCTTACTTCCTCGAGGAAATAAGAGACCTGATCATTCTTCACCGCGCTTGCCTTGGCAAGCAGCGGATTCATCTTGACTTCTTCTTCAAACAGCTGCTTGTCATTCTTCCTGGAAGAAACGTAAGACTTGTAGTTCAGATCAAAGTCATAGAACTTTTCAATCTCTTCTTTGGACAGATAAGAATCGATACAGCAGTCATTGACCATCTTTTCGATGTGTTTCCGATCTTCCTTGCCTGCCTTCAATATCTCAGGATCTTCTTCAAAGAAAAGATCCTTGTAGTAATCAATGAGCTCATCAATATCCTTGCAGCCGGTCTCGATCATTAAAATGCCCAAATAAGCCTGCGCATTCTCGCTGTCCAAAGAAAGGACATCCGAAAAACTCTGATCGGCCAGATCCATATTACCGGCCGCCAGATAGGCCTTTCCTGCAACCAGTGCTGTTTCGATCGCCTGGGAAACTGAATTGTCCTTCTCAGCTTTCTGCAGATCTTCAATTTTTTTCCTGGCCAAAACGACATAACGGGATGCTTCCTTGTAATCATCCAGACGTTCGAGATCAAACGCGATCTTTTCGAGTTCGTTTATATCATCACTGAGTTTATAGCTGCGTATGAGCTTGCTGTAGTGGTCTTTTTTCTGTTCATCTGCTTTCTTATTCAGATTGCGGATATGGGCATAGGTCTTAAACAGGAAGCGCTGGTATTCACTTGAGATCGCCTTGATGTTTGCTTCATCCTCTTCTCTTGCTTCCTTGACACGCAGTGAATACGTCCGAAACAGAGAATCGATGCGATCCGCGATCCTTTTGGAACCATGTTTTCTGAGATAAATGAGATCAGGATCGGATCCGGCATCCTGTTTGAAAGCTTCCTCTTCCTGAATACGGGAATGCAATTGAGAAATATAGGTAAGGTCAAACGAATACTTTTCTTTGATAGCCTCTTTCGTTAAGAAACCTTCCAGCGCATATTTTGAAGACATCTCTTCGATGTGCTGCGTATCTTCCTTGCAGGCTTCCAGGACTTCGGTCTTTCCCTCATCATAGAGATGTTCATAATATTCAAATAATGCATCCTCATCCCTGGTCTTTGTCCTGGCCATCAGGATGCCAAGTCTTGCCTCTTCGTTATCCGGAGCCAATGAGATCGCCTTGGTAAAACCATCATAAGCTGCAGAAAACTCACCTCTGATCAGATCAGACTTTGCCCGCAGCAGTGTATTATCGATGACCTGGTTCAGATCCTTGTCCTGTTTTGCCTTTTTGAGCTCTTCTGTCTTTTCTTCACAGGAGGATACATACTTTTTCGCATCCTTGTAATCGCCAAACTGTTCAAAACGCAAAGAAAGCTTTCGGATCTCTTCGATATCCGAACTGGAATCAAAGCTTCTGATCAGCGCTTTATAATCCTCATCTTTTTCCTGGAGGACCTTCTGGTTCAGCTCTCTGACTTCTCCATAAGTCTTGTAGAGGAAACGCTGGTAGTCATTGCGGATCGACTCACTCCTTTTCAGATCATCTTTTTCCGCATCATCGATCCTTTCATCATATGCCGATAAGATCTGATAGATCACATCCGCGCCCATTTCCTTCAGTCCGGAAAGATAGGCATTGTTATTGATCAGTTTTTCGATCTCTTCTCTTTGTTTTCTTCTTGAGAAAAGACAGGACTTGTAGGAAACATCATAATTGTAGAGTTTTCTGATCTCCGCCTTTTCCAGATAGCCTTTGACCGTGTTCTTTTCGCACATCTCATCGATGTGACTTTCATCCTTGTCACAGGCTAAAACGATCTCATATTCATCGTGTGAATAAAGATCCGTATAATACCTAACCAGTTTTTGCGAAGAATCTGCTTTGATCTCGCACATCGCCGCACCTAAAAGCGCATCTGTGTCATGCGGCTCAGCGCACAAGATCTTCTTATACTGATCAAAAGCTGCATAAAAATACCGGGATGCCAGAAATTCTGCAGCCTGTTTCTTTATTTGTTCTGTTTCTTCTTTTGTCAAAAATACAGCCTTATCGCTCATATCCAAACATAACGAAAAACGTTACCTGCTACTTATAAGTATAACTTAAAAAAGAAGTCCCTAAATGAAAAAAGCTGTCTGAATAACTTTCAGACAGCTTACAGAAACAAATAATGGATTATTTGCCCTCTAATACCTGATACAGTGTATCGATATCGATGAAGTCATTAATTGAAAGATCATAGATACCGAGAAGCTCATTCTCGAAATTCAGGAACATATTTTTTCTTGTATCTCTCGTTAAGAAATCATCATTCGGATCAAAACACCTCATGACGATGTTTCCCTGTTTATCCGTACGGATCAAAGCGTAGCTATCAAAATAGATCTCATTGTATTCAGGACGCACTTCGATACCAAACGCCGGATGATCAGGAAGCATCGAACTGTAAAAGTAATCCATAACCCTGTTGCTCTTCTTGGTATAATTCCAGAATCTGACATCGGCATCCCTTACCTCTGATCCCTGCGGAAGTCTCCACATATCGAAGAGTTCTTCCTGCAAAGCGATACCGTTGCTGATATGAATGGTTCCGTATTTCTCAGATTCATACGTGAACTCCTGCCAGTTTTCACCAAAATATTCTTCCTTGGCATGATATTTTTCGGTGACACTTTCAAGATCCCCTAAAGCCAGCTTCGTGATCCGGTCAGTGGATTTCTTTACAGTGATCTCTATGCTGTCGGAAGCACTGCGGTCTTTGGAAGATGCGCTGATCCTTACAACGCCGCTCAAACCTGTAAAGGTCACAAGTCCATCAGAACCAACTGTTGCAACGTTTTCGTTTGAACTGCTCCAGCTGACATCCTTGTTGATGTTCTCATAATTCTGGTTTCTGGCATTAATCTGAAATGAGCCCTGATAACCTTCTTCCACTTCCAATGGATAGTATTTGTAAATGCCGCTGATCGTAACACTGGTATTGTCCACATGATAGAAGCTCACGCTTGCCTTCTTTCCGGAACCGTCTTTTGCCGCAGCCGTTATCTTGACCGTGCCCTTGACACCGGTGAATCTTACATAGCCATAATCATCCACCTCGGCGATCTTCTTATTGGAAGAGGTCCAGGTGAACTTCTGTATTGCATCTTCAGGCAAAGCCTGTGCTTCCAGCAAGTAGGTCTTTCCGGCACTTTGATCGACACCGATCGACGCATCCGCAGGAAGTGCTTCGCCATACTCAAAGTGTAATTCGACAGACGTACTTCGCGGATGGATGAATGCTCTGTAAGTACCCTTCACACCGGAACCATCCTTTGCGGTTGCACTGATCGTAACAAGCATCCTCTGATCTACGCTTTTTGCCTTGACTGTACCAGCAGAAACTGTAGCGTAATTCTTAAGTTCAGCTGCTGTTTCAATGACGTGTTCAACACCTTGTGAATCCGTATATTTTGCTTTCTCTACCGCCCAGGTAACGCTCTTATTGGCAGCATCTTCCGGCGAAACTTCCGTCATTAATTTGAGGCTCTGTCCTGTAGCGATATGGGCATTGCCGGAAACATAGTAATGCTCTCCTTCATCATTGATCGGATCATTGACGTTATAGACCTTGATCTTTTCGACCAGCTTGGCGATATTGATGGTAACGGCCGTGTTCTTGTTGGTGCCATCGGTTGCCTTGGCTGTGATCTTGACTGTTGCCTTTGTCACACCATCAACGATCATGACCAGACCGTTTTCATCGACTGTTGCGCTCTTTGTATTGGAAGAAGTCCAGGTAACTTTCTTGGAAGCATCTTCCGGATAAGTCATTGCGCTTAATTCAACTGTCTTGGTCTTGCTAGGATCGACACCGATCGTCTTCTTGGAGACATCTTCTCCATTATGGAAGATCGAGACGGTTTCAACTGCCGGAACGATCGTAACGACATGGCTTGCTTCAATGCCGGAACCATCTTTTGCCGTAGCACTGACAGTGATCCTAGTGATCTGTCCGACTTTCTTTGCGGCAAGCGTTCCATTGGAAACAGTAGCGTAATTCTTGAGTTCAGCCGCTGTTTCAATGACGTGTTCAACACCTTGTGAATCCGTATATTCTGCTTTCTCTACTGTCCAGAGAACATTCTTATTGACCGCATCCGTTGGTTCAGCACTTGCGACCAGTTTGACTGACTTGCCTGCTGCCACTTCTTCCGGACCGGTGATCGTGATCTTTTCGACCTTGATCGGGGTCCAGATCGCATAGAGAGTGATATTCTGATTTGCTTTTTCAAAGACTTTATTGATGATACCTTCATTTTCGTATTTAGGTTCACCGCTGTTCTTTGTTGACCAGCCCGCAAATCGATAACTCTTCTTAGTGAACTGGTTTTCATTCAGTTTCGTATCAACGCCGGATACTGCAGTCTGTTTTTCCATCTTGCCGGTTCCGCCGTTGGCATTGAATGTGA
This sequence comes from Solobacterium sp. UBA3303, assembly GCA_002362065.1. Classification (GTDB taxonomy): domain Bacteria; phylum Bacillota_I; class Bacilli_A; order Erysipelotrichales; family Erysipelotrichaceae; genus Colivicinus. Next base: position 113,028 of record DESX01000039.1, read on the forward strand.
TGGTATATTCATACCGATCGACATTGATCGTGACGCGATCAAAATTCTTTGTCTTATATGCATACGCATGAACAGAAGCGTTATAAGTTTCACTTTGCACACCGGCAGCCTTCAGTATTTCTTTTGAAATGATGACCTTTTTCTCATTTTCGTCATAGACAAGCTGCGTTTTTCCATCCTCATTTGCGAAAGTGAACCAGTTGACTCCCGGCGTATAGACTGCAGGGGATGGCATATCACTGAAATGAATGTTGATGCATCCACCGGCTTTAACGGTTCTGCCATCTTCGTCTCTGACTGTTTCCCTGACCAGATTCTTTAAGAAATCCTCGCTTTGGGAAGTGACGACGAGATTTCCTTTTTCATTCACTTTGAAATCCACATCCTCCGGGGCTTCCTGAGCACCTGTGACATGAACGGTCTGCGGATAGATATAGGTCGTATAGCCATAGGCTTTGATCTTGACGGTATAGTCATCAGTCTCAAAACCTCTTGATTCGATCATGGAATCCACCGGGATCACGACCGTGCGTTCATCCTTTCGCACAAGTTCATGGAATCTGTTGTCGAATCTGCCGTTGAACTTGCCGCTTCCTGTTTCGTTATTGTAAAGATAGATGTAGGAATCAAAGACCGAATTGCTTTCAACTTCCGTCAGTCCATCGAGCCACTTTTTGTTGTTGGATGTCAGGACCAATCCCTCATCCTTGTTGAATTCAACGGAAGCTTCAATACTTTCATCTATGACAAATGTTTCGATATCCTGATAGATCGTGACCGGATCATAGCCCAAAGCCTTAAATTCGATGCCATATGTTCCGGTAATCAAATCGTAGATCGAGATGGTAGTTTTCGGAATGATGAGCTTTGTTCCATCTTCGCTCAGATGATAGTATTCCTTTTCATCCTTAAAGCCTGCCTCATCGACGATCTTATTGCCGATCGTCGTATTGTAGCGGCCATCCGGATCACGGTTTTCATCGACCGAGAAGAACCGGATCGTTCCGCCCTCTTTGTTCTTGCTTGACTCATAGACAAATTCTTCCGCAAAGGCAGCCAATGCTTTGAGCCATTCATTATCATCAGCGGTGATGACGAGATCACCATCAACAAGCTCGATCCGAACCCCATGGATATCTGTTATATTATCCAGGTCAAGCACAAGGCCGGTATTTCTTACCATGCTGAAACCATCCGGGATCAGAATGATCGAATAGGTACCGGATTCAAGTCCGTTTTCAAGAAGCGTTTTTCCTTTGATCAGTGCTGTTTCGGTTTGTTCATCATATTCGATCTTTTTCTTTTCAGATGTATTGATGAACATCGATCTGTCGTTTGCAGGAATATTTCTGATCGCGTTGCCAGAAACGACGTTCTGATCTATGATGATCACTCTGGAACCGACCTGTTTGAATGTACCGTCTTCGCTTACCTCCGAATCAGAATCCAAAGCACGTAAGAATCCTTTTTCTTTCGATTCTATCAGCAAGTCACCATCTTCATTCTGTCTTGTTGTGACTTCCGATTCGATCGAAGCAGCGCCATCGATGTGAACTCTTTCACTTGTTTCATAGGCTGCAGCATAACCGTTTGAATAGATAACAAACGTATACTCTCCGCTCATAAGTCTCCAGTAATTGACCAGATTCTGATTTGAAATAAAGATTTTATCACCATCAAAGTCAATAACGGAATATGCATTGGTGTTTTTACAGGTGTAAGTGAAATCTAAACCTAAAAAATCAATATGTCTTTCACCATCATTCTTTGCTATACCTGCCAGCCAGTTTTT
>DESX01000023.1 GCA_002362065.1 Solobacterium sp. UBA3303
TCTATATGCCTAACCTGATCATGGCTTCGGCATTCTCGATGTTATTCTTCGCCTTGTTCTCACAAGTCGGTCCGATCAACCAGCTTTTGATCTCATCCGGCATTGCACAGACACCGATCAACTTCTTAGGCCTTCAGGTATCGGTACAGAGCCTGATCGCCTTGATGAACTTCTTAATGTGGTTTGGCAATACGACGATCTTACTGATGGCGGGCATTCAGGGTATTGATGAAGCCTTATTCGAATCCGCAAGACTGGATGGATCGACCTCTACCCAGGTCTTCTTCAATATCACGATGCCGCTTCTGATGCCGATCTTTGTCTACGTCTTCATCACATCGATGATCGGCGGTATCCAGATGTTTGATGTGCCACAGGTCTTGACCAACGGCAAGGGCATTCCGGATAACACTTCGATGACTTTGATCATGTACCTCAACCAGTTCCTTGGCATCTCCAAGAACTACGGCATGGCCGGTGCGGTATCGGTATTGTTATTCATCATCACTGCGGTCTTATCGACTTTCGTCTTCAAGTCGATCAATACGAACAATAAATAGAAAGGGGAAAGGGAATGAAAAAAGATGCAAACAAGTCGGCACAGCTCAAGCTCACGATATCGCGCATCGTCGTTTATGCGATACTGATCTTCTTAAGTTTTCTGTGTCTGTTCTTCTTCTATCTGATGTTTGTCAACTCCACGAGATCTCATGGGCAGCTGCAAAGCGGCTTCACGCTGATCCCGGCAAACAACTTCTTCACCAATTTCTATAACGCATGGCACGATTCGGATATCAATATCCCGGTCGGCATGAAAAACAGCTTCATCGTTGCCATCGCTTCCGGTGCACTTACGACATATTTCTCAGCTTTGACGGCTTATGGAACTTACGTCTACAACTTCCGTTTTAAAAAGCTGGTGCACTTATTCATCCTGGCGATCATGATGATCCCTTCACAGGTCTCAGCTGTCGGTTTCATTCAGCTGGCCTTCAAATACAACCTGACCAATAAGCTCTGGGTATTGATCATCCCAAGCGTTGCAGCACCTGCGGTCTACTTCTACATGTACCAGTATCTGCAGGCGACACTTCCATTAGATATGGTCGAGGCCGCAAGGATCGACGGATCCAATGAGTTCAGGATCTTCAATGAGATCGTGCTTCCGATCATGAAGCCGGCCATCGCCGTGCAGATGATCTTCTCCTTTGTTGGATCATGGAACAACTATTTCATGCCAAACCTGTTATTGAACAAGCCGGATGTCAAGACAGTCCCGGTCATGATCGCAACACTAAGGAGTGCGGACTATTCCAAGTTTGATATGGGCAAGGTGTACATGCTGATGCTGATGGCGATCTTGCCGGTCATGGTGATCTATGTGATCTTATCGAAGTCCATCATCAAGGGTGTCACTTCGGGTTCAGTTAAAGGATAAGGAGAATAAAGAGTATGGCAGAAGTAATTCTTAAAAATATCAAGAAAGTCTATCCGATCGGCGACAGTGAGAAAAAGCAGAGAAGATTTCTAAGAAAAGCAAAAGAAGAAAATCCGCAGACCAATAAAGTCAACCTGCAGATCACCGATGAGGGTGTTGTTGCAGTGCAGGAATTCTCTTTAAATATCAAGGATAAGGAATTCATCGTCTTAGTCGGCCCTTCAGGCTGTGGCAAATCCACAACGTTAAGGATGATCGCAGGCCTGGAAGAGATCACAAGCGGTGAACTGTATATCGATGGCGTTTTGGTCAATGCCGTTGAGCCAAAAGACAGGGATATCGCAATGGTCTTCCAGTCTTATGCACTGTATCCGCATATGACGGTCTATGACAATATGGCATATTCGCTTAAGATCAAGAATACGCCAAAAGACGAGATCGACCGCAAGGTCAAGGAAGCTGCGGATATCCTCGATATCACGCAATATCTCGACAGAAAACCAAAAGCTCTTTCCGGCGGTCAGAGACAAAGAGTTGCAATTGGCCGTGCGATCGTTCGTGATCCGAAAGTCTTACTGATGGATGAGCCTTTGTCAAACCTCGACGCGAAACTGAGAAACCAGATGCGTGCTGAGATCATCAAACTGAGAAAGCGCATCAATACGACCTTCATCTATGTCACGCACGACCAGACCGAAGCTATGACATTGGGTGACCGTATCGTTGTCATGAAGGATGGTTTCATTCAGCAGATCGGTACGCCGCAGGAAGTCTACGATCATCCAAGGAACCTCTTCGTATCCGGCTTCATCGGTACACCGCAGATGAACTACTTTGATGCAAAACTGATCAAGGAAAACGGCAGATATGCAGTCGTTTCCGATGGCTATAAAGTTGTCCTTGCTGATGACAAACAGGAAAGACTAAATGCCAACAACGTTGAAGAACAGGATGTCATCTTAGGCGTCCGTCCGGATCACATCGTTTTAGGAAGGGAAGGCATCAAAGGAAAAGTCGATGTCTCCGAACTGATGGGTCCGTCCTGTCATTTGCATATGAGCGTTGATGGCAAGGATGTCATCGCGATCGTTCCGACCGAAGGCAAGGCTGTTGATTACATCGATCAGGATGTCTGTCTGTCTTTCAGCGGCAGCGTCTGTCACATCTTCTCCAAAGCAGATCAGAAGAACCTGGAATACTAGATCTTCTTGTAAAGGGAGGATCTCCATATGAAAGAATTGAAAGGATACCGGCACGGAATCAATCTCGGTGGCTGGTTTTCACAATGCGATCACAGCCAGAAACGTTATGATCAGTTCATTCACAAGGATGATTTTTCAAGGATCAGACGTCTGGGCTTTGATCATGTGCGCATTCCCATTGATTATGAACTGATCTTAAACAAAGACTGCAGTTTTAAAGAAGATGGAATGAAACGTATCGAAAACTGTATCCGCTGGTCTAAGGATAATGATCTCAACATGATCTTAGACCTTCATAAGACGGTTGGTTTCAGTTTTGATGACGGGGAAAAGGAAAGCGGCTTTTTCGAAAACGAAGACCTGCAGCAGATCTTCTATGAGATCTGGAGAGAACTGGCAAAGCGTTTTGGAAAAGAAGGAAACCTTTCTTTTGAACTGCTCAACGAGGTGAGCGAGAAGCGTTTCTGCAAGACCTGGAATCAGATCGTCAGAAAGGCGATCGAAGCGATCCGGGTCTATGCGCCAGATATTAAGATCTTAGTGGGCGGTTATTACAACAATTCGATCGAAGCGATCAAAGACCTCGATGAACCGTATGACGAAAATATCGTCTACAATTTCCATTGTTATTCGCCGCTCATCTTTACCCACCAGGGCGCCTACTGGATCAAGGGCATGGATGAAGATTTCCGGATGCCTTTTGAAAGCAGCTATGAGACATACAGGACAAACGGAAGAAAGTATATCGATAAGGAATACGAAGATGCTTTCCCGGAAACGAATGATCTGATCGATGCATCCTACTTCAAGGATCTGTTTAAGGAAGCTGTGCAGATCGCTGAACAAAGGGGTGTTGCATTATATTGCGGCGAATACGGAGTCATCGACAGAGCGGATCCCAATGAAACATTGAAATGGTATAAATGCATCAGTGAAGCCTTTGAAATGTACCACATAGGAAGAAGCTTATGGTCCTATAAGGAAATGGATTTTGGTTTTGTCGATGCGCATTATGATATGATTAGAGCGGATTTACTGGAGCTTATATAAGATGGCATCAATCAAAGATATCGCAAAAGAATGTGGTGTTTCCGTAGCTACCGTCTCCAAAGCTTTAAATGACCAGGGTGATATATCCCAGGCGACCAAAGAGAAGGTAAGGAAGGTAGCTGCAAAACTTGGCTATACAGCCAATGTTGCGGCCAGAGCTTTAAAGACCAATAAAACATATAATATCGGTATCCTGTTTGCGGATGAAAGAGCGGGATTGAGCCATGAGTATTTTTCAATGATCCTTGAGAGCTTCCAAAGGGAAGCGGAGAAACATGGCTATGACATCACCTTCATCAATCATGCGATCGCCGGAAGAAAGACCACATATCTCAAACACGTGGAATACCGCAATGTCGATGGTGTCGTCATCATGACAGCGGATTTCGAAGATCCGGAAGTGAAGGAACTTGCCAGCTCCAAGATCCCGGTCGTGGTGGTCGATTATGTGCTCGATGGCTGTGCTGCCGTCTTATCGGATAATACACAGGGTTTAGGAGCGATCGTGCGCTATGCCTATTCGATGGGCCATCGCAATATCGCCTTTATACATGGCGATGATACGGCGGTCACCAGGGAAAGGATCACAAGCTTTAGAAGTGCCTGCGGCCAGCTGGGTCTTGAAATCAAGGACGATCACATCCTTGCGGGTCATTATCACGACATACAGGACTGCAACGAAAAGACCAGACAATTGCTTGCCTTGAAAGACCGGCCGACGATGATCATCTTCCCGGATGACTATTCCTATATCGGCGGTCTTGAGGCGATCACTTCCAATGGCTTAAGTGTCCCGGAGGATATCTCGGCAGCCGGATATGATGGCATCAATATGGCCAAGATCATGAATCTGACGACCTATGAACAGAATACGAAGGAGCTCGGTGCGATCGCTGCCCGCAAGCTCTTACAGATGATCAATGAACCGGAACTTCCGCCGGAAAGAGTCATCGTCTATGGAAAACTGCTGGAAGGAAGAACGATCAAGAAGATCGCTTAAGGAGGAATATGATCCACATTATTGAAAATGAATTTCTGAAAGCCCAGATCGGTGAGCTTGGTGCAACTTTGATGAAGCTGATCGACAAGAAAAGCGGCAGAGATCTCGTCCTGGGATTTGAAACAGAAGAAGAATACCGCAAGTGTCCTGGTCCCAATTTTGGCGCCAGCATCGGCAGAAATGCCAACCGTATCGGAAATGCCTGTTTTACATTAAACGGCAGGGAATACAAGCTTTCCGTCAACGACAATATGAACCAGCTGCATGGCGGCGGGGTCAATGGCTTCGCCTTCAAGGAATGGAAACTCGTAAATAAAGATGACACCAGCATCACCTTGTCCTATTTTTCAAAGGATGGGGAAGAGGGCTTTCCGGGTAACCTGAACATCTATGTCACCTATCGGCTTGATGAAAACAATCTGTTCTTCTGCTTTGAAGGAGAAGCAGATCAAGATACGCTGTTCAATATCACCAACCATTCCTATTTCACACTGAATGAAGGAAGCATCCTGGAAGATGAACTCTGTCTGACAACAGATAAATATGCGCCTGTTGATGCATATTCTCTGACCCTTGATGAAGTAAAGGATGTCAAAGATACGGCTTATGATTTCACTTCGTTTAGAAAGCTGAAGGAAAATCTGAACAAACTTTCCAAAGGCATCGACAACAACTATGTCTGGGAAAACTTCGATGACAAGCTCATGGCAAGCTTCAGGAATGAGAAGCTGCAATTGAACGTCTATTCCGATCTTCCGGATATGCATGTCTACACCGCTTACTATCTTGGCGGTGAACATGGAAAATATGACAGGGTCTATGATCATTACGAAGGCCTTGCCCTGGAATGCCAGTATTTCCCGAATGGCATCAATTATGGTGAAAAATATCTTTTGCCGGTCTTGAGGAAAGGCGAAAAGATGTCCCACTATATACGCTACGAGATCGAAAACCGATAGAGGAGAAAACGATGGAATTTTCAAAACTGACTGAAACCAGAAGAAGTATCCGCAAGTACAAAGAACAACGCATTTCCTTAGAAGATCTGGAAGCGATCATCGATTGCTGCCGCAAGGCGCCATCCTGGAAGAATTCACAGACTCACCGCTACTATGCAGCCTTGTCAGATGAAGCGATCAAAAAAGTCTATGAAGCACTTCCTGATTTCAACAGGAATTCTTCAAGGAATGCCGCTTACATCATCTCGGCTTACAAGAAGGGCCTTTCCGGATCTGTGAGACCCGGTGAGATGTCTGAGGAAGGTGAACTCTGGGGTGCCTATGATCTCGGCCTTTCCGATGCCTATCTTCTTTTGAAAGCAAAGGAAATGGGCTATGACACTCTGATCATGGGCCTGAGGGATGTAAAGGCGATCGCTGCCTATTTTGAGATCCCGGAAGATGAACAGATCTTATCAGTCATCGCGATCGGAAAAGGGGATGGTGAGCCAAGGCTCAATACCCGCAAGGAACTAAGTGAATTCCTGAAGATCAAATAGATCGATATTCATATATGCTTTAGCTGAAAGATGAGGAGAGATCCTCATTTTTTGTTTGGAAGATTGTAAAAACAAACATTGACTTTAGGTGAACGGCTTTTTTCCGCAAATAAAGATATGAAGGAGGAAATATACTTTATGAGATCAATCATGGTCGAACCGGAAAGACTTGAGTCAGCTGCCCTGAAGATCGAAGAAGCCAATCACGATTATGACCGCAATTATCAGGCGATCTATATTCAGGTCGACAAGATGTCTTCATCCTGGAAGGGAAAAGATAATACGGCTTTTACCAACCAGATCAAGGCTTTCGAAGATGATCTGCGGCAGATTTCCATCATTATGCGCCAGTATGCGGACTTTTTAAGAAATTCTGCCAGGGCATACAGACAGACGCAGGATGAGATCTATGCCAGAGCCAGCCGATTGAGATCGTTATGAGGAAAATGTCATGCAAAACAACATTCAGATCACCTTATCGGAAGTATCCGAAACTGCTTCCGCCATAAGGAACTACAATTCAGCACTTGATGACATCCTGAACTATGTAAACAGGATCATGCACGAACTCAACAGCATCTGGCTATCGGATGGCGAAGAGATGCTGCTGTCTCGCTTTCAGCGCTTTTCTGCGAAATTTATCGATGAATCGGAAGTGATCGAATCCTATGCCCGTTTCCTGGATTCCACAGTGAACGATTACGATTCTCTCGAATCAACGATCGTCGCCAATGCATCGAACTTTGATTAAAAAGACAAGGATCTGTCTTGCGGTAGTATTGCTGGCTATATGCTGCTTTTCCTGCAAGGCAGGTCCTTCTTATCCGATCAGGGCATATCTGAATACTCTGGCTTTCAAAAGCGGCATAGGCATGAGTTCAGATGAAGAAGAAAACAGGAAGGCTCTGATCGACTGGAAAGTCATTGAACGAAAAGACTTATCCCTGCTGGATGAAGCACTTGATTATGGCTTTCTGTCCTACAGTATCTGCAATCTTCTGCAGAAGGATGGTGATCCTTTTGAAGTGCTTCAAAGCGAAGACTTCTTTGATCACTCAATAAAAGAGAAAACAAAAGTCAGTGAAGAAGAAGCTTTGAAACTGATCGATAAAGCAGTCGTTTTATTAAACCAGGCACATTTCCTGGAAGCCTATGAAGAAACGTTAAAAGAAGAAGTTAAGGGCATCGATGATGCGGATCTTGAAACAGGTGATCTTGTCTATGATCCGGAACGGTCTGCATATGCGATCGTTGCAAAGACTGAAGACGGGAATATCGAGACAAGGAAAGCGGAATACGAGGAGATCTACGAAGACCTTCAGATCGAGATTTCTTCAAATATTGATTTCAATCAGGCGACAGTCATACCGTATGGAGAAACGTATGAGGATACGTCCTATGTTAATGAACTCTATCATCTGCTTTCTTCAAATGACAGTCACGTCTTTCATACATCCGGTTTTCGCGTATCGTATTCGTTAAGTACATCAGGTATCGATCTGCACATCTCGAAAAATGAGAACGGACTCAACAGCTACTTCGATGTCAGCATCAACAACGTCAAAGCGGATCTCAAATGGAATGATAGGAAAAACGATCTGAAGAACTGTTTCTTTTCCCTGAAATTCAATACGACGCAAAAGCTTGGCGTCTCCTGCAGCCGCTATAAGAACTATCGATTGAAGTTCAAGGATCTCGATACGAGTTCCTTCAAAAGTCTTTTGAATTCTTTGATCGTGCCACTGAACGATGATGAGGAAGTCTCCATTCCTTTATGCAAAGTGAAGGTTCCGATCGGCAATATCCCAGGCCTTGATCTGGTCCTTGACCTCAGGATCCGTTTGTACGCCTCGGGCAAGATGGAATTTGTATTGCGCAATGCCCATCAGCTTGGCTTTGAGACCAGGAATGGGAAGATCCGCTACATCAACCAGCACGATCATGACCTCAACTGCATCCTGCAGGCAAGCGCAAAAGGAGTATTGTCAAGCGATCTTGGCGTGGAAGCTTTAGGTGTGCTTCTGGCGGATGCACAGCTCGACAGCGGTGTCAGAGGAGTCGTACGCTCGACCCTTCATTTCTATGACGAAGAAGGAAACGTGGAAAGCGAAGCTTCTGCCATACCTTATTCGGGTTTAAGCGAGATCTGCCAGTACGATCCGGATGTCTTAGTGTGTGGTGATGTGTCCTTGCACTGGCTGATGGATCTTGGGCTCAACACCTCCCGCTCACAGATGAACAAACTTGGCTTCAGCCGCAGTTTTTCTTTGCTGGATGAGGAAGATCAGATATTTGGCAATCTGCACCACATTGAAAACGGGCACTTCGTTGAGAAATGCACACGCAACAAACGGGTACAGCTCAAGGAAATGGAGACTGTACGATCCGATCACATCGTTCTTGATTCTTACGCGGAAGTATTAAAGATCGATGAGACCTATCAGATCATTGTCAAAGCACTTCCGGAAGGCTATACGGAAGAAGATCTTCTTTACAGCAGTGAAGACGCATCGATCGCTTCGGTGGGAAACGGAGTGATCAAAGCTCTTGTGCCGGGAAGTGTGCGCATCAAAGTGGAAACAAAAGACAAAGCGCATGATGCTTACGTCAATATACTGGTGTCAACAGGATGAAATATCTGATCATTAAAGACCGCAAACGCTATATCCATCATAAGTTAAGCGAAGAAGCTTCTTTTGAATATGAGGGTATATGCTTCTATTTCAAAAACGGTACGTATTATCTTTTGTGCAAGGATGGCTTTCAGCTGCAAAGCGGAGACAAGATCACTGCTTTGAAAGATGAGAGATACATCATCGAGTCCACAGGCAGTTTTGATACACTGGAACTCTTTGTTTATCGGGATGGGCAGGGTGTTGATGCGTATGCGTTTTATGAAAACCGGGATCTGATGATCTCTTCATTAAAGGAAAGTGATATCAAGATCCTCGATCCGTATCTGAAGGAAGGGAAATTCCTTCTGCATAACGGCTGCATCGATTCCGATCTTGAGTTTTCTGTCAATGAAAAAGGCTATGATGGCCTTTGTCTGAAGGATGGCGATCTGATCGAGATCCTTGGCATACACATCTATTACTATGAAGCGTTTTTGTACATCAATTCCTTTCAGATCGAAAATCATCTGCCGCTTTTCGAAGTCAAGGCGTTCAAGCCTAAGTATAAACGGAAGACCTATCGAAAGCTTTACTGTCTGAAACAGGAGCCGGTTACGCTTTCTCTTGAAAAACTCAAAGCCTATGAGCCTTATGAGAAAAGAAACAATGAACAGATCCTTAGAAGCATCCTTCCGTCGTTTGTAATGTCGTTTTCGATCATCCTGATCTCTTCGATCGGATTATACAGAAACTTCGAACAGGGAA